>DAITQD010000133.1:0-6978 GCA_036833255.1 Jatrophihabitantaceae bacterium
AGTCGGTGCGAGGTCCAATTTCCTCTACGCCAAGAGAGACGTGCACCGAATCACCTCCGCACCCCGGCGCGGCAAAATAGGAGCGAGCCGCTCCCGCCGTGCTCAAGGCGATCAAGGTTGACTGCTTCGAGAGGGATGGTTTGGGAGCGCCGATCGGCGGGTGCGGGCCGAGATCTGTGGCGCCCGTTGGCCGCAGGATTTGTCGGGTGCTGTTGTTTCGTTTTCTGTGAAATGCGGGGCTCGACGGTGACGGTCGAACACTAGCTGTGTCCCTCGGACCGTACTCGGTCTGAGCCAGCACAGCCCGTTGCACAGCACTCATGCTCGCGGCCGGCGCGTCAGCTCTGCCGCGACGAGAGGGAAAGGTGTCAACGGCGGCCGTACAACCTCCGTCAGATGACAGTCGAGCAGATCGCCGCGGACCGACTGCGTTGACGCGACAGAGTGGAGCTCTGACGCTCAGGGCGAGGCGGCGCGGCCGCCTGGTTCCGGGTGAGACGGGTATCTACCATTTTCAGAAACAGTCACGCGGCTATGTGCACTGGTCTGCCATTACGGACAAGAAGCGCGGTGTTCACCACCATCGCCGTGCCCGAACTCACCCCGCTGTTGATGCCCGATGTCCCGACCGGGGCGCGCCCGCCCCTGGTCGAGAATTATGGCGAGCGAGGGCTCGCGCGGCAATGTGGGAGTGAGCCGCGTCGTCGTGCTCAAAGCGATCAAGGTTGACTGCTGCGAGGGAGAAGGCCTGTTTGCCCCCAACCGACAGAAGCGAGCCGTCTGCGGCGCCGTTGGGCCAGGATATGTAGGGTGTTGTTGTTTCGTTTTCTGCGAAATTGCATGCTGGACGCTGACGGGTAGAACACGCCAAACGCTGCAGCCGCGGTGTGCTGACGCCCGTGCCATGCGCGAAGTGGCCGGGCCATCGGTCGGGGGTCGGACGGCGCGCAGTATCTTCCACTTCCGGGAAGACGCAGGGGCTGTGCTCGTCAGGCGGGCCGACCGATCCTGATGCGGTCCGGGTCGAAGGTGTTGCCGTTGCGCTTCCCGCGCGGGTCCGTTTGAGCCGGGCCACACGCCCGTCAGGAAAGCTGACCTGGCCTACGCGCCAGGGTCACGGGCGGGAACCTCAGCTGGCACAACGTGCGTGACCCGACCCGCTGACTGCTGTTAGTCGGCCACTTTCCCTCAGCCCCCAGGGCGCCCAGAGGCTCAGCGTCGATTCACAGCCGACCGTCCACGAGCATCACGTTCGCCTCGGCCAGCAGCCCCGTCGCGAGCAACAGCGCGATCATCGCGTTCGGCGTCGAATAGGCCTCATCGGCAACGCGGTGCAGCGTGTCATGCCGGTTGAATCCACCCAGCTCGCCATCGGGAACCTTGTCCCGGCTGCCTGCTACCGCCGGTACGGCGGCCTCGATCAACAACGCCACCTTGACGTCCCGCAACAGAAGGTCGTCCATGCCCTTAGAGCGGAGGGGCGACGTCTTCACCGTCCGAAGCTCACCGTGGTCGTACACCCACTGCAGAAGCGCAGTCAGTACGACGGCGGACATTGACTGCCCGGGCCCGTTCAGACCGGCCTGGTGCGCTGCAACGGCCTGCGACAGTAGCTCCCGATACTGCTCTAGCTGCGGCTGGTCAACGGCCGCCAGCGCGGTACCGCAGTCCTCGACGATGTCAGCGGCGTGCTCCGTGAGCAGTTGTCGGCGAACTGCGGCGTCCGACGCCGTGAGCAACTCGGTCACCAGCGCCGCCCGCGGCACCCAGACCACCGAGATGCCCTCAGCGCGCGCGAGGTCGAAAAGAGTGACCACGTCGATCTCTACGCCTACCCAGTTGGGCGCGTAGTAGCGCCGCAGCGTCTGGGCGAGCTGGCGGAACTGTTCCCGCCACTCCGGGGTCGCGAGCAGCTGAGCAACGGAGTCCCGCTGCATCTGCGCAACCTCGTCGGTGAGATCACGCATCTGCTGAGTACCGGCGACCTGCTCGCCAATGCGCCGGGCGCTCTCGAATACTTCGGCGGGCAGTGTGATCTGCTGCGCGATGCGTCGGACTCCATCGAACATTCCGGGTCGGAAGGTCACTTGCTGCATGAGCTTGCGCAGCTGTTCGGCGCTGCGCTTGAAACTGCGGCGCGCACCCGGGCTCAGGCGGTAGCCGCCCAGCAGTTGTATCTCCGCGCGCGGGCTATCCGGGGACTGCTCGGGCTCGTTCTTGGACTCCCGCGGCGCCGAATCAGCGGGTTCGACCAGGTCCTCATGGTCGCCATCGTCCGGTACGGATGAGTCGTCAGTCGTCACGCTTATATTCTGCACGGCACGGACGACGGTTATCGTCGCGATCGAGGCGGCCAGGTCGTCACGGGTCGCGGGGTGCGGCTGCCGGTACAGTACGCGCTGCCCAGCGGGTTTCAACCTGTTCCGCGAACTCGCCCGGCGTCGTCAGCCGTTCCCCCGCCGAGCCGCGCCACCTCGCCCGAGCATGACTCCGAACCTAGCTGACGTGGATCGCACGTGGATCGCACGCGATGCGAATAGTGGTGCCCAAGAACCGCTCTAAGTCAGTGATTACAGGGTATTGGCGACCTACGGGTCTCAGTTTTCCAAACTGATAACGCGGGTTCGATTCCCGTCGCCCGCTCCACGCGAAGTGCAGGCCGTCAGGAAGATCGAGCGGCTCACCGACTTCGCCTCCCGGCTGCGGGAGCACGCCACGCCTCTGCGATCACCGAGCTCTCCGCGAGCAGGCGGGACGGCTACCCGACCAGAGCTGGATGAGTCCCGAGTCGGCGGGCCTGGCGCCAGCCACGCGGAGCTCAGCCCACGGCGGCAGTCGCGTCGCCCGCGTCGTCACTGGCCTGCGGCTCGGCCAGCGGGCTGGACAATTCCGCCGCGCACAGCGCGTCCGGCCCGCTGAGTGTGTTGCCCATTGTCGAGGCGAGTGTCATGGCCGCGGACGCAGTCGCTGAATCGGTCCCCGATGGGATGACGAGCACGTCTACCCGCTTGGCGCTGTCGCCGATCAGGACCGCCATGTGGGCGTCCTGATGTCCGTACCAGCCGATCCGGACGCGGTGGTTGCCGGGCGGCGTCCAGTCCACCGGCGTAGGCATCCACTCGCCTTGATTCAGCAGCACGCCACGAATCCGACCGATCCGTTTGGAGAGCGCATGCAGTACTGGTGGTAACTCCTGGATCAGGTCGGTCGACCGGGGCCACCAGGCACCGTCGATGCGATTCGCATGGACCAGTCGCGGCGCCATCCTGAGCCGAAGAGCAAGGCCTGTTGCGTATGACGAGCCAGCATCGATGTACGGGGCAGTGCTCACAGGTGTGCGACCTGACTACGCCTTGAACGGCCGGCGCCTGAAGGGATGCTCCCGATTCGGCATCGGCCGGGGACGGCGTCTGCGCAGAAGGAACCGGAACACTCACCAGTATACGCCACGACGGGGCAATCACGGCGTCTGACCAGGCTTGCACTAGTTTCGGACGGCAAGCTTGCCTCGCCCGGACGCGACCTGCGGTAGCGCCTCCGGTCGCTGCCAAGATCGATCACCGGGGCGACTGGATCTTGGGTAGGAACAGGTATATTGGACTCACCGACGCCCGCGCTCGTCTCTTGACGATGTCTTCCAGGGCAGCCGTCGAGTTGCAATCGAGGAACACATGAAGATTGGCGTCATTGCCTCGATCGCGCACCGCTTGCCCCAGCGCAATCTCGGGGCGTGGGAGCAGATCGCCGCCACGCTGACCGAGGGCTTCGTCGCCCGCGGCCACGACGTCACGCTGTTCGCGAGCGCGAATTCGCAGACCTCGGCCTGGCTACATGGCACCGTTCCGGTCGGCTACGAGGAAGACAAACAGGCCGACGCCCGAGCATGCGAAGCCCTGCACAACGCGACGGCCTTCGAACGAGCACGCGAGTTCGATGTGCTGGCCAACCATTTCGACTTCCTGCCGCTGAGCTATAGCCGCTTGGTGTCCACGCCGATGGTCACGACGATCCACGGGTCCCCATCGAGGCAGACTCTGGCCGTCTATCGCGCCTATGACGACATCGCCCGTTACGTCGCGATCAGCGACGCCGACCGCCAGCCGGATCTGCACTATGCCGCCACGATCCATTACGGCATCGACACGAGCCAATTCACGTTCGTGCCCGATGCCGGGGAATACCTGCTCTTCCTCGACCGGATCCACCCTGACAAGGGAACGCACGTCTCGATCGAGGTCGCCAAAAGGGCGGGGCTGCCCCTGATCATCGCCGGCAGCATCCAGGACAAGACGTACTTCCGCGATGCCGTACAACCGCACGTCGATGGTGTCGACGTTTCCTACCTCGGGCCGGTAGGGCTGGCGGAGCGCGACGCCCTGCTCGGCGGCGCACGAGCGCTGCTCCATCTGATCAACTTCGCCGAACCATTCGGCCTGTCGGTCATCGAGGCCTTCGCCACCGGAACGCCCGTCATCGCCACGCCGCTAGGCTCAATGCCCGAAGTGCTCCGCCACGGATCGACCGGGCTCCTCGTCTCCGACGTCGCCGCGGCCGTGACAGCGGCCGCGCAGGTCGGCGACCTCGACCGGGGCGTCTGCCGGAGCGAGGCCGTCAGCCGATTCGGCGCCGAGCGGATGGTTGACGAATACCTCGCCCTGTTCGAGCGGATCCTCGGTGCCAAGAACCCGCGACACCCCGGCTCGGTCCAATCCATCGGCTCGCCCGGCCTGTTCTCGCACGCCACGCTGACTGCAAAGACCGCTACCGGCTACTGAGCCAGCAACGCGTCCAGGATCTGCTGCGACGCTCCGGTCACGTCGATCACCTTGGTGCGGTTGGTTGCGCCGCTGACGAGCACGACATCGCGCCGCCGCACGCCGAATGCTTTCGCCAGCGCGCGAATGGCCGCTTCGTTGGCTCTGCCGTCGACCGCCTGGGCGCCGACCCGAACGACCAGGGCGCCGGCGTAGGAGCCGCCGACGACCGTTCGGCTGGCACCCGGGCGGACTCGGACGGCGATCCTCACGCCGGCCACGCCCTTTCTTCCGCTTACAGGTCGTTGCCTGCGTAGCACAGGTTGACGCTCTGTTCGACCACGCCGTCGATGCTCTGCACGACGCTGGCAGACTGCGAGGCGTGGATTCCTCACGGCTCACCGGACCCCCGATGCCCCTGCGACTCTCCGGCACCCCGCTGCCGATGGTCGGCCGCGTGCGGATGTATGTCTGCGGCATCACGCCCTACGACGTGACACATCTGGGCCACGCTGCCACCTACATCTGGGCCGACACCGCCGACCGCGTGCTGCGCTGGCACGGCCACACCGTGACCATGGCCCGCAACGTCACCGACGTCGACGACGCGTTGTTCGCGGAGGCCCGCCGACGCGGCGAGTCGTTCTCGATGCTCGCCACGCTGCAGCGTGCATCCTTCGAGGCGACGATGGCCCGTTTGCGGGTGCGCAATCCCGACCATGCGCCGACGGCGGCGCAGGCGGTCGGCCACGTCATCCAACTCGGGGCGGCGCTGCTCGCGCGCGACGCGGCCTACCTGCGCGGCGGCACGGTCTACGCCCGCACCGCGAGTGCGGCCACCACCGCCGGACTCGATCACGACACCGCCGTCGCCCTGTCGAGCGAATTCCACGACCACCCCGAAGACCCGGCCAAGGACCACCCGCTCGACGTCACCGTGTGGCAGGAGACGGCCGATGACGAGATCAGCTGGCCTAGCCCATGGGGTGACGGCCGGCCCGGCTGGCACGCCGAATGCGCGGCGATGGTGCTATCGCTGTTCGGGGCGAGCATCGACCTGCACTGCGGTGGCGCCGACCTCGCCTACCCGCACCATGCCTGCGAGGCGATCCTGGCGCAGTCCGCCACCGGTGTCGCGCCGTACGCACGCGCCTGGCTGCGGGCCGGGACGGTCGCGGTCGGCGGCACGAAGATGGCCAAGTCCACCGGCAACCTCGTCCTCGTCGACGACCTGCTGCGCGAGCACACCGGGGCCACGATCCGGCTGCTCTGCCTGAACCGGCCGTGGGCACAAGGCTGGTCCTACTCCCCCGACGACCTGAGTGGCGCGGCCGCGCTGCTGGAGGACCTCTATGCCGCCGCCGCGAAGCCGGGCGGCGATTCCGGCGTGGCCGCCTTGCCGGCAGCGCTGCTCGACGACCTCGACGTGCCGCGCGCGCTCGACATCGCGCTCGAGGACGGCGGTCAGGCGGCGCGCACGCTGATCGAGGTACTCGCTCTCAGCTGAGCGCGAACCGAGACAGCCCGTCGCGCCATTCGAGACAGACGCCGGGGCAGCCGTAGGGCAGGATCGTCGGGTGACCGAATCCCAGGGCGGCTCGCACTCGCGCCGACGGCGGCGGTCGTCGTCGCGACAGGGCCCCCCGCCGCCGGCTGCCCCGACCGAGCAGCCTGCCCCGAAACTGCGGCGTCCTCAGCGCGCGTCGCGCGAACCTGGCGAGCGTGGGCTGCACGACCTCATCGGCGGCGGCACGTCACAGCTGGGCGTCAGTGGCGCGCTGCGCGGGCGTGACGTCAACCGCCCGACCGAACAGGACCTCGCCGAGGCTGAGCGCGACGTGGTGATCGTGCGCCGCAACTGGAAGCCCGCGGACTGACGCAGGACGGCTGGATACCGGTCGCCATGGCAGTCGGGAGTGACTACGCGATGCTGGTTGGGACGAACTCATCGCGAGGCATCCGACCGCGACGCCAAGACCACGAAGCTTCTTCGGCACCCAGCTGTAGGTAGCTGACCAATGGGGCGTGAGAAGTTGCCGCGATCAGAAGGGCGGCGGGTCGGGGTTGGTTTCTTCGGCGGCGTCCGGCTCGGTCTTGTCCGGTGGGCCTGTGGTGTGATCGACCGGGTAGGTCGCGGGCGGTTCGACATAGCGATGCCGGGTCGGTGATGTCCATTTGGTGCTGCCGTCGGGTAAGCGTTTCGGTCGCCAGCCGGCCTCGTGTT
>DAITQD010000134.1:0-2030 GCA_036833255.1 Jatrophihabitantaceae bacterium
CCGCTGATTTAGGGCTTTGTCTGGGCATGGCGTTTGCCGGTGCCGAGGTCGTCGGCCGGTGAGTGGCTGGGGTCGGGCTGGGAACGGTGCTGCGTTCTCGGGCGTATCGGCGCCGGCGCCGCGGCCGCCGGTGCTGTTCGTCGGTGGGCGTGGCGGGGCTGAGGGCCCGGCTTAGGCGATGGCCCATCCCGTCGGGGTGAGGTGAAGGCCTCGAACGGCCAAGTTGGCGAGGTTGACCGCACCGGCGCGGGTGATCACGTCGGTGAGGATGCGGGCCTGGCCTCGGCAGCGGGCTCGGCGTCCGCCCCACGCTCGCCGGGTGAAGTGCGCGATCTTGCGTTCCACGCTCGGGCGGGTGGTGCGGTAGGTCTGCTGCCAGGCTGGGTCACGCTGCGCCGTTTTGGCCTGCTGCAATGCGGCTTCGTGGGGATGGATAGTGATCACCCGTCCGGAGCGGGAGGTGGTGCAGGCCGCGCGTAGCGGGCAGCCCGCGCACCACTGCGCGAAGCGGGCCAGGCCGCCGCCGGCGCGGCGGGCCCGGATCGGCGCGGTGTGCCCGGCCGGGCAGCTGACCGTGCCGGCGGCCGGGTCGATGGTGAACTGGTCTTTGGAGTAGCCCTTGCTGTTGCGCACCGGCGGGACCTTCGCGAACACTTCGTGCCCGGCCCCGGTCAGCTTGTCCAGCGTCGCGCCGTCGGCGTAGGCCGAATCGCCGAACACCGTCACCGGAGCAGGCGCCTCGGCGCCGCCTTGGTCGCTGTCGTCGTCCTCACCGCCGCTGGCCATGTCGGTTTCGTCGAGCAGTTCGTCGAGGGCATCACGATCGGCCGCGTTTGCCGGCGTGACGGCCACGTTGGTGATCAGCTCGTCGTCCGGGTCGATCGCCAGGTGTGCCTTGTAGCCGTCGAAGGTGCGAGCCCGGGACTTGTGCCCGTGCCGGGCTTGCGTGTCCACGGTGGAGATCACCCGATCCCGCGCGACTCGCCGCGCGATGCGGAACGTCCCGTGTTCGTCTGCTTCGACGTCTTGGCCGGCGACCAGCGCCAGCAACTCGGCGGCCTCACTGAGCGGGCCGGTCAACTCCCGGCCGTGCAGCACCGTCAGGGCGGCGTTCGCGTCACGCACCAGCGCGTCGACCAGCGCGTCACGGGCGGCCTTGTCATCCCAGTCGCACGGCGGTTTCCCGACCGTGCCGTACTCATCGTCACGGGCCAGCACCGCACGCACCGCGGCAGCCAGCGCGACTTCACCGGCCTGCTCGGCGACGGTAAGCAGCTTGCGGATCGCGGCCCGCAGCTGGGTCACCGTGTCCTGGGTGGCGACCGCGTCCAGCAGTGGCGTGGAGTCCAGCACCCGTCGCCGCCCGGTCAACAGACCAGCTGCCCGGGCGGTCGTGTTCACGTCCTCGAACAGGCGCCGCGGCCGCTCGCTGGCTCGTAGCCGGTTCCGCATCCCAACCAGCACCGTCGGATGAAACGAACCCGAGCCGACCGCGATGCCTGCCGCCGCCTTCCACCGCAAGTCATAGGCCAGCCGGTCGCATGCCTCGCGATCCGACAGCCCCTCGTGTGCCTGCAGCAGCATCACCGTCGCGACCACCCGCGCCGCCACCGTCGGACGCCCCAGCCGCGACCGGGCGAACAAATCGGCGAAGTACTCGTCGCCAAACAGTTGATCACCGTGCTCGGCCAGCAGCCGATACACGCTGCCCGCCCTCAGTTCATCACCCAGCAGCAGCGCCGCGTCATCGAAACGCGCCTGCCTATCCGCCTGCCCAATAGCCACAAACAAGATCATCTCGACACGACATGATCAACAGGTCGAGGCGCACCGCCCACCCGAGAAAATCAGCGCCGTCCTAGTGGGGCGGGTGCTGGGAATATCTACTGCTGGGGCGGGTATTGCCGGGTGGGGCTGGGCTGGCCCGGCGCCGGCCCCTGCTGGTAGCCCGGCTGGGGCTGGTAGCCCGGCGGCGCCTGCTGGTAGCCCGGCTGGCCCGGCTGGCCCTGCGCCGGCCCCTGCTGGTAGCC
>DAITQD010000134.1:2130-6905 GCA_036833255.1 Jatrophihabitantaceae bacterium
CCTGCTGGTAGCCCGGCTGGCCCGGCTGGCCCTGCGCCGGCCCCTGCTGGTAGCCCGGCTGGCCCGGCTGGCCCTGCGCCGGCCCCTGCTGGTAGCCCGGCTGGGCCGGATAACCCTGCGCCGGCCCCTGCTGGTAGCCCGGCGGCGGCTGCTGGTAGCCCGGCGGCGCCCCGCCGTAGGCCAGTCGCGCCCGGCGCTCACCGTCCTGCTCGATGAGCCGGTTCAGCAACTGCTGCATGGCGTCCGACCGTGGGATGTAGCGCAGCGACTCCTGGCCCTGCTCGCCGGCCGACTCGATCGTCAACGTGCCCGCCTTGACGATGCGATCCCACAGCGACTGCGAGAAGCCGACGTCGTTGATGCGCTGCAGGGAGATGTCGCGGCCGACGTGGCGCAGCACGCCGCGCCGGATCAGCACTCGATGCGTCGTGAACACGTAGTGCGTCGTGCGCCAGCCCATCCACGGCGTGAAGGTGAGCCACGACAGCAGCGCCAGCCCCACGACCACGATGAGGGCGATGATGATCGTCCGACCGGTTCCGTCAACACGGCCGGCGTACGCGATTCCGACGCCGCCGGCGGCGCAGATGGCGATGAACCACAAGGTCGCTGGGACGAGGGTGATCCAGTGCGGGTGCAGGTGTTCGACGACCTGTTCGTCGTCGGCGAGGATCTTCTCGGGGTAAGCCACGGCAACCTCCGGGAGCTGGTAATCCCCACGCTATCGGGTCGCGGCCCGGTTCGGGCTCAGCTGCACTCAGGCGGGTCGCACGTGCTCGACGTCGCCGGCCCCGATCATCGCGACGACGCCGTCGACGTCCACCTGCAGCCGACCGCCGCCGTCGACGCCCACGGCGGTCCCGCGCGCGACGCTGCCATCGCTTCCCGCCACCGCGACGACCTGGCCGAGCGTGGCGCAGGCCTCGCGGTAGGCCGCGGCCAGGCCGCACGCCTCAGCGTCGCCGTCGACGTCGGCCCATTGGGCGTAGCGCGAGTCGAGCCGGGCAAGGATCGCGACGAGCAGCTCGCGACGATCGAGCGTGGGGGCACCACACAGCGCGAGGGACGTCGCGGACTCGACCGGCAGTTCGTCCAGTGCAGTGCAGACGTTGATTCCGATCCCGATGACGACGGCCTCGGCACTGGTCTGCGCGAGGATGCCCGCGACCTTGCCGAACAACGCGGGGTCCGGCCCGGTGCCGGCCAGCAGGTCGTTCGGCCACTTCAGGGCGACGCGCACGCCACTCACCGCGCCGACCGCCTCATATAGCGCGACGCCGGCGAGCAGCGGCAGCCAGCCCCAATGAAGCAGCGGCACCGGTGGCCGCAGTAGCACCGAGAACGTCAGCCCCGCACCGGGCGGCGAAACCCAGGTCCGGTCCAGCCGCCCCCGGCCGGCGACCTGGCTCTCGGCGACGAGCACCGAGCGGTCGGGTGCGGAGCCATCCGAGAGCAGGTCGGCGTTCGTCGACGCCGTTTCGGCGACGACTATGACCCGGGCCCAACGCCCGCCGAGGGTCGCACGGAGCGCGTCGGCATCGAGCGGGAGGCGGTCGCCCATACCGAGCACGGTAGCGCCGGGAGCTCCGCGAGATCGGTCACGCGGGGGATCAGGCACCCGTGCTGCGGATTAGGCTCACTGCCCATGGCAGCAGAACTCGTTGGCAACCCAGACGAACTCGACCGGCACACCACGGCCGGCAAGCTGGCCGACCTGAACCGCCGCTACGACGAAGCCGTTCATGCCGGCTCCGCCCGGGCCGTCGAGAAGCAGCACGCCAAGGGCAAGAAGACGGCCCGCGAGCGTATCCACACCCTTCTCGACGAGGGTTCGTTCATCGAGCTCGACGAGTTCGCCCGCCATCGCTCGACCGCATTCGGCATGCAGCGGAGCCGACCGTTCGGCGACGGCGTCATCACCGGATACGGCACCGTCGACGGCCGCCCGATCTGCGTGTTCAGCCAGGACGTCACGGTCTTCGGCGGCAGCCTCGGCGAGGTGTACGGCGAAAAGATCGTCAAGGTGCTCGACTTCGCGATGAAGACGGGGTGCCCGGTGGTGGGCATCAACGAGGGGGGTGGCGCGCGCATCCAGGAAGGCGTCGTCAGTCTGGGCCTGTACGGCGAGATCTTCCGCCGCAATGTGCTCGCCTCGGGCGTCGTCCCGCAGATCTCGCTGATCATGGGCCCGGCGGCCGGCGGGCACGTCTACTCCCCCGCACTCACCGACTTCGTCATCATGGTCGACAAGGCTTCGCAGATGTTCATCACCGGCCCCGACGTCGTCAAGACCGTCACCGGCGAGGAGGTCACGCTCGAGGAACTCGGTGGCGCGCGCACGCACAACACAACCAGCGGCAACGCGCACTACCTCGGCACCGACGAGGACGACGCGATCAACTACGCCAAGGCGCTGCTGTCCTACCTGCCCAGCAACAACCTCGACCCGCTGCCCCACTACGACACCGCCGCGTCGGTTGACGTGGAGGACTCGGACGCCTTCCTCGACGCGTTCATCCCGGATTCGGCCAACCAGCCCTACGACATGCACGTGATCATCGAGCACCTGCTCGACGAGGGCGAGTTCCTCGAGGTGCACGCGCTCTTCGCGCAGAACATCGTCGTCGGCTTCGGCCGCATCGACGGCCAGCCGGTGGGCATCGTCGCCAATCAGCCGATGCACTTCGCCGGCTGCCTCGACATCGACGCCTCGGAGAAGGCCGCGCGCTTCGTGCGCACCTGCGACGCGTTCAACGTCGCGGTGATCACCCTCGTCGACGTCCCCGGTTTCCTGCCGGGTGTAGGGCAGGAACACGCCGGCATCATCCGCCGCGGCGCGAAGCTGATCTACGCCTACGCCGAGGCCACCGTCCCGCTGATCACGATCGTCACCCGCAAGGCGTTCGGGGGAGCGTACGACGTCATGGGCTCCAAGCACCTCGGTGCCGACATCAACGTCGCCTGGCCCTCCGCGCAGATCGCGGTGATGGGCGCGCAGGGCGCGGCGAACATCCTGCACCGCAAGGCCATCGCGAAGGCCGACGACCCCGAGGAGCTGCGGGCGAAGTTGGTCACCGAGTACGAGGACACCCTGGTCAACCCCTACGTCGCGGCTGAGCGCGGCTACGTCGACTCGGTGATCGCGCCGTCGCTCACCCGCTCGTATGTGGTGAAGTCGCTGCGGATGCTACGCAACAAGCGTGCGTCGCTCCCGCCGAAGAAGCACGGAAATATCCCGCTGTGAGTGAACGCGAGCGAGCGAACAAGTCGGCGCTGCGGATCGTCCGCGGCACGCCGACGCCCGAGGAGCTGGCGGTGGTCACGGCTGTGGTTGCCGCAGCGTCGGTTGCCGGCAGCGAGGCCCCGGCGGACGAACCGCGCCGCGGCCGATGGAACGATCCCGCCACGAGTGACCGCCAGCCCTGGCTGGCCAGCCCCGGTGCCTGGCGTGCGTCCCTCCGCTGAGCAGTGCGCGGCCGAGCCAGCTAGCGACCTGCATAGGTGGCCTTGCCGGGGCCGTCGCGCAGGAAGGACGCGACCGCGTTCTGCAGGTCCTCGGTCGCGAAGAGAGTGCCGCTGATCTCGGGCGTGATCGCATCCGCGCCACCGGTGCCGACTTCGATCTGCTCGCGGATGATCGCCTTGGTCGCGGCGTGCGCCCGCGTCGGCCCGTTCGCCAGCCGTAGCGCGAATTTCCGTGCGGCGTCGGCGAACCCGTCGTCGGGCAGCACCCGGTTGACGACGTTCCACTGCTCGAGCGTGGCGGCGCCGTAGAGCTCACCGGTGTAGACGAGTTCCCGCGCCCGCGCCGGCCCGGCCCGCTCGGCCAGCCGCTGCGGCCCACCCATCGACGGGGTGAGGCCGACGACGATCTCGACGAGACCGAAGCGTGCCGATTCGGCGGCCAGCAACAGGTCGCAGGCCAGGCTGATCTCGAAGGCGGCGGTGAGGCACAGCCCGTGCGCCGCGAAGACGGTCGGGATACGCAGGTCCTCCAGGGCATGGATCATCGCGAACCACCCGCGCCACAACTGCGAGCCGCTCTCGGGCGTCAGCGTTGCGAACAGATTGACGTCCACACCTGCCGACACCACGCGCCCTTCAGCACGCAGCAGCAGGCCGCGGGCATCGGACGCGGCAACCGCGCTGATCGCGTCGCCGAGAGCGGCGATAATCGTCTCGTCGAAGAGGTTCAGCGGTGGGCTGTCGATCGTGATGATCGCCAGCGGTCCGTCGTGGTCGAGTCGCACAGGCTGGTCGGGCACGCAGGGCACGTTACCGAACACCGTCGTGGTACCGGGTTCGACGACCGCCGGGAACTCTTACAGAGCAGAGAAGGCGCTGTCCCGGCCGGAATCGCGGCGGCGCACGGCGACCTAGGATCGAGCCATGTCCCAGGTCCTGGTCGTCGACGACGACGAGACTGTGGCCTCGGTCGTCGTGAGCTACCTGGAGCGTGCCGAGCACGAGACCCGCCGCGTCGGCGACGGCCAGGCGGCGCTGGACGCCGTCGCGAGCGACCCGCCCGACCTGATGGTCCTCGATCTGATGCTGCCCGAGGTGTGCCGCCGCGTCCGCAGGACCCACGCGGACCTGCCGATCATCATGCTCACGGCACTGGGCGAGGCGGAGGACCGCATCGCCGGGCTCGAGGTCGGGGCGGACGACTACGTCACCAAGCCGTTCTCGCCGCGCGAACTGGTGTTGCGTATCGACACGGTGCTGCGGCGCTCGGCGATGACGCCCCAGCCCGCCGCGAAGCTCATCGCGGGATC
>DAITQD010000135.1:0-6902 GCA_036833255.1 Jatrophihabitantaceae bacterium
GACGTGCCGCCGACGTGTACCACCTGCGACAGCGACAACCCGGTGCCCAGCAGCCAGCGGCTCTGCGTGCTGCCCTGGGCCGGGTGCCAACCCGGCCCAGGGCGACCCGGACCGTCGCGGTCGACACCCCGGTCTGTGTGGCGATCCTGCGGCGTCGTGTCGGTCCGACTGGTGTCGGGTGAATGACGTTTCCGCGGCAGCGGATTCGCGGGCCAGGAAGGAGCCGAGTTCGGCGATGGTGGTCATGAGTGGGGCGGGGAAGACGACGATGGTGTTCTTGTCGACGCCGATCTCAACCAGGCTCTGCAGATTGCGTAGCTGCAAAGCGAGGGGGTGGGTCATCATGATGCCTGAGGCGTCGCCGAGTGCGGCGGCGGCGAGGGATTCGCCCTCGGCGTTGATGATTTTGGCGCGCTTTTCCCGTTCGGCTTCGGCTTGGCGAGCCATTGCGCGTTTCAGCTGTCGGGTAGCTGGATGTCTCTTAATTCCACGAGGGTGAGTTGTACGCCCCATTCGACGGTGGTGACGTCCAGGACGGCGCGGATGTTGAGGTTGATCTTGTCGGTCTCGGACAGCGCGCAGCGTCTTGGGCGGCATGACCGCCTGGCGCTCGGCGGGGCTGCCGGTCGAGACCGGACGGTCCGGACCGGCCTACCGGTAGCCCGGTTCGCGGGGTCGCGTTGCTCGCCGAGCCCACCCCGAAGACGTCCTGACCCCGTCTGGGTGGGTTGCTGGTTGCGCTGGACCCTGCCCACTGCACTCGATTGCAGGTAGGGTGCCTACATCGGACCCAGAACGCAGGGATGTGGTCACATGGCCAAACTTTTCGCCAAGGAGGATCTACCGCACCTCCGCTCCACCCGCGACACCCGCGATCGCCTCGACCTGATCACCGCGAGCGTCTCGGTCGACGCGACCAAGTTGCGCGCCGACCGGATCAAGTACCACCCCGGTGACACGGCCGCGGCCCACTACCACTCGGACTGCCATCACATCTTCCACGTGCTCGGCGGCACCGGCATCCTCCACGTCGACGCCGAGAGCCTGCGCCTGAGCGCCGGCATGACGGTCATCGTCAAGCCGGACGAGGTGCACTGGTTCGAGAACGACAGCGACGCGGAGTTCTCGTTCGTCGAGTACTGGGCCCCCCCGCCCACCCAGACAGTGTGGACCGTCGACGACGACGTCTGCACGTGGGAGGGCGTCCCCGCCGCGGTCGGCTGACTCATGCCCACCATCATCACGACGCAGGAGCAGCCGCGCAGCGAGGGCCCCGGATGGTCCGAGACCCTCATCGCCGACGCCACCATCGCCGGCGAGACGATCAACATGTCGGCCCGGCGCCACACCCTCGCCGCCGGCGTCCGTACCCGGCCGATCGACGTGGGTCCCGACGAGGCGTTCGTCTACGTCGTCGAGGGCACCGGCACCGCGCACGTCGGCGAGGAGCGCTTCCCGCTGGCCAAGGAGAGCGTCCTCTGGCTCGACCCGGGCGATCCGCAGCTGGAACTCGAGGGCGGTCCCGCCGGTCTCGACGTGCTCTTCGCCCGCGCCCCCGGCGCCTGACCGGGACCCACCGCCGCCGCAACCCGAACGGAGTTCCCCTTGCTGTTCGCAGATCACTACCTCTCGGACGAACAACGCCTGATGCGCGACACGTGCCGCACCTACGTCGACGAGGTCGTCATACCGTGGATCGCAGCGGACCGCTGGCGCGAGTGGCACGCCGATCCCGCGCAGCGGCTGATGCCGCACATCCTGGAGAAGGCCGACGAGATCGGCATCCGATACCTCGGCGTGCCCGAGGAGTTCGGCGGCATCGCGCTGGACCCGGCGACGCAGACCCAGACGTTCGCGATCATCGCCACCGAACTGGCGCGCGGCGACTCCGGTCTGGCCGACAAGCTCGTGCAGAACTGGAAGATCTCGGTGCTCATCGGCGCCTTGGCCCCGGCGCACCTGAAGGAGAAGTGGTTCGCCGCATATATGGCCGACCCGCAGTTCCTGATGGCCCACGCGCTCACGGAGCCGCGCGGCGCCTCCGACCGCTGGCTCCCCTACAACGTCCCCGAGGCCGCCATGGCCACCCGCGCGGCGCAGGACGGCGACGAGTGGGTCATCAACGGCCGAAAGCAGTTCATCAGCAACGGCTACGACGCCAACGTCTACATCGTCTACGCCAACACCGACACGAGCCAGGGTGTGCAGCAGGGCACTTCGAGTTTCATCGTCCCGCGTGACACCCCGGGCCTGGAGGTCGCGCGCTGCAACGAGACGTTCGGCGGCCGCTTCATGAACAACGGCGAGATCGCCTTCGAGGACTGCCGCATCCCGGCCGACCACCTGCTGGCCCACAACAACGCCATCGGTGCCGCCGGCATGTACTTCCAGCCGGGCAAGATCTTCGTCGCGGCCAAGAACCTCGGCATCGGCATCGCGGCCTACGAGCAGACGGTCAAGTGGGTCCACGAGCGCGAGCAGGGCGGCCGCATCCTGATCAAGCACCAGGCGGTCGCCTCCCGACTGGCCGACATGGCCACCAAGATCGAAGCCGTCGAGGCGTTGCTCCGGCACGCGGCGCTAGCCGTCGACGAGGCTGCTCCTGACGCGCAGGTGCTCTGCAACATGGTCAAGGTGTACGCCTCCGAGGAGATTCTCAAGGTGGTGCAGCAGGCCCTCGAGTTACACGGCGGCTACGGCGCCATGGTGGAGGTCGGCATCGAGAAGCTCTTCCGCGACGCCGCGGTGTGCCTGCACTCCGACGGCACCGTCGACGTCACGAACTTCAAGATCGTGAAGGGGCTGTTCCCCAACACCGCCGGCAAGTACGCCGGACCGGAGCAGTAGCGCACCGCCGGGTCGGACCGGCCGGCTACGCGCTACGGTCTCACTTCGCGGTCTCGGCCACGGCTCCGGCCCGGAATCTCCTACGAAAATTGGGTGACCACAGCTTGGTGAGCACGGGCGGAAGCGACCCGCCGGCGCGAATTAGATCCTGTGTGCGGGGACGTCGGTTCAGGCGGTGTCGGCAAGTTGTTCCGGTCAGCCAGTTCCTCGGCGAGGAAGTTCTCCCACGCCTGCTCGCCGTTGAGCGCTCGCGGAAACGTCTCGCTGTGGGTGGTGGTGCAGCCGTTGGGGTTGAAGGACGCCCACCTGGTGCGGGCCCGGTGCAGTGTTTCTCGCCACCGGGCCGGGCCAGCGCCTTGGACAACTCACCGGTCAAACCGACACGATCGCCCACCAGACGCAACAGCGCAGCACCCGCGTGCGACACCACCCCGCGCCCTGCCGCGCTGACCGTCAACCGGTTCGACCACGCGCTAACCTGCACCAACGGAGTGCCCATCTGCTTGGGAACGTTTGGACGTCGCAAGCCCAATTGTCCCTTGCAGATAGGGCACTTCCGTGTTCATCGGCGTCGTGTCACAAGATCAGCCGTGAAAGACCGAGGCAGGCGGCAGCTGCGAGCGGTCGCCCAGATTGACGGTTCAGGAGGCACCTCGATCTGGCGTGGTGTCCACCATCGGCTCGGCGAACTTGGCAACCAGGCCGTCCCCTGATGGCGCGCAGCACAGCGTTCTCCGGCCCAGCCATGCACGCGTCGGTGGAGGGGTTCCTTGGCACCGACGTGCGCCGCTACGCTGGCGCACGTTCCACAGCCCGAACCCCTCTTCGCGAGCCCGCGACCGAGACAGTTCGGTCCAGGGCAAGGGGATCACCAATGCGCAGGAGCCTGCACGTCGCTGTCTGCTCCGCCACCGCCGTCGTCCTGGCACTCTCGCAGGCGGCACCCCGCGGCCGCGAAGCCCAGCCCCGGGCACCAACTGACCAATGTGTCGCCGGGCGACCCGTACGCCTCGTGCACGGTCGGCGCAGACGGGTCGGGCGTCAACTATCCGGCCACGGAGGTCGAGCCGAACGTGTCGGTCGACCCGAGGAATCCCAAGCGCGTCGTCACGGTCTTCCAACAGGACCGCTGGTCCGACGGTGGGGCACGGGGGCTCGCGGCCAGTTGGACGACCGACGGCCGCACGTTCCACGAGAGCACGCTGCCGTTCTCCTCGTGCGCGCTGGGCGGGGCCGGCTACGAGCGGGCCTCGGACCCATGGGCGAGCACCGGTCCCGACGGCACGGTCTACGCCAGCGGGCTCGCGATCGACGTCACGTCCGCGCGCAATGCGGTCATGGCCGCCACCTCGACCGATGGCGGGGCCACGTGGACTAACGTGACTCCGGTCATCGCCGACGACGACCCGAACGTCACCAACGACAAGAACTCGGTCACTGCGGATTCCACCCGACCGGGCTACGCCTACCAGGTCTGGGACCGCCTGGACTTCACCCCCCTCGACGGCAACCCGCACTTTGACGGACCGTCCTACATTTCCATCACCCACGATGGCGGCCACACCTGGAGCCAGGCACGGCCGTTCGTCGACACCAGCGGAGTGCCGAACACGCAGACCATCGGCAACATCGTCGTCGTCGACCCGCGGACCGGCACGCTGCACTGCTTCTTCGACTGGCTCACGTACTCCGACCCGGGCACAAGCACGTTGACCGAGCCCATTTCGGCGTCGTGTCCTCGACCAACGCGGGCGAGACCTGGAGCGCGCCGACAACTGTCGCCCCCGACACGTCGGTGCCCGAGGTCGACCCGAACGCACAGGCCGACGCCAGCAAGGCACTCCGCGCCGGCGCAGGACTGCCGAGTGCGGCGGTCGACCCGTCGACCGGCACGCTCTACATGGCCTACGAGGGCTCGGACTTCAGCGGCGGGGCGTACGACTCGATCGAGCTCGTCCGGTCCACCGACGGCGGGTCCACGTGGTCCGCACCCGCGCTCGTCAACCGGGTGCCAGGCGCGCCGGCGTTCCTGCCGTCGATCACGGTCGACAGCCACCGCAACGTCGTGCTGACCTACTACGACCTGCGCTATCTCCAGCCCGGCGACACCACGACCTTGCCGACGGCCGTCTGGTTGCTCACCTACGCGGGCGGCGACCTGTCCCGTGCATCCGAGCGGCAGATCTCGGGCGTGTTCGACTGGCTGAAGGCGCCGTTCGCCGGGTGGGGTCACTTCCTGGGCGACTACCAGGGTCTGGCGATGGCCGGTACGCAGGTGCGCCCCGTCCTCGTCTTGCCGAACGCAGGCGCCGCGCAGAACCTCACGGACGTGTTCACCGGCACCTTCCCGGTGTGAGCGCGCTCAGGTCAGGGTCTTCCAAGGTCTCCATCGCCACCGCTCGGGGGCGTGAGCGCCAAGTCGACGCGGCAAAACGCCTAGCGATTCGTCTGCTGGCTGCTGTGCCGGAACCAAAGGGGCGCATATGGACGGCTCCCATCGAGCTGTCGGGTAGCCAGAACGACCGGATTTGCCGCTGTCCGCGCGGAGCGCACGCTACTGCCGCACGATCGGCACGGCGGCATACCGTCCGGTCATGCACCGCTGATCGTGCGCGGTCATGTCGTGTCGTGTGCGGTCGTGGCTCCCCTCACCGTCAAGACGCGGCGGGGAGTGCGGTTCTAGGCTTCGTGATGGCGGGTCCGGGAAAGTGGCTTGTCCGAAGAGTCGATGTCGGGGTGTGAGGATCGAGCGGCGTTGGATTTCGATGTCTTTGATCAACTGAGCTATTTGGTCAAGCCGTCAGCTCTGTTTCCGCCTGACTCCGTCGGGCGGTGAAGTGGGAGGAGTGAGTGCCGGATGAAGCTGGTCTCAGCGCCGCTGTCGATCATCGCCGCGGCCGGGTTGGTGGCCGGCTGCGCCTCGTCGACGACTGGGGGGCACGGGGCCGCGGCGGACACCTCGACGGCACAGTCGACGCCGTCTACCTCGTCGCAGAGCGCGTCGAGCATGCCGCCGTCCGTCCCGTCCGGCTCTCCGATGCCCTCGTCGGCGATGCCGTCACAGGCAGCCTCTGGTGTCCGTGCGCCGGCCGGCTTCGGCGGCATCTGGACCGGGCACGGCCGCGAGCTGGCGATCGCCCCTGACGGCAGCCTGCGGATCGAGTTCCGCACCTACGTCACCTGCACCGCCACCGTCACGACCGGCTGCGATCAGATCATCGGCAACGAGATCCACGACGGCGGCATGGTCACCGGCCGGATCACGCAGGTCATCAACTCGACCACGGTCATCGTCACGATCACTTCCTCGAGCGCGCCGTCCAGCCTGCCCCTCGGTGCCTACCGCCTCGGTCACGACCTGGGCCACCACGCACTGGCCCTGTTCAGCGGCTCCTGGCCCAACGCGCCGTTCTGTGGTGCCGGCGCCCCGGAGGGATACTGCGGCGGCTGAGCAGCGGCGGTCAGGCGGTCTCGAGATTGGCGAGCGGACAAGAACGTAGGGCACCGGAGAATCGACCAGATATGCCGCTGCCTGTCGGAGCGCGTGAACGTCTGACTATGCCGCGTAGCGTGCGCACCGTCGCACGCACCTGTCGGGAGGCGATAGTTCAACTCGACGCGTGGCCAAGGCGCTAGTCGGAGGCTCGATGGGTCTCCTGTCTGGCGCGCGCGACCGTGTTCGCGAAGGATGAGGCCGTGCCAACCGAGATCGAGCTGCCGTCCGACGCCGATGCCATCCTGGCTGTGCTGGCTGGTGACGGGATGCTGTGGTTGAGCGAGGTGCCGAATAAGGTCCTCCGGCGCGAACCCTTGTACGCACGGTTTCCCAACGTCAGGAAGACAGGGGTTTACGTGATCCGGGACGTGTTGCGCCAGCCTGGACTCTTCTACGCGGGGAAGGTCGTTCAAGATCCAGAGACGGACACGATCAATCGCAACGCCGATGGCATCATCGGCAGGTTGAGCGGTCATCAGAACATGGTCGGCTCAAATGTTCTTGCTAGGTGGTTTCAGTACGTCCACCCAGAGGTCCCGATCCCAACGAAAGTACGCGC
>DAITQD010000136.1:0-6769 GCA_036833255.1 Jatrophihabitantaceae bacterium
CGTCAGCGGCTGGTGGCCAGCCTGACTCAAGTACCGGTTGCGGACATATATCGTCCTCAGCAGGCCCCCTCGACCGACTGGACGCACTTGTGAGTTCGCCCGCCGACCCTCCCGAGCCGACCACCCCACCGCTGTCGGACACCCGCCACGACGCCGTCGAGGCCGTCACCTGGCAGGTGCGCGTCGCGGCGGCGTGGAGCTGGCGGCTGATCATCATCGCGGCCGGCCTCTACCTGCTCGCCAAGATCTTCAGCAGGATCGAGTTGGTCGCGTTCTCCTTCATCCTCGCGCTGTTCCTCACCGCCGTGCTGCACCCGCTCGAGCGGCGGCTGAGCAAGATCCTGCCCGGCCCGAAGTCACCGCCGGCGGCGCTTGCCCTGCTCGTCGGGGTAGCCGCGCTCGGCGGCATCGGGTGGTTCGTCACCTGGCAGATCTCCACGCACTCCGCCCAACTGGGCAACCAGATCACCGACTTCGTCACCAACACCAAGCACTGGCTGCAGACCGGCCCGCTGCACCTGAAGTCCGCCGACCTCGACAAGGTGACGAACAACATCACCGACACGATCAAGTCGCACCAGGGCGCGCTGATCAGCGGTGCCATCGCGACGCTGCGCACCGTCGCGGAAGCGCTCGCCGCGCTGCTGCTGATCCTGCTGTCGACGTTCTTCCTGCTTCGCGACGGCGAGGATATCTGGGGTTGGGTGCTACGGATCTTTCCCGGCCGGGCCCAGCCGCGGCTGGACCACGCCGGCCGGGCCGGCTGGGGCACTCTCGGTGGCTACATGCGCGGCCAGTTGCTTATTGCGCTGTTCCACGGCATCTCGATCTTTCTGTTGCTGCTCGTGCTGCGGGTGCCGCTGGCCGCCGCCCTCGCTGTGTTGATCTTCCTCGGCTCGTTCATCCCGCTGGTCGGCCTGACCGTCACCGGCACGCTGTGTGTGGCCGTGACCCTGCTCGAGCACGGTGCCACCGCGGCGATCGTCGTCGCCGTGTCGATCGTCGTGCTGGTCCAGCTCGAAGCACACCTGCTGCAGCCGGTGATCATGAGCCGCAGCGTCGAGGTCCATCCGCTGGCCATCGCTTTGGCGGTGATCACCGGGACGATTCTCGGGGGCATTCCGGGCGCGCTGATCGCGGTGCCGCTGGTCGCGTTCCTCAACACCAGCGTGCATGCGCTGCGCGACACCCCCGCCACGCCCGAGGGCGACTCGGAGTTCCCCGTGGCCGAGCACACCGGGCCGCGCGAGAAGCCCGTCGACGCCGCCGCACCGGGCGTCGAGGAGCAGGACGCTTAGCGGACGTGCGACTCGACGAACGGCGGCTTGACCACCCGCACCGCCGCGCGCCGCCCGCGCACGTCGACCTCGACCTCGTCGCCCTCGCCCACACCGGACTCCGACGAGATCAGGGCCAGCCCGATGCCGACCCTGCGCGTGGGTGAGAACGTCCCGCTGGTGACCTCTCCCACGACTGCCCCGTCACTGCCGAGCACGGTCATCTGCGTGCGGGGAATGCCCCGGTCGAGCGCCTCGATCCCCCACAGCCGCCGGGCCGGGCCCGCGGCCTTCTCGGCGCTCAGCACGTCCCGACCCCAGAACGCGTCTTTCTTCCAGCCGACGGCCCAGCCGGACCGCGCCTGAAGGGGCGAGATCTGCAACGACAGGTCCTGGCCGTGCAGCGGGTAGCCCATCTCGGTGCGCAGGGTGTCGCGGGCGCCGAGGGCGGCCGGCATCCCGCCGAGTTCACGGACCACCTCGACGAGGGCGTCCCACAGCGCCACGGTGTCGTCCCACGCGGGGATCAGCTCGTAGCCGTGCTCACCGGTGTAGCCCGTGCGGCAGATGCGCACCGGACGCCCCTCGAAGGTGGCGTCGGCGTAGGCCATGTAGTCCTGTTCGGCCGGCAACCCGAGCCGCCCGAGCACATCGGCCGAGCGCGGCCCCTGCACCGCGAGCACGCCGAAGCTGTCGTGCTGGCCGGTGACCTCGATGCGGTCCGGAGCAGCCGCAGCCAGCCGGCGCACCACCTCGGCGGTGTTGGCAGCATTCGGTACGAGAAACACCTCGTCGTCGCTGACGAGGTAGGCGATCAGGTCGTCGACGACGCCGCCGGACTCGTCGCAGCACAGGGTGTACTGCGCCTGCCCGGCCTCGATGCGGCCGAGGTCGTTGGACAGGCAGGCGTTGACGAATGTCCGCGCACCCGGCCCACGCACGGTCGCCTTGCCGAGGTGCGAGACGTCGAAGACGCCGACCGTCTCGCGGACCGCGGTGTGCTCCTTGAGTACGCCGCCGCCGCTCGCCGGGTACTCGATCGGCATCTCCCAGCCGCCGAAGTCGGCGAGCTTCGCACCCAGGGCGACGTGGCGTTCGTACAGCGGCGATCGGAGCAGGCTCATACCGGCACCGTATCGACAAGCCCTCGCGCGACGGTCAGCGAGCGCCCATCGGAGGGTCCGACAGAGCCGCCCAATACGATGGGTGCCATGGCCGCCGTCTCCCTTGTCGACCCGTCCGCCCCGATCAGCGCCGACGCGGTCGTCGTCGGAATTGTTTCCGGACCGGACGGTCCGCGTCTGGCGCCGGGCGCGAAGCCCGTCGACGCGGCGCTCGGCAAGCGCCTGGCAGCCGCGCTGAAAGCCGCCGGCGCGTCCGGCAAGCCCGACGAGGTGATCAAGATCCCGACACTCGGGCTGGCCCCGTTTCCCCTCGTGGTGGCGACCGGCCTCGGCCCCGACGCCCGGCAGGCCGAGCAGGTCCGCCGTGGGGTGGGCGCGGCGCTGCGAACGTTGACCGGGCACAAGCACGTCCACATCGCCATCGACGCCCCCACCGACGCGGTCGCCGAAGGCGCATTGCTCGGCAGTTACGCCTTCACGACGTACAAGTCGTCGGTCACCAAACCCGCACTGCGCAAGATCACGATTGCGACCGAATCGAGCGCGGACGCGAAGGCCGCCTTGCGGCGTGCCCGCATCGTCGCCGCCGCGGTCACCGCCACGCGCGATCTCGTCAACACCCCGCCGAACGACCTCTACCCCGAGACGTTCGCGGCGCGGGCGAGCGAAATGGCGGCAACGCAGCACCTGACGGTCGAGGTGCTCGACCAGCGGGCGCTCGCGCGGGGCAAGTTCGGCGGCATCCTCGGCGTCGGTTCAGGCTCGGCCCGCCCGCCTCGACTGGTCCGCATCACCTACCGGCCGGCCCGTCCGAAGGCCCGGATCGCCCTGGTGGGAAAAGGCATCACCTTCGACTCCGGCGGACTCAACATCAAGACCGCGAACATGGCCCCGATGAAGTCCGACATGGGTGGCGCGGCGGCCGTCATCGCCAGCACGGTCGCCGCGGCCGCGCTGAAGCTGCCCGTCGAGATCATCGCCACCGTGCCGATGGCCGAGAACATGCCGTCGGGATCGGCATACCGACCCTCGGACGTGCTGAGGATGCGCAGTGGGCAGACGGTCGAGGTCGGCAACACCGACGCCGAGGGACGCCTCATCCTCGCCGACGCCATCACCCGGGCGCTCGAGGACGAGCCCGACTATCTGATCGAGACCTCGACGCTGACCGGTGCGCAACTGATCGCGCTCGGTCCTCGGGTGATCGGCGCCATGGGCGAGGCCGGCTTGCGCGATCGCGTCGCCGCCGCCGGCAACGCCGTCGGCGAATCGGTGTGGGCCATGCCGCTGCCCGACGCCCTGCGCACCGGCCTGGACTCCCCCGTCGCCGATATCGGGAACGTCGCCGGCGAAGGATGGGGCGGCATGCTCGTCGCCGGGCACTTCCTCGCCGACTTCATGCCTGACGGGCAGGCGTGGGTCCATCTCGACATCGCCGGACCGGCGTGGAACACGGCGGGGCCGCGGGACTACACGCCGAAGGGCGGCACCGGCGCTGTGGTGCGCACGCTCATCGCCGCGGCCGAGGACCTGGCGGGTCGCTGACCACGGGGTCGTCGACCCGGCCGCGCGCGCTCTCCAACGCTCGTTCCCAGCGAACCCGCATGCTGCGGTAGGCGCGCGCCCGGACCCGTTCGGCGTTGATGGCCACCCAGGCGCAGACGATCGCGAGCGGTATCTCGAGGAGCACTGCCGAGGCGATGGCGAACACGAGTTGTTCGCGTTTGCCGGTCGTGACGATGTCGAACCACGCGTCGATCACGAGCATCGTCGAGGCAACCGAGGCGATCGCGCTGGTAGCCGCCTTGCGTCGCAGTGCGCAGTAGGCGAGCGCCGCCATCACCACACCCATGACCGCGTCGTAGCCGACCCAGGCGATGTCGTAGTCGACAGCGCGCTGGCGCCCCGGCAATGTCACGGCGAGATAGACGACCCACGGCACGATGCCCAGCGCGCAGCACACCGCGAGCGGTCCCAGCCACGGCGGCAGGGGCAGGGTGATCTGCTTGGGCATGACGCCCAGCGCCGCCTGAGCCGCGTCGAGCGGCGATCCGGCGGGCAGTTCCGGCCCGGCCGGCGGGCCCAAACCGGGCGGGGCGGCCTCGCCGGGTTCCTCGCGGTCGGGGGCGTCCTGGGTCGTCACGCCGACGGTCCCGCCAGCCCGGGCGGTCCGGTCTCACCGCTCTCCTTGCGGCGCGCGGTCCACTCCCGCATCCGTTTGGGGTAGCCGACGACGGCGGCGTCGTAGAGCGGGATCGCGTGCTTCTTGCTGAACGAGCGCGCCCCTTCTGCGCCGTCGATGCGGCGTCGGGTCCACTCACCGGTGCCCGCGACGAGCACCACGGTCGCCTCGGTGACCGCCGTCCGGGGCTCGATGTAGGCCTCGACCCCCGCGCGCGACTTCACGAAGCGGGACAGGTGATCGACATCGTCGGACGTCGACGTTCGCAACGTCCCGACACGGTTCTTCTTCCTGCGAGGTCTCCAACCCACCGGGCCCTCCACTTGCTCATCGACAGCACGACCGGCATCACGGTCTGAGCCCATGATTCCACCGCGGCGCAGATATCCGCGCGCCATCGTGCCCATCGCCCCCCGTCATCTCCCGGGAGCGTAGGTGCCAAGATGGACAGCGCGCGTCCCTCCGACGAAGTAGGAGCAGCAGTGGCCGACAACCAGTCCGATCTCGTCATCCTCGGCGGCGGTAGCGGCGGATACGCCGCGGCGCTGCGGGCAGCCGAACTCGGCAAGTCAGTGGTCCTGATCGAGAGAGACAAGGTCGGCGGCACCTGCCTGCATCGCGGCTGCATCCCGACCAAGGCCCTGCTGCACGCGGGCGAGATCGCCGACCAGGCCCGCGAGGCCGCGCAGTTCGGCGTCAATGCCACCTTCGAGGGCATCGACATGGCCGGCGTCCACAAGTACAAGGACGGTGTCGTCAGCAAGAACCACAAGGGGCTCGTCGGCCTGATCACGGGCCGCGGCATCCAGATCGTCGAGGGTGACGGCCGCCTGAGCGGCCCGAAGACGGTGACGGTCAACGACGACACCTACACCGGCGCGAACGTCATCCTGGCGACCGGGTCGTACTCACGCACGCTGCCGGGCCTCGACCTGGACGGCCAGCGGGTGATCGCGAGCGAGCACGCGCTCCGGCTCGACCACGTCCCGGCATCGGCGATCGTGCTCGGCGGTGGCGTCATCGGCGTCGAGTTCGCCAGCGCGTGGAGGTCCTTCGGTTCGGACGTGACCATCGTCGAGGCGCTCCCGCACCTCGTCCCGCTCGAGGACGAGGCCAGCTCCAAGCTGCTCGAACGGGCCTTCCGCCGGCGCGGCATCGCCTTCAAACTCGGCGCGCGCTTCGAGCGGGTCGAGCCGAGCGACAACGGCGTGCGCGTGCACCTCGAGGGCGGCGACACGCTGGAGGCCGAGCTGCTGCTGGTCGCGGTCGGGCGCGGCGCGGTCTCGGCGAACCTCGGCTACGAGGAGCAGGGCATCACCCTCGACCGTGGCTTCGTCGTCGTCGACGAGTTCTGCCGCACCGGCGCCGACGGCGTGTACGCGGTCGGCGACCTGATCCCCACCCTGCAGCTGGCGCACGCGGGTTTCGCGGAGGGCATCATGGTCGCCGAGCACATTGCGGGCCTGCCCGTCGTGCCGATCGACTACCCCGGCGTCCCGCGCATCACCTACTCGGCTCCTGAGGTCGCCTCGGTCGGTTACACCGAGTCCCAAGCCGCCGAGAAGCTCGGCGCCGACAAGATCAGATGCGTCACCTATGACCTGTCCGGTAACGGGCGCAGCGCCATCCTCAACGCCAAAGGCGCGGTCAAGCTGGTCGCCGAGGTCGACGGACCGGTGCTCGGCGTCCACATCGTCGGCGAACGTGTCGGCGAGCTGATCGCCGAGGCGCAGCTGATCTACAACTGGGAGGCGCTGCCCAGCGAGGTCGCGCAGCTCATCCACCCACACCCGACCCAGTCCGAGGCGCTCGGCGAGGCACACCTGCTGATGGCCGGTAAGCCTCTGCACGTGCACGACTGACGCCCCCGTCCGCCCAGCTAAGGAGTCTTGGACCATGTCGGTCTCCGTGACCATGCCCCGCCTCGGTGAGAGCGTCACCGAAGGCACCGTGACCCGCTGGCTGAAGAACGAGGGCGACCACGTCGACGCCGACGAGCCGCTGCTCGAAGTCTCCACCGACAAGGTCGACACCGAGGTCCCGTCGCCGGCTGCCGGCACCCTGCTGTCTATCAAGGTGCAGGAGGACGAGACCGTCGAGATCGGCGTCGAGCTTGCCGTCATCGGTGACGCAGACGAGGGCGGCGCGGACGGCGACGCAGCCCCGGCCGCGGAATCCGAGCCGCC
>DAITQD010000137.1:0-274 GCA_036833255.1 Jatrophihabitantaceae bacterium
CGACTCCGCATCGGGAAGTTGCACATGACCCCACGCAGAACCGACCGTGGCGGCCAGCCGCATCGCCAGCGGCCCGGCAAACGGGTGCTTGCCGCGCTGCTCGGCACGTGTGTGATCGTGAGCAGTGCCGCGGTCGCCGGCGGCCTCGTCATCCCCGCGGCGCACGCGGCGACCGATACCCACTCACCGCTCGGCCGGGCCGAGACACTCAGGGCCGTGCCCGGCGGCGTGACCCTCGCGGGGTGGACCTTCGATCCGGACTCGCCGACGACGT
>DAITQD010000137.1:374-6740 GCA_036833255.1 Jatrophihabitantaceae bacterium
CGCCGCCAACATCAGCTACGGCGCCAACAAAACCCTCGCCTGCGCGACGCTCACGGTGGCCGACACACCCCGCGGCCGCGTCGAGACACTCGCCCAGGCACCCGGCGGCGTGACCCTCGCGGGGTGGACCTTCGATCCGGACTCGCCGACGACGTCACTCACCGTCTATCTGTACATCGACGCAAAACTGAGCGCGATCCGCGCCGACAAGCCACGGCCAGACGTCGCAGCCGCCTACCCCGGCATCGGCCCCAACCACGGCTTCAACGCCACCATCCGCCTCGCCGAAGGCCAGCACCACATCTGCGCCGTCGCCGCCAACATCAGCTACGGCGCCAACAAAACCCTCGCCTGCGCGACGCTCACGCTCCGCTACACGCCGACCACGATACTGACAGCGGTGACTCCGAGCGCCACCGGCGTCCACGTCACGGGCTGGGCTACCGATCCGGACACGACCGCAGCGATCGTGGTGCGAGTCAGCGCCGACGGCACGCAGCTCACGCAGCTCACGGCGGACGACCTCGGTGTCACCCATTCCGGGCACAACTTCGCCGTGGCTCTGACGCTGAAGTCCGGCGCCCACTCGATCTGCGCGGTCGGTGTCAACGTTGCATTCGGTGCTGGCAATGGGACTGTGGCGTGCCAGTCGGTGACGTTGCGCCTCAACCCGTTCGGCCGTTTCGAGTCCCTCGCCCGCGCACCTGGATCGGTCAACCTGGTCGTGGGCGGTTGGGCCATCGACCCGGACACGAGCTCGCCGATTAAGATCACGCTCAGCCTGGACGGGGCCGCACCCACCGTTGCCGTAGCCGACAGCTCGCGTCCCGACGTGGCAAGTGTCTATCCGCAGTACGGGACGCTGCACGGCTACTCGCTGATCCTTGCGGCCTCAGACGGCGAACACACCCTGTGTGTCTCCGCCGTCAACGTGTCCGGGGGGACCGCGAACACCTCCTTGGGCTGCAGGGTGATCAACGCGGTACACCCGGTAGTCCCGGCGGCGCCCCGCAGCGTGCGCGCGGTTGCCGGGTGGGGCAGCGCGGCCGTCAGCTGGATCAAACCTGCCAGCGACGGTGGCGCGCCGGTGACCGGATACACGGTGACGGCAGTGCCCGGCGGTGCCACCGTCACCGTGCCGGGGCGGCTGATGACCGCCAACGTGACTGGCCTGGCGTCCAGCACCCGTTACACCTTCACCGTCGTTGCCTCGAATGTAGTTGGCAGGTCCGCCCCGAGCACATCGCCGGCGGTGACCACCCCGGCGGGACCGCCACCCCAGACCACGCCCGCGCCGATCTCGACGAGCCGCTACATCCGCAACATCTTCGGCTCGTCCAGCACCGACCTCAGCAAGATGCGGGCCGAAGGCGCGGCCGACGCCCTGGCCAACCCGTCCGGCCACAGCTACGTGATCCTGCTCGACATCGGCGGCCAGGATCAGGCGGACCAGGGCGTCGTGCTCAGCGCCACGACCCGATTCGTGTCTTACGCGGATCTGGTACGCGACCTCGACGCCTACGTCGACGGCTACGCCAGCCAGCACAAGCCGAACGCGCCGACCGCGATCGCGATCGGCACGAACAACGACATGGACGTCTCCTCCTCGAGCGGTGCCACCTGGGCACGCACCGTCGTGAATCCGGTGCGCGCCCACGCGGCGCTCTACGCCGGCGTGGGCATCGCCGGAGCCAACGACATCGAGCCGGGCTTCCGCGCCACGTACACCCAGTCGAAGGCGTGGCTCGCCGGTTACTACAGTGCCACCTTGGCAAAGTTCGTGTTCAACGGCTCGGCGGACGGTTGTGCCTGGACCGCGACCGGCCGCGCGTGCAATAACGGCTGGACGATGGCCGGCCTGTACTCGTTGAGTGCCGCAAGCCGGATCATCAGCCTGCCGCAGATCTACAACAACACGATGGCGGCACAGTGGAAATACATCTCGCTGACCGGCATCGCAGGTGGCGGGCCGAGGATCAACTTCGGTGGCGCGCTCACCGAGTTCACCGCCTGTGCGCAGGCCGGTGGTTGTGGCAGCCTCACCGGAAACAACGCCTGGATCCAGCTGTGGCAGCAGTTGCAGTCGAGTCCGGCGTTGAAGGTCGCCAGCCTGCCGTACTCGACCGATCTGCGGATCGACCGGTGAGGCAACGCTTCCACGGCGCCGCCCGCACCGTCGTCGTGGCGGCCGTGCTGAGCGGTGTGATCGGACTGGCCGGCTGTACGTCGTCGGCCGGCTCCGGTTCGGGCTCGTCCGGCCCGAGCACCGGCAACTTGGCGACAGCGATAACCCCAATCCCCGGCTCGGCCGCCAGCACCCCCGCGAGCACCTCAGCCGCGCCGACGAGCTCAGCCGCGCCGTCGAAGACCGCGACGACGACCGTGCCCCCCAAGCCGACACCGACCGGCCCGGCCGCATGCACCAGCACGCAACTGAAGGTGCGCGCCCTGCGGGGTTCCGCGGCCGCCGGCCAGGAGTTCGCGCTCATCACGTTCACGAACGCGAGTTCGGCCGTATGCACCATGTTCGGCTTCCCCGGGGTGAGCCTGCGGTTGAACAACGCGCTGCTCGGCAGGCCCGCGGCACGCTCGGGCAAGGTACCGTCGACGGTGACGCTCGAGCCCGGCGCGCAGGCGGAGGCCCCGCTCACGGATTTCTCGTCCTGCCAGGCCCCGGTGTCGGACACCGTGCGTGTCTACCCGCCGAACCAGCGCGCCTTCGTCGACCGGCCGCTCGCGCTGCGCGGCTGCCGCGTGGTCATCGACCCCGTCACCCACAGCTGACGTCGACCGCTTCACGGCGGCAAGGCAGGATAGGCAGACGTGACGTACTCGGCTGCTCCTGCCCGCTATGACACGATGACCTACCGCCGCTGCGGAAGCAGCGGCATCAAGCTGCCGGCGATCTCGCTGGGCCTCTGGCACAACTTCGGCGACGATCGCCCGCTCGACACGCAGCGCGCGATCCTGCGCCGGGCGTTCGACCTGGGCATCACCCACTTCGATCTCGCCAACAACTACGGACCGCCCTACGGCAGCGCCGAGGCGAACTTCGGAAGCGTCCTCGCCACCGACTTCAAGCCCTACCGCGACGAGCTGTTCGTCTCGACCAAGGCGGGCTACGACATGTGGCCCGGCCCGTACGGAGAGTTCGGCTCGCGCAAGTACCTGCTGGCGAGCCTGGACCAGTCACTGAGCCGGCTCGGGCTGGACTACGTCGACGTCTTCTACTCCCACCGCTTCGACCCCGACACGCCGCTCGAGGAGACGATGGGGGCGTTGGACACCGCGGTGCGCTCCGGTCGCGCGCTCTACGCCGGCATCTCGTCGTACTCGTCCGAGCGCACGCTCGAGGCGGCCACGATCCTGCGCCAGCTGGGCACACCACTGTTCATCCACCAGCCCTCCTACTCGATGCTCAACCGGTGGATCGAGGGCGGTCTGCTCGACGCCCTCGCCGAGGTCGGCGCCGGCTGCATAGCGTTCTCGCCGCTGGCCCAAGGCATGCTGACGTCGAAGTACCTTGGCGACGTGCCCGCCGAATCGAGGATGGCACGCAACACGTCGCTGTCGCCGGACCTGCTGACCGAGCAGAACCTGACCCACATCCGCGCCCTGAACGCCGTCGCCGGCCAGCGCGGGCAAACGCTGGCGCAGCTCGCACTTGCCTGGGCGCTGCGCGACGAGCGGATGACCTCGGTGATCGTCGGGGCGTCCAGCGTCGCGCAACTGGAGGACAACGTCACCGCACTCGAGCGGCTCGATATCGCCGACGACGAGCTGGCCGAGATCGACCGCCACGCCGTCGAGGGTGGTATCGATCTGTGGCGCGACAGCAGCAGCTCCTGAGCACGCCGGCGTTCGCCCCGGTGCCGCGGCGCCAGATCTGGCTGCTGCTCGCGGCACTCGTCCTCACCGGGCTGTCCATGCGGACCGCCGTCACCAGCGTCGGCGCGGTTCTCGACGATCTGGAGTCCGGGCTGCACGTGAGCAGCGGCGCGGCCGGGCTAATCACCACCCTGCCGGTGATCTGTTTCGCGGCAATGGGGTCGCTGACGCCGCGGTTGTCGCACCGCTTCGGCGCGCACCGGCTGCTTGTGGTCTCGCTGCTGCTGATGACGCTTGGGCTGGTGCTGCGTGCGGTGGTGGGCTCGATCTGGGCGTTCCTGTTGCTCAGCGTGCTGGCGTTGTCCGGCGGCGCGATCAGCAACGTGCTGATGCCGAGCCTGGTCAAGCGTCACTTCCCCGATCACATCGGCCGGATGACCGCGGTGTACACGACGGCGCTGGCCATCGGCCTGACCGCCAGCGCCGGACTCACCGTGCCGATCGGCCGGCTCGGTGACGGCTGGCCGCTCGGGCTTGGGTCGTGGGCGCTGCTCAGCGCGGTGGCGGTGCTGCCCTGGCTGCCGACGCTGCGCCGCGACCGTCCCGATCCGGACGCCCCGCGTGGCCTGTCCGCGAAGCGCCTGGTGCACAGCCGCACCGCGTGGCTGTTGATGATCTTCTTCGCGTTCCAGTCCTTCCAGGCCTACATCGCGTTCGGCTGGTTCGCCAAGTTCCTGCGCGCGCACGGCATCAGCGCCGGCGCGGCCGGCGCGATGGTGGCCCTGGTCGCGGCCGTGTCCATTCCAGTCTCGATGGTCGTCCCGTCCGTCGCGCCGAAACGACGCCAACTGGTCATCGCACTGCTCGGTGTCTGCTATTTGGTCGCCTACGTCGGGCTCGCGGTGGCGCCGGTAGGCGGCGCGTGGGCATGGATGGCGCTCACCGGCATCGGCGGCGGGATGTTCCCGATGGCGCTCACCATGATCGGCCTGCGGGCCCGCACCGCCGAGACGACGGCCGCGCTGTCGGCGTTCGTGCAGGCAATCGGCTACATCGTGGCAGGCACCGGCCCGCTGCTGTTCGGCGTGCTCTACGGCGCGACGGGCGGGTGGGGGCTGCCGCTTGCGCTCCTGTTCATCGCGCTGGCCATCTCGCTCACCGCAGGCTCGATGGCGTGCCGGTCGAGCTTCGTCGACGACGAACTGGCAGAGTTCGCGGCGTGAGCGATCCCGACCCGAAGGCCCTTCGGCGCAAGGATTTCCGGGTGCTGCGCGCGCTGCCTACCCGCTGGTCGGACGACGACACGTACGGCCACGTGAACAACGTGGTGCACTACTCGCTGTTCGACACCGCCGTGAACGGCTGGCTGATCGAGGCCTGCGGCGTCGACATCCGCGAGCTACCGGCGATCGGGCTGGTAGTAGAGACGTCGTGCCGCTACTTCGCCGAACTGCGCTTCCCCGATGTCGTGACGGCCGGCTTGGCGCTGGAGCATCTCGGCACGTCGAGCGTCGTGTACCAGCTCGCGCTGTTCGGCGCCGCCGACGAGCCGGCCGCGGTAGGACGGTTCGTGCACGTCTACGTCTCTCGCGCCGACCGCCAACCGGTGCCCGTCCCACCCGAGATCCGCACGGCGCTAGCCAGTCTCTAGGCTGCGGCCCGCTTTTCCCCGCTGACGACCGGGTGCGGGCCGCCTTTCCCCGCTGACGACCGGGTGCGGCCCGCTTTTCCCCGCTGACGACCGGGTGCGGGCCGCCTTTCCCCGCTGACGACCGGTTTGAGTGCGCGAAACCGAGCGCCAACGGGGAACAGGCGATCGATCAGCGGTCTGGCGCGGTGCCGAGGCCTGCACGGAGCTGACCCGCGACCGCGTCAAGCTCGTCGCGTCCCCGCGCCCGCCAGTCGGCGTCGATGCGGAACCCGTCTCCGCTGAATCGCGGGAAGACGTGCACGTGGGTGTGGAACACCTCCTGGCCCGCCGCCGCACCGTCGGCGAGGAAGAGGTTGACGCCCTTACACGGCACCCCCGATGAGCGAAATGCCCCCGCCAACCGGTGCGCCACCTGGAACAACACCCCACCGAGCTCGGCGTCGAGGTCAGCCAAATTCGCAACGTGAGCCTTGGGGATGACAAGCGTGTGACCAGTGGTGACGGGCCGGATGTCCATGAACGCCAGCACCCGCTCGTTCTGGTAGACGACGCTGGCTTCCGCACGGCCGGCGACGATGTCGCAGAAGATGCAGGCAGGGTCCGCGCCAGTCGAAGTCACCAACCCACTGTGCCGCAACGCGGATCCGTCCGCGACCGAAGTAGCGATCTGGTCGCTACTCGAGCGGGGGGCTACTTCGATCAAGCTGTAGACGACCCGGAGCGCGGGGCGATCAAGGGCGGGCGGGAGGGAGCGGGTGGCGAGCCCGAACGCCGGCCGCCAACCACCCAACGACCTCGTCGCCGCGCATTGTTCGCCCAGGAGCGCAACGCACTAGTTCTCGCCGATGTCCTCGTTCCACAATTCGGGCTTGGCAGCGATGAAGTCC
>DAITQD010000138.1:0-6678 GCA_036833255.1 Jatrophihabitantaceae bacterium
CTGGGATCGAACCAGCGACCGCTCGGGTGTAAACCGAGTGCTCTCCCGCTGAGCTAAGCGCCCGTGGGCCTGCCGCGGCGACCCGGATCAGGGTATCGGGCCGTGGCGCGGTGAACCGCGCCGTACCGTTGCCTGGTGCTGAGGATGCTGCGTCAACCGCGCTACGCGGCGCTGTCGCTCCTCATGATCGTCGTCGCCGCCGTGTGCGTGCTCGCCGGAACCTGGCAGATCGCCCGGCTGGCGGGCAAGGTCGGCACGAACGACGACTTGCGCCACAACGCCCATGCGGCAGTGGCGCCGGTGACCGGCGTGCTGCCGCTGGTCGGTGCGCCCGACGCGCCACCGCGGGCGCACCAGGTCCAGTTCCGCACCGTGCAGGTCACCGGCACCTACGACGCGAGCCACCAGGGCCTGGTGCGTCAGCGCTCGGTCGGCCTCGACACCGGCTATCTGGTGCTCACCCCGCTGCGCACGACCGGCGGCACGTTGCTCGTCGTCCGCGGCTTCATCTCCGACTCGAACGCGACCGTCGTGGCGCCGACGATTCCGGTGCCGCCGGGCGGTCCGGTTACGGTGACGGCGCGGGTCCAGCCGGGCGAGGCACGCCACGACCACGCCGCGCAGCTGCGCAACGGCCAGCTCGAGTCGATCAATCCGGGCGACCAGGCGGCCCGGATAGGCGGAGCGGTGTTCGACGGCTACGCCGAGTTGCTGCCCGGCCAGCCCGGCACCGGGAGGCTCACCGCGATCCCGAGCCCGGATTTGTCCAACCCGGGCGGCGGCGCCGTCGAACCACAGCACCTCGCCTATATCATCCAGTGGTACCTGTTCGCGCTGCTCGCCCTCGCGGCCCCGATCGCGATGGTGCGCGCCGACACGCGCCGTCCGGACGAACGCGACTTCGACGAGACTCGGGGCCCGGCAGTCGAACAGACGCTACGCACACCTGAGCAGGACCGCGCGGCCAAGCTCACCGACCGATACGGCCGCGCGGTGGGTCGATGAGAGCCGAGCAATGGGACGAGCGCTACCGCTCGGCCGAGCTGGTGTGGGGGACGCACCCCAACCGTTGGGTTGCGCGCGAACTCGCCGACCTGCCGCCGGGACGAGCCCTGGACCTGGCCTGCGGCGAGGGCCGCAACGCACTCTGGCTGGCTGCCCGCGGCTGGCGGGTGAGCGCGGTCGAATTCTCCGCCGTCGCCCTCGAGAAGGCCCGCACCCTGGAATCACGCCAGGAGCCCGCCGCACCCCGCGTCACCTGGGTGCACGGCGACGCGACGACCTACCGGCCAGACGAGCCGGTCGACCTCACGCTCCTGTGTTACCTGCACCTCGCGCCGGCCGAGTGGAGAGCGACGCTGACTGGTGCCGCGGACGCACTGGCTCGCGGCGGCACGCTCCTCGTCATCGGCCATGATTCGACGAACATCGCGGACGGCGTCGGCGGACCCCAGGATGCGACGGTCCTGTTCACCGCGGCGGACGTCGTAGCAGATCTGTCCGGCGCCGGCCTGGTGATCGACCGCGCGGAGGCGGTGCACCGGCCCGTCGAGGGCACGGACCGTCCCGCGATCGACGCCCTGGTCCGCGCCCACCGGCCCACCATGATCAACAGCGCCGAACGGTCGCTATAGCGACCACCAACTGCTGTTGATCACCGGGGATGGGAGTGGACGAAACCGGCGCTCCGGCAGCTACAACTTGGCGATCGCGTCGCGCCAGTCCTGGGCGTCGCGGCCCTCGCCCGCCTTGTTCATCTCGGCGAAGCGGACGATGCCGTCCTTGTCGACGAGGAACGTGCCGCGGTTGGCGAACCCCGTGACCTCGTTGAAGACGCCGTAGCTCTGGGCGACCGCGCCGTGCGGCCAGAAGTCCGACAGCAGCGGGAACTCAAAGCCCTCACGCTCGCTGAATACCTTCTGCGAGTAGGCCGAGTCGACGCTGATCGACACGACCTGTACCTCGTCGTTCTGGTACGCCGGCAGGTCGTCGCGCACCGCGCACAGCTCGCCGGTGCAGATGCCGGTGAAGGCGAGCGGGTAGAAGATCACCAGCAGCGCACGCGACCCGCGGAACGACGACAGGGTGACCTCTTCGTTGTTCTGATCGCGCAGCGTGAAGTCCGGAGCCTCGTCGCCAACCTCGATCATCGCTTCGCTCCGCTGGACTTGCGCCCGGCCAGGCGGGCGGCAGACCACTCCGTTCCCGCGGTGGTGATCGAGGTCTGCGACAGTCCCGCGACCGACGCCGCTTCGGCAATGTCGGACGGCTCGACGTAGGCGGCCCGCCCCCGCTTGGGCGTCAGCAGCCAGATGAACCCGTCGTCGGCGAGCGGCCCGATTGCGTCGACCAGCAGGTCGCCGAGATCACCGTCGTCCTCCCGGTACCAGACCAGCACGACATCGACGACCTCGTCGGAGTCCTCGGTGACGAGGTCTCCGCCCGTGCAGTCCTCGATCAGGCCACGCAGGTCGTCATCGACGTCGTCGTCGTAGCCGATCTCCATCACGATCATCGAGGGCTTGATGCCCATCCGCTCTGCAACACCCGGTCCGTTCCCGGACGGTGGGGTCGTGCTCACGGCGACATCCTCCTGGGGCTTCGATTGGCTGAGGCAATCCAGCATTACCTCGCGGTAACTCTCCTGGTGACCCTAGCGGCTCGGGGTTGGTGGACACTGGAGGGCGTGACCCGAGACCGATTCAACATCATCACTGACGGGCTGCCCAGCCAGCTGCCGGACATCGACCCCGAAGAGACACGGGAGTGGATTGAGTCGTTCGACGCGGCCGTCGACTCCGACGGTCGCCAACGGGCGCGGTTCCTCATCCTCAAGCTGCTCGAGCGCGCCCGCGAACGCCAGGTCGGCGTGCCCGCACTGCGCAGCACCGACTACATCAACACGATCCCGCCCGAGCGCGAGCCGTGGTTCCCGGGCGATGAGGACATCGAGCGCCGCATCCGCGCCTACATCCGCTGGAACGCCGCGATCATGGTGACGCGCGCGAACATGACGGTCGGCGTCGGCGGGCACATCGCCACCTACGCGAGCGCGGCGTCGCTGTACGAGGTCGGCTACAACCACTTCTTCCGCGGCAAGGACCTCGCCAGCGGAACGGGCGACCAGATCTACTTCCAGGGGCACGCCGCGCCGGGCATCTACGCTCGCGCCTACCTCGAGGGTCGCCTCACCGAGCGGCACCTCGACGGCTTCCGTCAGGAGAAGTCGCATGCCCCCTACGGCCTGTCGTCCTACCCGCACCCGCGGCTCATGCCGGAGTTCTGGGAGTTCCCGACCGTGTCGATGGGCCTGGGCCCGATCGGCGCCATCTACCAGGCGCGGTTCAACCGCTACCTGCACGCCCGTGGGCTCGCCGACACGTCGACCTCGCACGTGTGGGCCTTCCTCGGCGACGGCGAGATGGACGAGATCGAGTCGCTCGGCGCGATCGGTCTCGCGTCGCGCGAGGAGCTCGACAACCTCACGTTCGTCATCAACTGCAACCTGCAGCGTCTCGACGGCCCGGTGCGCGGCAACGGCAAGATCATCCAGGAGCTGGAGTCCTACTTCCGCGGCGCCGGCTGGAATGTCATCAAGGTGATCTGGGGCCGCGACTGGGATCGGCTGCTCGCCCGCGACGCCAGCGGCGTGCTCGTCAACCGGATGAACACCACGCCCGACGGCCAGTTCCAGACCTACACGGTGGAGTCCGGCGCCTACATCCGCGAGCACTTCTTCGGCGGCGACCCGCGGCTGCGCAAGATGGTCGAGGACATGAGCGACGACGACCTGCGCAAACTGCCGCGCGGCGGGCACGACTATCGCAAGGTGTACGCGGCCTTCGAGTCGGCGCGTGAGCACGTCGGCCAGCCGACGGTCATCCTGGCGCACACCATCAAGGGCTGGACGCTGGAGAGCTTCGAGGGGCGCAACGCGACGCACCAGATGAAGAAACTCACCCCGGCCGACCTGAAGGCGTTCCGCGACCGGCTCTACCTGCCGATCTCGGACGAGGCGCTCGCCGCCGACCTACCGCCGTACTACCACCCCGGCGAGAAGTCCGACGAGATCCAGTACATGAAGGAGCGTCGCGCCGCGCTGGGCGGCGCCGTCCCCAAACGGATCGTGCGCGCCAAGCCGCTGACGCTGCCGGGTGAAGCCGCCTACGCCGAGATGCGCGGCGGATCCGGCAAGCAGCAGGTCGCGACCACCATGGCGACGGTGCGACTGTTCAAGGACCTGATGAAGGACAAGGAGATCGGCAAGCGGTTCGTGCCGATCATTCCCGACGAGGCACGCACGTTCGGCCTGGACGCGATCTTCCCGACTGCGAAGATCTACTCGCCGCACGGGCAGGAGTACGACGCCGTCGACCGCGACATGCTGCTGTCGTACAAGGAGTCCAAGACCGGGCAGATCCTGCACGAGGGCATCAGCGAGGCCGGCTCGACCGCATCCTTCACCGCCGCCGCGACGGCGTACTCGACCCACGGCGTGCCGATGATCCCGTTCTACATCTTCTACTCGATGTTCGGCTTCCAGCGCACCGGCGACCAGTTCTGGCAGCTCGGCGACCAGCTCGGCCGCGGGTTCGTGCTCGGCGCGACGGCCGGGCGGACCACGCTGACCGGCGAGGGGCTCCAGCACGCCGACGGGCACTCGCTGCTGCTGGCCTCGACCAACCCGGCCTGCGTCGCCTACGACCCGGCGTACGCGTTCGAGATCGCGCACATCGTGCGCGACGGTCTGGAGCGGATGTACGGCGTCGGCACCTACGGGGCGCCGAAGTCCGACCGGGACGTCTTCTACTACCTGACCATCTACAACGAGCCGCTCAACCAGCCGAAGGAACCCGACGACCTCGACATCGAGGGGCTGCTGCGCGGCATCTACCGCTACTCCCCCGCGCTGGGCATGCAGGGCCGGCCGCGGGCGCAGGTGTTGGCATCCGGTGTCGCCGTCCTGTGGGCGCTCGAGGCGCAACGGCTACTCGGCGACGAGTGGAACGTCGACGTCGACGTGTGGTCGGTGACGTCGTGGAATGAGCTACGGCGCGACGCGGTCGAGTGTGAGCACCAATCACTGGTCGATCCGGTCGAGTCGCCGCGCGTGCCGTACGTGACGACGAAGCTGGCCGACGCGGCCGGCCCGGTCGTGGCGGTGTCGGACTGGATGCGCGCGGTGCCCGATCAGATCGCGCGCTGGGTACCCGGTGACTACACCTCACTCGGCACCGACGGCTTCGGCTTCGCCGACACCCGTGGGGCGGCCCGCCGGTTCTTCCACGTCGACGCCCAGTCGATCGTCGTGGCGGTGCTCGAACAGTTGGCCCGCCGCGGCGAGGTCAAGCCCGATGCGCCGCGCGAGGCCGTCGTTCGCTACGAACTGCACGACGTCAACGCGGCCGGCGCCGGCACCATCGGCGGCGACTCCTAGGTTTGCGGCGGCTTTTCCCCGCTGGTGACCGGTTTCCGGGGGGTCAAACCGAGCGCCAGCGGGGAAAAGTGGCGGCGGCACTCAGTAACGGGCGCCGACGACCTGCGCGCCGAGCGGGTCAAGGTCCGCGTGGTCCTCGTCGGTGAGGCTGACGCCGAGCGCCGCAATGTTCTGTTCCAGCCAGGTGACCCGCTTGGTCCCGGGAATCGGCACGATTGCGATGCCGAGGCGAGCGGCCTGGCCGTGCACCCACGCAAGTGCGACCTGCGCCGGCGTCACACCCTTGCGGGCGGCGACATCTGAAACCTCGTCGGCGATCGCCTGGTTGGCATCGCCCGCCTCGCCGGCGAAGCGCGGGTTGTGGCCGCGGAAATCTTTGTCGCCCAAGGCAGTGCGGTCGAGGGTGCCGGTGAGGAAGCCGCGACCGAGCGGGGAATACGGGACGAGACCGACGCCCAGCTCGCGCAGTGCGTCGAGCACGCTCGTCTCCGGATCGCGCGTCCACAGTGAGTACTCGCTCTGCACCGCGGCGATGGGGTGCACGGCGTGCGCCCGGCGCAGCAGCGCGCTGTCGACCTCGGACAGGCCGAGGTGACGCACCTTGCCGGCCGCGACCAGCTCGCCCATCGCGCCGACCGTCTCCTCGATCTCGGCGTCCTGCGGGGGCCGGTGCAGGTAGTACAGGTCGATGACATCGACGCCCAGCCGCAGCAGCGATGCGTCGCAGGCCCGCTTGACGTAGGCCGCGGTGCCGCGCAGCGTGCGGTCGCCGTCACCGCCCGAGCGGTCGATGCCGAACTTCGTCGCGAGCTGCACGCGGTCGCGACCGCCTGAACCTCCAGCGATCGCGCGCCCCACCAGCACCTCGTTGTGGCCGGCGCCGTAGATGTCGGCAGTGTCGATCAGCGTGACGCCGAGGTCGAGCGCCCGGTGGATCGTCGCGATCGAGGCGTCCCAGTCCGTCGCGCCGTAGTACTCGCTCATCCCCATGCAGCCGAGACCCTGCGCCGACACTGTCAGCCCGCCGAGGTTCACCGTCGAAATAGTCATGTATCAACCCTACGTCGGGCGCGCGGGCAGTAGACCTCTTGCTTCGTGAGGGCAGGCCGTCAGGTCAGCGCGGGTTCGTGCACCTGGTTGCGGCGTGGTGTCTGTTCGGGGTCGATCCAGGCCGGTGCTGTCCAGTGTGGGATGCCGTTGATCATCTGGCAGGTCCAGCCGAGTCCGGGGTGTTCGCGGTG
>DAITQD010000139.1:0-6623 GCA_036833255.1 Jatrophihabitantaceae bacterium
CTTGTGGGCGACGGCGAAGATGCGGCGGAACGGGAACAACGTGCCGTGCTCGGTCGCCGGATACGCCTCGCGTAGCGCCGCCGCGTACTCGGCCTCGAACACGTCCGCGGCCGGCCGCGGGCCGCCAGGGCCGGGCGCCGCCTGGTCCGCCAGTGCGGCGAGGACGGGCCGCAGCCCCGTGCCGCGCATCCAGTCCAGCACCGGATCGGGGCCGGCGAGCAGGTGCAGGTACGTCGTCTCCCACACGTCCACCGACAGTCCGGAATCGAGCAGTAACGTCGCGTAGTCCGCAGGCGAGCCGACGGCGTCGTGGTGCCGCAGCACATCAGCCGTGAGCGGCGCCCACCGCGGTGACGTCGCGAGTGAACGCATCAGCGTGTGCGACGGCGCGCCGAAGTTGCCCGGCACCTGGACCGCCAGCCACCCGCCAGGCGGCAACGACGACGCCCACTGGCGCAACAACTGCTGGTGCCCGGACACCCACTGCAACGTCGCGTTGCTGAGGACCACGTCGGCATCCGGCGGCATCGTCCAGGCGGCAACGTCCTCGACCCGGAACGAGACCCCGTCGACCGGTGCCGCCCGCGAGATCATCTCCGGGGATGAGTCGAGCCCCTCGACCACCGCCGACGGCCAGCGGGCGGCGAGCAGCGCGGTCAGGTTCCCCGGCCCGCACCCGAGGTCGACGACCCGGCGCGGCGAGGCATGCTCGATTCGGGCCACCAGATCAACGAATGGTCGCCCGCGCTCGTCGTTGTAACGCGAGTACTGGGCCGGGTCCCACCGCATGAGTAATCCTCTCGACGTCATTGAATATATCTTGAAGTCAAGAGATATGGCACCATGAAGCGATGACCGACGAGGTGGACGAGATCGTCGCGGCCTGGCGCCGCGAGCGTCCCGACCTCGACGTCGCGCCTCTCGAGGTGCTGTCGCGGGTCAGCCGGCTGGCGGCGGTCCTGGACGAGCGCAGGGCCGACGCGTTCGTCGAGCACGGCTTGCAGGCCCACGAGTTCGACGTCCTGGCCGCCCTGCGCCGCAACGGTGAGCCGTTCGAGCTGACCGCCGGCGAACTGTGCGCGCTCACCCACGTTACGTCGGGCACGATGACCAGCCGGCTCGACCGGCTCAGCACCCGCAAGTTCGTCTCGCGGCACCCAGACCCGACCGACGGCCGCCTCGTCCAGGTGCGCCTCACCCCGACCGGGCGCCGTCGCCTCGACGCGAGCTTCGCCGCGCTGCTCGACACCGAACGCGAGCTGCTCGGGCGCCTGGCCGAGTCGAAGCGGGACGCCCTCGTCGACGCCCTGCGTGACCTGCTGCGCGCCGCGAACACCGGGCGGTTACCTAGCTGAGCTCGCCCACAGGAACGGCGGTAGCGGCGGCGGGTCTGCGTCGGTCCGCGCGGATAGGCTGGGCCCGTCATCCCGAGCCCTGAGGGGGATCCCATCAGCGCCGACAGCGCCGCAGAGGCAGCAGGTCCGGCGGCGACGGCCCCGGGCGTCTCGTCCGTGGCGGCCATTCGCGGCGTGCTCCGGGTGACCCCGTTCCGGCGGCTGTGGTACTCGACCGCGTTGTCGAGCTTCGGTGACTGGCTCGGCCTGCTCGCCACCACCGCGCTGGCCACCTCGCTCGTCCACGGCTACCAGGCCCAGAACTACGCGCTGGGTGGCGTGCTGGTGGTCAAGCTGCTGCCGGCGATCGTCCTGGGTCCGCTGGCGGGGGCGTTCGCCGACCGGTTCGACCGGCGCCGCACGATGGTCGTCTCCGATGGGATCCGCTTCGGGCTGTTCCTGACGATCCCGCTTGTGCACACCCTCGCGTGGCTGCTCGTCGCGAGCTTCCTGATCGAGTGCGTCAGCCTGTTCTGGTTGCCGGCCAAGGACGCCTCCGTGCCGAACCTGGTGCGCCGCGACCAGATCGAGGCGGCCAACCAGCTCAGCCTGATCACCACCTACGGGCTCACGCCGGTGCTCGGCGCCGCACTGTTCTCGGTGCTGTCGCTGATCACGAACGTGCTCGCCCGGCACCTGCACTTCTTCCGGGCTGGGCCGGTGAACCTCGCGCTGTACTTCAACGCGGCGACGTTCCTCGTGGGCGCCTTGGTCGTGCTGTTCATTCACGAGATCAGCGGTCACCGCGACGGTCGCGCCGCCGAAGACCAGGCCAGCCTGTTCAGCCTGCTGCGCGAGGGCGCGGCCTTCGTCCGGAACTCCCGACTGATCGGCGGGCTGATCATCGGCCTGGTCGGGGCCTTCGCGGGCGGCGGCGCGATCATCGGCGCCGGCAAGATCTTCGTCACCAGTCTCGGCGGCGGCAACGCGGCCTACGGGGTGCTGTTCGGGTCGGTCTTCGTCGGCCTCGGCTCGGGCCTGGCCTTCGGCCCGCGCATCGCGCGCGAGCTTTCGCGCCGCCGGCTGTTCGGGTTGTCGATCGTCTTCGCCGGCAGCTGCCTCATCCTGACCGCGTTCATGCCGCAGGCCGCCCTCGCGATGATCTTCGTGTTGGGTGTCGGCTTCGGCGCCGGCGTCGCCTACCTGGCCGGCATGACCCTGATGGGCACCGAGGTCGACGACGAGATGCGCGGACGGGTCTTCGCGCTGCTGCAGTCACTGATCCGCGTGGTCCTGATCCTCGCGCTGGCCGCAGTGCCGTTCGTCGTGGCGCAGGTCGGTCGTCGTCGGGTCTCGATCGGCGGCCTGCATGCCACGGTCGACGGAACCCGCTTTGTGCTGGTCGCGGGTGGCCTGTTTGCCCTCGCCGCCGGCCTGTTCGCCTACCGCAAGATGGACGACCGGCAGAAGGTGTCGGTGTGGGCCGACCTGAAGATGTCGATGCGCGGCGACACGTCCGCCCGGCGCCGGCTGCGCAGCGGCAGCGTGTTCGTCGCCTTCGAGGGTGGCGAGGGGTCGGGCAAGTCGACGCAGATCGAATTGCTCGCGGCCGCACTGCGCGAGGAGGGGCGGACCGTCACGGTGACGCACGAGCCCGGCGCCACCCGGGTCGGTGCGCAGATTCGCCACCTACTGCTGCACGGCGAGGACCCCCTCACGCCGCGGGCCGAGGCATTGCTGTTCGCCGCCGACCGTGCGCTGCACGTCGACACGGTGATCCGCCCTGCGCTCGAGGCAGGCGAGGTCGTGCTCACCGACCGGTTCGTCGACTCGTCGCTGGCCTACCAGGGCGCCGGACGGGAGCTGAGCGCCGAAGATGTCCATCGGGTGTCGCGCTGGGCGACGGGCGGCCTGCGTCCAGATCTCACTGTGCTGCTCGACATTCCGGCCGCGCAGGGTCTGGATCGGGCGCGGGGGCGAGGGGCCGCCGACAAGCTCGAGGGCGAGTCGCTGGCCTTCCACGACCGGGTGCGCGAATCGTTTCGTCATCTCGCCGAGTCCGCGCCGCGCCGCTACCTCGTCGTCGACGCGCGCAGTCCGGCCGAGGAGATCGCGGCACTGGTGCTGGGCGCCGTCGATGGGATGTTCACCCCCCGCCGACCGGTGTTGCGCCACGTGGCGGAGCGAGGACACGTGTGAGCGTCTGGGACGCGCTGGTCGGGCAGGACGACGCGGTCGCCGTGCTGCGTGGGGCCGCCCTCGCCGCCGCGGAGCTAACCCACGACCGTCCGGTCACGCCCGGCGCAATGACCCACGCCTGGCTGTTCATCGGTCCGCCGGGCTCAGGGCGCTCAGTGGCCGCGCGGGCCTTCGCCGCCGCGCTGGAGTGCGAGCGCGACGCCGACCCTGACAGCGACATCGGCTGCGGGCAGTGCTCGGCCTGTCGCACCGTCCGGGCCGGCAGCCATCCCGATGTGCGCGCGGTCGTGCCCGAGGGACTGTCGATCTCGGTCGACGAGATGCGTGCCGTTGTTGCTGCTGCGGCCCGCCGCCCGGCACTGGGCCGCTGGCAGATCGTCGTGATCGAGGATGCGGACCGCCTGACCGAGCGCGCGTCCAACGCGCTGCTCAAGGCGGTCGAGGAGCCCGCTCCGCGCACCGTGTTCTTGCTGTGCGCGCCGTCGTCGCACCCGGACGATGTGTCGGTGACGATCCGCTCGCGCTGCCGGCTCGTCGCGCTGCGCACCCCGCCCACCGAAGCCGTCGCGGCCGTGCTGCAACGTGACGGACTGGACGGCGCGACGGCCGACTGGGCGGCGGCCGCCGGACAGGGCCACATCGGTCGCTCGCGCCGGTTGGCGCGCGACGCCGATGCGCGCGGCCGCCGCGCCGAGGTCCTCGCGATCCCGGCGTCACTGACCTCGCTTCGCGCCTGTCTCGCCGCGGCCGATCACCTGGTCGGTGCCGCCGAGGCCGAGGCCGCCGCGATGTCCGAGGAGCTGGACTCCGACGAGACCGAAGCGCTGCAGACGGCCCTCGGGGCGGGCGGCACCGGTAAGGGCACCGCCACCCTGGCCCGCGGTACGGCCGGCGCCATCAAGGAGCTGGAGCGGCGCCAGAAGTCCCGCGCGACCCGCACCCAGCGCGACGCCCTCGACCGCGCGCTGGTCGACCTCGCCGCCTTCTACCGCGACGTGCTGCTCGTCCAGGCTCGCTGCGACGTTGCACCGGCCCATCCCGACTTCGGCGAGGACGTGCGGACGGTCGCGCTTCGGCTCGGTTCGGCCGGAGTGCTGCGGCGCCTGGACGCCGTCCTCGCCTGCCGCGATGCGCTCGAGCTGAATGTCAAGCCGCGTATCGCGGTCGAGGCGATGACCGCCGCTCTCCGCCTGCCCTGAACCCACCGCGAGTGACCACTCGTCGAAGCGGCTCGGCGTTAGGGTGGCCGACGTGGGCATGGTGTGCGCCGTGGTTTTCCAGCGCCAGGGACGGCTGTACTACGCCGACCCGGGCGAGCTCACCCCCAGCGTGGGCGAACACGTGCTGTACCCGACCGACGCGGGCGCCGAGGTGGCCGAGGTCATGTGGGCGCCGCAGTGGGTCAGCGACGACATCGGCGGGTTGCCTGTCCTGCTCGGTATGGCCGGTGCCGACGATCTCGACGAGGCGACCCGGTCGCGCAAGAAGCGCGCCGCCGGCCGGGTGGCCGCCAAGCGCCTGATCCGCGAGCACGGGCTGCCGATGAAGCTCAGCGGCGTCGACTACGCCAGCAGCAGCGACGAGACAACGGTCTACTTCACCGCACCGCACCGCGTCGACTTCCGGTCCCTCGTCCGCGACCTTTCGGCGACGCTGAACGGACGCGTCCAGTTGCGTCAGCTATCTGCCCGCGACGAGGCCCGGCTCACCGGCGGCATCGGCTCCTGCGGCCGTGAACTGTGCTGCTCGACATTCCTCGTCGACTTCGAGCCGGTGTCGGTGCGGATGGCCAAGGACCAGGACCTGCCGATGAACCCGCTGCGCATCTCCGGCGCATGCGGCCGGCTGATGTGTTGCCTGAAGTACGAGCACCCGCTGTACCAGGACTTCGCCGAGCAGGCGCCGGCCGTCGGGGAGAGCGTCGAGACGCCCGCCGGCGACGGCACCGTCGTCGGCCACAACGTGCCGGGCGAGACGGTCGTCGTGCGAATGGCGGCCGACGGGCGCAAGACGGCGTGCGCGCTGGCGTCGGTGTGCTCGTCGCGCAAGGCATACGAGGGACGCGATGGCGCGGTGGCCGATACGCCGAAGGAGTGATGTCGCGAGCTCTGTCCGTTGTCGGTGCCACCTTCTAGAGTTCGTTGCCTCGACCCTTATCGAAAGGACAACGATGACCGAACGCGACACCCCATGGCCCCCTGGCACGCCGTGCTGGGTGGACCTCATGACAAACGACCTCGATGCTGCGAAGCAGTTCTACGCACCGCTGTTCGGGTGGCAGCTCACCGCTGGGCCTCCGGAGACGGGCGGGTACGTGCTGGCCGACATCGGCGGGCGATCGGTCGCAGGGCTGGGTGCGATGCAGGGGGACATGGCGCACCCACCGGTGTGGACGACCTACCTCGCGACCGACGACGCAGCCGCGACCGCAGAGCAGATCACCGCGGCCGGTGGCCAGGTCGTCGCGCCACCCATGGACGTCATGGACCTCGGCGTCATGGCCGTGGCGCAGGACCCGACCGGCGGCACGTTCGGCATCTGGCAGTCGAAGTTGCACCACGGCGTCGGCCTGGCCAACGAGACCGGCTCGCTCACCTGGAACGAGCTGATGACGCGCGACTACGCGGCAGCGAAGGCGTTCTACGCCGCGGTGTTCGGCTACACCTACACCGAGATGGGCGCCGAGGGCTCGGAATACTCCGCCATCGAGATCGACGGCAACACTGTCGGCGGGCTGGGTGTCCTGCCGGCCGAGGTTCCGGCGCACGTGCCGCCGCACTGGCGGGTGTACTTCGCGGTCGCCGACACCGACGCAACGGTCGAGGCGGTCACGAAGTCGGGTGGCTCGGTAGTGCGCCCGCCCGAGGACATGCCCTATGGCCGGCACGCGGACGTGGCTGACCCGCAGGGCGCGATGGTCTCCATCATCAAGTCTGCCGCGCCGGGCTGACCTGCCCGATACCGGCAACATTTCTCCTCGGTTAGACTCGCCCCGGTCGCGGCCTACCGCGTGCGCCGCCTTAGCTCAGTTGGTAGAGCACCTCACTCGTAATGAGGTTGTCCGGGGTTCGATTCCCCGAGGCGGCTCCA
>DAITQD010000140.1:0-6527 GCA_036833255.1 Jatrophihabitantaceae bacterium
GAAACACCCCGCTGGCAGTGTGGGGGTCAGGGGTTCGAGTCCCCTCAGCTCCACCAAGAACCCTTGTATTACAAGGGTTCTTTTGTTTGCGGCCGTATGGCTCTTCGGGGTCTGACCCTCAGATGACCACTCTCAGATGCGCCGATCCAGCAGTTGTCCCGTTTGAATCCGGCTCTGAACATGGCAACCACACCGAGCGTGTGGTGTTGTAGGTTCAAGTACGACGTCAGAAACTCGCGGGGAGCGAGAGACGAGGTGTCCGCCAAATCGGGGGAAGCTCAGTTCGGCTCTGCTCGGGTGCGTTGGCTTTCGGCTGGTTTCAGTGTCCGGATCAGGGCCGATGGCCTAGTAGCTGAAGGTGGTGGCGCCTTCGTCGCCGATCCAGGTCCACATCGGGACGGTGCCGTTCAGCTCTGCGCCGGGGATGAGCGAGTCTTTGTCGAGTTGCTTGGAGTTGAAGCAGATCGGGCAGACGTAGTACTGGCCGCCGGCGGATTCGTAGCGTTTCATCAGGTCGGGAATCGGGGGGCAGCCGTCGCAGGCGACGCCGATCGCGACGCCGGTCAGGGCGAGTCTTACGGCCTCTTTGGTGAGGAACATCAGTGTCGGGCGGCCTGATTCGGCGGCGCCGACGGCAACGAGGAACGCGATCATGACTTTCTCTGTGTCTTCGAGTCCGGTGGTCAGACTGATGACGGCTTTTCCTGGCATGGCTGGGCTCCTTCTGGCTTCAGTTGCGGTGGGCGAGCAGGGAGATGCTGGTGACGCCGTAGGTGGTGGTGGCGTTGTTGGCGCGGTCGGAGACGAACCGGTATTCGGTGTTGTCTCGGACGGTGTCGATTTGGAATCCCGCGGTGCGGATGGCGTCGAGGTAGTGATCGCGTTGCATGGCGCCGCCGATGCAGGCGGCCCAGAGTGCGGCGTCGCAGGTGACGCCTTCGGGCAGTTGGGTGGCGGTGACGATGTCAGCGATGGCGAACCGGCCGCCGGGGCGCAGCGCCGCGGCCGCGGCGCGGAACGCTGCGGGCTTGTCGGGGGACAGGTTGATGACGCCGTTGGAGATCACGCAATCGACTGAGGCGTCGTCAACGGGCGGGTGTTCGATGTGGCCGTCGCGGAACTCGACGTGTCGCAGCCCGGCCGTCTCGGCGAGGCGGGTGGCCTTGGCCAGTTGCGCGGTCGTCATGTCGACGCCGATGACTCGGCCCGTGGGACCGGTCGCGGCGGCGGCCAGGAAGCTGTCGGCGCCCGAGCCGCTACCCAGGTCGAGCACGATCTCGCCGGGCTGGAGGTCCGCGAGGTCGAGGAAGTAGCCGACGCCGGCGAAAGACTCGATGGCCTGCGCCGGGATGGCGTCCAGGTCGGTCACCGGGTAGCCGAGCCGTTCGGCGAGTGGGCGGCCGGTTTCGAAGTGGAACTCGCGTTCCGGCGCGAGGGCGACCTCTTCATACATCGCCTTGACTCGGGCTTCGAGGTCGCTGGTGTCGAGTTGGCGGGTCGTGGTGCTGCTCATGTCGGCCTCCGTATGATCGATGACCATATTCAAGCGCTCTATTGAAGACTTGGCAATACCCTGGTTCGGTTCAGTCCGTTGACGTGGCGACCGGGAGGCCGGCACGCGCCCATTCCGGGAACCCGTCCTCGAGGCGCAGCGCGCGCACGCCGCGGCGGCGCAGGGTGCGAACTGCGTCGTCGGCGTAGACGCAGTAGGGGCCGCGGCAGTAGGCGATCACGTCGGCGTTCTTGGATAATTCCCGGACTCGTACGGACAAGTCGCCGATGGGGACGTTGACCGCGCCGGCGACGTGCCCGGCGGCGTATTCCGCCTCGGGGCGGACGTCGAGCACGACGACGTCTCGGCGGCCGAGTCGGCGGGCGAGTTCGGCGCGGGTCATGGTCTGCAGCTTGCTGCGGTCACCCAGGTAGGCCGCGGCGAGTTTCTCGACTTCCGCGACGTGCTCAGCGGACACTGAACGCAATACGGCCCACAGTTCGCTGACGCGGTCGCTGGCTAGTGCGTAGTGGATGCGGGTGCCGTCACGTCGAGTTCGGACGAGACCGCTGCGGAGCAGGTGCTGCAGGTGCTGGGAGGTGTTGGCGACGCTCTGCTCGATCTCAGCCGCGATCTCCTCGACTGACCGCTCACCCTGGGCCAGCACGTCGACGATTTCGGCACGCCGACCGCTGGACAGCGCCTTCGCCGCGCTGACCAGCCCGTCGAATAGTGCCGCCTTCGCGACCCGATCGGCCATCAGGCCCACCTCCAGGCTCGAACTGTTCAAGCGAATCGTTGACAAGCCTACCCGTTCGAGAGACTATTCAAGCAACTACTTGAACATGTTGCCGGAGGCCGTGATGACGCAGCGACTGTCTGCCGAGCAGGTCCATGCCCTGGATCCATACGCGTTTCTCGCGGTGCTGGGCAAGCGGGTGATCCATTCCGGCGGGTGGGCCTCCACCGACCAGTTGCGCGCCTGGGCGGGTCTCGGGCCGAAGGATCGGGTCCTCGACATTGGCTGCGGCGTCGCGACCACGGCGATTCGCATCGCCCGTCAATCCGGCGCCACGGTGGTAGCGGCTGACATTTCGCCGCTCATGCGCGAGCGGGCCGCACACAACGTCCGCAAGGCCGATGCCGGGAACGTAACCGTCGAGACCGCGGACATCCTCAACCTGCCGTACGCCGACGGTAGTTTTGATTGTGTGCTGGCGGAGGCGGTCACCATGTTCGTCGACCGCCCGCGCGCCGCCGCGGAACTTGCCAGAGTCTGCAAACCGGCGGACGGGTGCTGGCGACCGAGTTTTGCTGGCGCAAGCCACCCACCGCGCAGGCGCGCGAGATCTTCCTCGGCCAGGTCTGCCCCGGCTTGCAGTTCGACTCGGTCGAGGAGTGGGTACGGATTTACGCCGACGCCGGCCTGACTGATGTGCGCACTGAGACCGGTCCGTTCGCGATGATGACCGCGCGGGGGATGCTCGCTGACGAAGGGCCGCACGCTGTCGCAATTGCCGCGCGAGTGATGTCGCGTCCGGCGTATGCCCGCAAGATGGCGTGGCTGATGCCGCGGATGTCGCGAGCCGTCCCGTACCTGGGCTACATCGTCGTCGAAGCCACCAAGCCACGAGTCGCCGCCGGTACACCGGTCGCCGGATGAGCAATCCGAGCGTCATCGGGCTCGTCGACGAAGGGCTGGGCAACAGCTCCTACCTCATCGACATCGGCGACGGCCGGGCGCTGGCCTTGGACCCGAGCCGCGACCTGCGGTCACTGCGCGCGACCGCGCAGCGCCACGGGCTGCGGATCGCCTATGTGGCCGAGACGCATCTGCACGCCGACTTCCTGTCCGGTGCATGCCAGCTCAGCGCGGCCGACGGCGCGCAAATCCTCGCCGGCGACGGTGGCCGCGAATTCATGCACACGACGATGCGCGATTCCGACGAGCTCGACCTTGGAGGGCTGACGCTGCGTGCGTTGGCGACACCGGGGCACACGTTCGAGCACCTGAGCTACCTGGTGCTGGACGGCTTGCGTCCGCTCGCGTTGTTCACCGGCGGATCGTTGCTTGTCGGTGCCGCGGCGCGGACCGACCTGGCCGGGGCGGAACACACCGACGAGCTGACCCGAGCCCAGTTCCGTTCCCTGCGCCGCCTCGTGTCGCTACCCGCCGACACCGCCGTCTATCCCACGCACGGTGCGGGCTCGTTCTGCTCGGCCCCGCCCGGCGCCGAGCGGACAACGACCATCGGCCGGGAACTGGCCACCAACCCGCTGCTTGCGATCGCCGACGAGGACGACTTCACGGCTGCGCTGTTGGCCGGCCTGGGTAGTTTCCCGCCCTACTTCCTGCGCCTGGGCGAGGTCAATCGACGTGGCCCGGCTGTCCTCGGCCGCCCACCGCGGTTGCAGCCGCTGTCAGTAACCGCCGTCCAGGAGCACCGAGCCCGTAGGGGGGAGGTCATCGACGTCCGGCTGCCCGAGGCGTTCGCGGCCGGTCATCTGCCCGGTTCCTTGTCGGTACCGCTGCGGTCGGCGTTCGCGACCTGGCTGGGCTGGTTGACTGATCCCGAGCTGCCGCTGGTGTTCGTCCGCGACGCCGATCAGGACCCGGACGAGTTGATCTGGCAGTGCCTCAAGATCGGCTACGAGCACATCGCCGGTCAACTGGACGGCGGGATTGCCGCGTGGCGATCGGCCGGGCTCTCCCTCACCCGTAATGACACGGTGCGGGCAGACGAGCTCGACATCGGCGCGCTGCTGGACATCCGCCAAAGCGGCGAGTACGCGGCCGGGCACATCCCGGGTGCGGTGCACCGGGAACTGGGGACGGTCGCAGACGCTGCAGCGACCCTTCCGCCCGGGCCATTGGCCGTCATGTGCGGGCACGGTGAACGCGCCGCGACCGCTGCCAGCGTCCTGGAACGGGCGGGCCGGCCGGGCGCGGCCATCGTGCTGGGTGGCCCACCGGACTGGGCCGCAGCAACCGGCCGCCCCCTCGACGATCGCGCATGAAACCGGTCAGCGACACGCCGATCGCCCGCGTGCCGACCCTGGGCGTGCGGGCGAACCTCGCCCAGTTCAGCCTGTTGGTCGCCGTGAACGCACTCGTCGGCGGCATGCTCGGTCAGGAACGCACCGTGCTGCCGCTGCTCGCCGAGCAGGTCTTCCACCTCGGCGCGTATACGTCGGCGTTGACGTTCATCGTCGCGTTCGGCGCGACCAAGGCGGTCACCAATCTTGTCGCGGGCGCGTGGTGCGACCGGTACGGCCGCAAGCCGGTGCTGGTGGCCGGCTGGCTGATCGCAGTCCCCATCCCGCTGCTGTTGATGATCGCTCCGAGCTGGGGCTGGATCCTGGTCGCGAACGTGCTGCTCGGCGTCAGCCAGGGCCTGACGTGGTCCACGACGGTGATCATGAAGATCGACCTCGCGGGGCCCGCGCAACGCGGCCTGGCGATGGGGCTCAACGAGGCCGCCGGCTACGGAGCGGTGGCGGTCGCGGCGCTGGCCACCGGCTACATTGCCGCGCACGCCGGGCTGCGGCCCGAACCGTTCTTCCTCGGCCTCGCCTTCGCCGGCCTCGGCCTCGGCGTGTCCGCGGCCGCGGTCCGTGAGACGCACGGGCACGCCCGCCACGAAGCACGCCAACACCAGCAGGCCGCCGGTGCACCGCGTGGTGAGCTCACCACACGGGATGTCGTGGTGCTCGCGAGCCTGCGCGACCGATCGATGTCCGCCGCCTGCCAGGCCGGTCTGGTCAACAACCTCAACGACGGCCTCGCCTGGGGGCTGTTCCCGTTGCTGTTCGCGCAGCGTGGCCTGCCGATCAGCGAGATCGGTGTGCTCGCCGCGCTGTATCCGGCGGTGTGGGGTCTGGGGCAACTCGCCACCGGGTGGTGGTCGGACCGGGTCGGGCGCAAACGCCTCATCGTCGCCGGCATGTGGCTACAGGCCCTCGCCCTGGCGATGACGGCCAACGTGAGTTCGTTCGCGCCGTGGGCCGCCGCCGCGGTACTGCTCGGCGCAGGCACCGCGCTCGTCTACCCGACCCTCCTCGCGGTCATCGGCGACATCGCACACCCCAGCTGGCGAGCCACCGCGGTCGGCACCTACCGGTTCTGGCGCGACGCAGGCTTCGCCGTCGGCGCAATCCTGTCTGGCATCCTCGCCGACCGCTACGGCATCCCCACCGCGATTGCGGTAGTCGCCGTCCTCACCGCAGGCTCCGGCGCCGTCGTCGCAGTCAGGATGCGCGAGAGCAAGCACGACCTATCCACACAGCAGGCTACGACCGCGTGATTCCGTACGGTCGCCGGCCGGGCCTACCTCGACCTGCAGAACCTGGCCCGCCGCCAGCAGCGTCCCACCGACAGTTGCACAAGTTGTTCGCCCTCGAAGGCTTCCTCGCCCGGCTAGCGTCGTCGCCGCACGCCGCGCAGTTGGTGCTCAAGGGCGGCCTGCTGCTCGCCGCATACGGCGAATGCCGGCCGACCCGCGATGTCGATATGCAGGCCCGCGCGGTTCCCGGTGAGCGTGACCAGGTGCTGCACCTCGTGCGTGACATCGCCGCGACACCGGTCGATGACGGGCTCGTGTTCGACACGGACGCGGCAACGGCGGAGATCATCCGCGACGACGACGAATACAGCGGAGTTCGCGTCACGCTGATCTCGACACTGGCTAGCTCGAAGCTGAGCCTGCATGTCGACGTGAACATCGGGGACCCGATTTCGCCCGCCCCACGCGTCGTAGAGCTACCCAGACTGCTCGGCGGAACGATCACCCTCGCCGGCTACCCGCTGCCGATGGTGTGCGCCGAGAAGATCATCACCGGCGGTTTCGGGGAATGCCGCCTTCTATCTGGGCTGGGGGTCCGTCCGTGTTGTTGGTGACGTCCAGGTCCAGGAACTGGGGTCCCATTCGCGAGAGCTCACCTGGGTGGTCAGCGCGGGAGTCCAGAAGGCCACGAGCGCGGCGTAGGCATTTGCGAGCGTTGCGAATGGGATGTGATAGTCCCGTACGAATCCGCC
>DAITQD010000141.1:0-6471 GCA_036833255.1 Jatrophihabitantaceae bacterium
CGCAGCGTCAGCATCCTCGCACGTTCGGGCCCGATCTCGTCCCGATGCACCGAATCGGCGCCGGAAGCGTACGGGTCTGGTCGGGTTGCCCGAAATGAAAGTCTTGCCTCCCGATTGTGGGGCGCCAGATTTTGGATAGTCTCACCTGGCCTTCAGGTAGTCGTTCTCGCCGTCGCCGAGATCGACACAATCGTCAAAGTTGGGGGATGAAGTGTCCGTCTGGTCTGCCGATGTCGCCGGTGGCGATCCGCCCGCGGGTGCGGTCGCCGCGCAGCCGGGCGACCTGAACGATCAGCTGATCAACTCCGACTGGTGGCCCGACCAAATGGTGCAAGCGGCCGGGATTCCTATTGTTGACGTGCCGTTCGTATCCATCGGTGGCGGAATCGGCTCCTTCGTCACCGTGGACTACCTTCGCATCGCCGGCGTGCCGGCCGACCAGATCCGGGTGCTGTCGAACATCGATCACCCGTGGCAGACCTACGAATACCTCACCCGCGTCTCGCAGATCCCGCGGCCGGAACGGATCCGCTCCGATTCGGCGTCGCGTCCGGACAACATCTGGGGATTCCCGTCCTACGCGCTGGAAGAGGCGATCCGCGACAAGTCGCTGAAGTCGCTGTGGCAGGTGTTCACCGAGCCGATGTGGGCCGACTTCTACACCCCGCGCGCCGGCATGGTGTTCGCGAACCTGGAGCGGGAGACGAAGCGGATCCGCTACTGGGACATGCTCGTCAAGGGTCAGGTGCGCATGATCCGCCGGCGGCATGGTGGCGGCTACTTCACGATCCTGACGCCACCAGAAGGCGCGGCGGCGACGCGGCGGGTGGCGTTCCGCTCGCAGTACGTGCACTGCGCAGTGGGCTATCCCGGCCTTAAGTACCTGCCCGACCTGCAGCAGTTCCGGGTACAGCAACAGGACTTCCACCATGTGGTGAGCGCCTACGAGGACCATGAGCACGTCTACAACCAGCTGCGTACTCGGCCCGGCACGGTGCTGATCCGCGGCGGCGGCATCGTGGCTTCGCGGGTGCTGGCACGGCTGATGGACGACCGCGCGAAGTACGGCCTACAGACGCACATCGTGCACCTGTTCCGGACCTACATCTCCGGCTCGCACGGGGCGAACATGTGGGCGCGGCGCAAGGGCGGTGACGGCTTCGCCTACCAGGGCTTCAACTACCCCAAGTCGGTGTGGGGCGGCCAGCTCAAGGCGCGGATGCGCCGCCTTGAAGGTGAGCAGCGGGCCGATGCCTACAAGGAGATGGGCGGCACCAACACGCCGTGGCGGCGCAGTTGGCAGCGGCAGATGAACGAGGGCCGCGCCGCGGGCTGGTACCAGGTCGTGACCGGCACGGTGGAGAACATGATGGTGCGTCCGGATGCGAAGGTCGTCAGTGTCGTCAAGACCAGCGGCGGGGTCTTTGAGTTCCCGGCCGACTTCATCATCGACTGCACCGGCCTGGAGGCCGACATCGCCGAGCACCGGGTGCTGGCCGACCTGCTCGACCACGGTGGCGCGGCGCGCAACCCGGTGGGGCGCCTGGACGTGGAACGCAGCTTCGAGTTACGCGGCGCAGCCAGCCCACCCGGGCTGATGTATGCCTCGGGCTCCTCGACGTTGGGCGGCTACTTCCCCGGCGTCGACACCTTCCTCGGCCTGCAGGTGGCCGCGCAGGAGATCGCTGACGACTTGGCACGGCGCGGGTTCTGCCAGAAACTCGGCCCGGTCCGGTCCACGAGCCAATGGCTCAAATGGGCCCGCAACAAGCAGATCTGACGAGAGCGCAGGAGCTGAATAAATGCTTCCCACCCTGAACGGGCGGATCCAGACGCGGATCATTCTGCTCGCCGTCGTCGGCAGCTTGGTGACCCTGATTGTGGTGCCGCTGCTGCCCGGCGCCGGAACGGTCGGCCAGCACTACCGTGTCGGGTTCATCGTGCTCGCCACCGTCACCGTGCTCGGCATCGGCTGGGAGTGCATCTACCACTTCCTCATGCAGTGGCGCTGGGAGAAGGACTGGCCGACGTTCTTCGGTTTCGCCACCCTGCTCAACGAAGGGGTCCTCGTCTACCTGCTGGTGCGTGCAAAGGCAGTGCCCGGCATCGACGGGCCGGTCAACGCGTGGGCCTTCTGGATCCAGTTCCTCGCCATCTGGATAGTCGTCTGGCTGGTGGTCAACGGGCCCATGCGAGTGCCGTTCCTGCACTGGCGCTTCTTCGGCGGGAGGCTCGTATGAGCACCGCTGGGCTGCGCCCCATTCCCGGCGACGGGGTGCTGTCGCGACATGGCGAGCTGGTGGTGTTGTGCTCGGCGGCCGAGGACCGTGCCGAACTCGTCGATGCCGTGCTGGCCGCGCACGAACAGGTCGCGCACGCGGGCGGCGACGGGATGGCGCTGGCCGACCGGCTCGAGGCCGTGCTGGCCGACGCTGCCGGCGACCTGGGTGCGGTCGCGTTCGGCCCGGCGGGCGACTCACTCGCGGTCGCCGTCTTCGGGCACGCCTGGGCGGACGTGACGACCGTGCACGGTGAGCAGCGGCTGGCGCTGCGGCAGTCCCACAACGGAGTACGCAGCGTGCTGCCTGGGACGCTGCTGTCGGTCCGTGCGGGCCTCGGCGACATCGACGTCAGCACCGAGCCGCAACGCTGGGGCAGTCTGGAGCACGGGTCAGTGCACGCCGGCGGGCTGCTCTACGTGGCAGTGGAGGCGCCGGAACCCGCCGCGGCGCAGCCACCGGCCGTGGACTCGTCCGGTTCGTCGACGGTGGAGTTCCCCGCGTTGGCGAGCCTTCCGTCCGTCCCGGCCGAGCCTGCCGCGGCCGCCGATTCTGCTGACAACGTGGCTGCCGCGCGGCATGCCGCTGCGCCCGACGCGGGCACTACCGAGGATGTCGCGGCCGCACCGAGCAGCCAGTCCACCGACGCCGAGCTGGCCGCGGAACCGATCACCGCCGAACCCACGGCCGACGTGGCCGCCGCGGACGTTGCGGCGCCACCGGAGATGCCCGTGGTGGCACCGCCCGAGGCCGCCGTCGACCGCAGCCAGTCGTTCTCGTCGGTCGTCCTCGTCGCCGCTGCCGGTGCCGTTACCGGTGCCGGTGCCGCGCCGGAGGCGCCGGAACGTGTGGCCCTGCCGATCGCCACGCCACCGCGACCCGTGGCGCCCGAGGTTGCTCCCGCACCGCACCCGGTCGATGACGGCCGGGTGCGGGTCATGGGCGTGTACTGCAAGAACGGCCATTTCGACGACCCGTCCGCGCGGTACTGCGCGATCTGCGGCATCTCGATGGCGCAGCAGACGCTGCTGCCGCGGCTCGGCCCACGACCCCCCCTGGGCGTCCTCGTGCTCGACGAGGGCAGCATCTTCAGCCTCGACACCGACTACGTGATCGGCCGCGCTCCACTGCGTGACCGCGACGTCGAGGCCGGCACCGCCCGCCCGCTACGGATCGAGGATGCCAACGGCGTGTTGTCGCGGATCCACGCGCGGATCAGGCTGGACGGCTGGCAGGTGCAGGTCGTCGACCTCGGGTCCGCCAACGGCACCGGCGTCTGGGCGCCGGGCGACACGGCATGGCGCCGGATCCCGCCGCAAACGCCCATTGCGATCCTGCCCGGTACGCAGGTCGGCTTCGGCCGTCGTCAGCTGCGCTACGAATCACACCGCAACACCTGAACGACAGGGGACCCATAATGCCGACCTCCTTGACGCCCCACGACATCCAGCTGCTGCTCGTGGACCTGGCGCTGATCCTCGTGCTGGCGCGGTTGCTGGGCGCGGCCGCGCGACGACTCGGCCAGCCGCCGGTGATCGGTGAGATCCTGGCGGGCATCCTGCTCGGGCCCACGCTGTTCAGTGGTGCCATCACGCGCCACCTCTACCTGCTGGAGTTGCGGGCACCGCTGACCGCTGTCGCCGACCTCGGCCTGGTCCTGTTCATGTTCATCATCGGTTACGAGCTGGACGGCGCGCTGATCCGTGGCCGCGAGCGGATCGCCGTCAGCGTCTCCCTGGGCTCGATCGCGCTCCCGCTGGGATCGGGGTTCCTGCTCGGGCTCTGGCTCGCGAACCGTCACCATGTCGACCGCGCCGTGCCGTTTGCACTGTTCGTCGGAGCGGCGATGTCGGTCACCGCATTCCCGGTGCTCGCGCGCATCCTCAGCGACCGTGGCCTGCAGCGCACCCGCATCGGCGGGCTGGCGATCGCGAGCGCAGCCGTCGACGACATCGTGGCGTGGTCACTGCTCGCGGTGGTCGTGACGGTCGCGGGCAGCCACGGTACCGACCAGTGGCACATCCTGCTCGCCCCGGTCTACCTCGCGGTGATGCTACTGGTGGTCCGCCCGCTGATGCGACAGGTCGCCGAGGGGTACCGGCGCCAGCAGCGGCTGACCCCCGACCTGCTCGCCGTCGTCCTCGTCGGCCTGCTGCTGTCGGGCTTCGCGACCGAGTGGATGGGAGTGCACTTCATCTTCGGCGCGTTCATCTTCGGTGCCGTCATGCCCCGCACTGATGCCGCGCCGCTGCGCGAGAGCATTCTCGAGCGGCTCGAGCAGATCAGCGTCCTGTTGCTGTTGCCGGTCTTCTTCGTCGTTGCCGGGCTGGCCGTCGACCTGTCGAAGATTGACTTCCGGGCGGTGGTCGAGCTGCTCGCGATCCTGGTGGTCGCGATCGGCGGCAAGTTCCTCGGCGCCTACTTCGGTGCGGTCTCCGCCGGCGTCGGGCCACGCCACGCGGGCGTGCTCGCGACACTGATGAACACCCGCGGGCTGACCGAGATCGTCATCCTCACCGTCGGCCTGCAGCTGAAGGTGCTCGACACGTCGCTGTTCTCGTTGATGGTGCTGATGGCGCTCGTGACCACCGCGATGACCGGCCCATTGCTGCGCGTGATCTACCCGCCGCGCCTGGTGCAGCGCGACATCCTCGATGCCGAGCGCGCCGGACTGGCCGCGGGCAACGCCTACCGGGTGCTCGTCGTGGTCGACTCCGGCGAGGACACCGCCCTGGTCGACGTTGCGCTCGACCTGGCCGGTGCCCGGCACCCGTCACAGGTGGTGCTGTCACGGCTCGTTCCGCAGCGCCCGACCGTCCGTCTGGAGGTCGGCACCGGCCTGGGCATGGAGCTACTCGTCATGACGCGCACGATGTCCGAACTGCATGCGCTCGCCGCGCGCGGCGCGGGCCGCGGAATCGAGGTCACGGTGTACTCAAAGTTCAGCGAGGACCTGCCCGCCGATCTCACCCGGCACGTGCTCAACGCCGAGCCCGACCTGGTACTGATACCCGCGTCCACGGAGTTCGTGCGGCACGACCTGCTGCCACGCATGGTGCTGCGCCGCGCCGATGGGCCGGCCCTGCCGACGGCGGTGGCGGTGTATCAGCAGCACGATGGCGACGGTGCCGCGGCGCTGCAAGTCGCCGCGCAGATCGCGGTGAGCAAGCGGTTGCCGCTGATGCTCGCGGGCGGGCACGGCCGCCGGGACCGCGGCATGGTGGCGGAACTGGGCAAGCACGGCATCGACGCGGACGCGGGCGAGGTGCCTGACGGGGCGCTGATCGTGGGTACCGTGGCCGATTCCGACGCACACCTCGTCGTGCACGCACGCCGCGATGACGAGGCCGACAACATCGACGAGTGGGCCAGTCTGGTTTCAGCGGAAAGGCAAGCATGAATGGCATCGCGGACTACGAGTTCATCCGCTCGCTCGGCAAAGGCAACCACGGCGAGTTCTTCGTGGCCCGCAAGCCCGAACGGTTACCGGTCGACGCGGAGTTCGTGGCGGTGAAGGTGCTGTCCGGACCGACCTCCGAGGACCTCTTCCGGCGCGCGACGCGTGAGCTGTCGGCGTTCGCCGCGGTCCAGTCACCGTCGCTCGTCGCCCTCTATGACGCGGGCCAACAGGGCGAGGTCTTCTACTACGCCATGGAGTACTTGCCAGACGGCTCGCTCGCCAGCGGCTCGCACGACCGGACCACCGTCATCACCGCCGTGGCCGATGCATCGCGGGCCGCGCATGCGCTGCACGAGGCCGGCATCGTGCACCGTGACATCAAACCGCAGAACGTGCTTCTCTACGCGGGCGGTGGGAAGCTCGCCGACCTCGGCCTGAGTCACGTACTCGCGCCTGGCGTGACGATCACCGGGATGGGTTCGGTGACCTCGATCGAGTACACCGACCCGGCACTGATCCACGGGGCCGCTCCGTCGCGCGCCACCGAGATCTTCTCTCTCGGCGCCACCCTGCACCGGGCGCTGTCCGGCACCGGGCTCTACGGAGAGCTGCCCGAGGGCGACGCCATGCTTGCGCTACGGCGGGTGTTCGCACAGGAGCCGACGGTCGCGTCCAGTCTCGACCAGGCAGCCGCCGACGCGATCGGCTGGGCCATCGCACCGAACGCGATCGACCGGCCGGCGACGGCACTGGAGTTCGCCGAACGGCTCGAGAGCATCGTCTGAGGCTCGC
>DAITQD010000142.1:0-6334 GCA_036833255.1 Jatrophihabitantaceae bacterium
TTAGATCGCTCGATTATTCCGCCGACCGTAAAGCGGGCCAAAGGAATCGGCAATAGCGTGTTCCGACTTCTCAAACGAAGTGGCCGAAAGTGGAACGCCTACGCGTCCCGCGCTGGTTCGCGGTAGCTCCGGACAGCGCGCCGCCGTAGCGGCCGAACGGCGTGCGTATCGCGCTGTAGATGAAGCTTGCCGTGCGTGGGGTGGTCATGATTCCTCGGTTTCAGCACCGGCCTGGTCGGCGCCAGGTTGGGCGAGCACGTCGCGGGCGATGCGGAAGGCGGTATTGGCGTCGGGGACGCCGCAGTAGATCGCGGTTTGCAGCAGGAGTTCCTTGATTTCGTCGTCGGTGAGCCCGTTGCGGCGCGCCGCGCGCAGGTGCATTGCCAGTTCCTCGTGGTGGCCGCGTGCGACGAGGGCGGTGAGTGTGATCAGCGAGCGGCTGCGGCGGTCGAGTCCGGGACGGGTCCAGATGGTCCCCCAGGCGTATTGGGTGATGAAGTCCTGGAACTCGCGGGTGAAGTCGGACGTGTCGGTTGTGGCCTGGTCGACGTGAGTATCGCCGAGCACTTCGCGGCGGACGTGCATGCCGACGGCGCGCACCTCGGCGGTGGTGGTCGAGGGATCGCGGAATGCGGTCATCTTGATGATCAGTTGGGCGACTCGCTCGGGTGCCTCGGCCGAAGCGAGGTGTGCCACGTCGTCGAGCACGACGAGTCGGCCGCGTTGTACGCCGGTGGCGACTCTGCGCATTTCGGCTGTCGTGATGACTGGATCCCACGCGCCGGCGACCGCGGTGACGGGCGGCGCGATCTTGTGCAGCCGGCGTCGCAGATCGAAGTCGGCCAGGGCCTCGCATGCTGTGGCGTAGCTTTCGTCGTCGGCCGCGCTGAGCGCGTCGAGCAGGGCCTGGGACGTCACGGGTTGGCGTTCGGCGAAGCCGGGGCCGAACCACCGCGCCGGGGTGGCCGGGAGCAGGCTGCCGGTGCCGTGAGCGCGGACTGTCGCGGCCCGCTCGCGCCAGCTGGCCGGTTGGGCAATGCGCGCGGCAGTGCACAACAGCGTCGCGGCGATGACCCGCTCGGGCGCATCGAGCAGCAGTTGCAGGCCGACCGCCCCACCCATCGAGTCGCCCGCGTAGTAGAAGGTGCTCCCGACGCCGGCAGCATCGTCGGCCACGGCGAGTAGCGCGGACGCGAGCGCGGGGATGTCGAAGGAGGTAGCGGGAGCACTGGCGCCGTGGCCGGGTAGATCCCAGCCCACGACGTGGAAGTCCTCCCGCAGCCTCTCGGCGCAGGACCGCCACAAGGCCTCCGTCGAGGTACCGAGCGACGGGCCGAGCAGCAGCAGCGGACGCCCGTCCGCCGGTCCGTCGGTGAACGCGGTCGTCGAGAGCGTTGGTGCGGTGCTCACGACAGATCTTTCGCGAATTGCTCAGCACGGTCGAGCACCGCGGTGACGAACAGTCGTGTCGCGCCGAGGTAGTGCGCGACGTCGCCGTCGAGCGGCTCGGCGCCGGCGAGATCGCGCATCGCGGCGCGTTCGGTCAGCAAGTCGGCTGCCCCTGCGCTGGCGTTTTCGGCCATCCGGTCAGCGTGCACGACGAGCCCGCCCAACAGGTCGGTTGTCTGTCCCGCTGCGACGGCGCACGCCAGGGCCAGCGTTCGTAGCGGCACCCACTCTGCGTGCCACGCGCCGTCCGGGCGCTCGTCGACTGCCTGGGATGCGGCGAGGTGCAGCTGGGCGCCGAGCATGGGGGCGCTCAGTGCGGCGCTGCGGATGAGCACCGACAGGACCGGATTGTGCTTGTGCGCCATCGTCGAGGAAGGACCACCGGTTCCTTCGGAGAGCTCGCCGATCTCCGGCCGGCTCAGGACCAGGACGTCGTTCGCGATGCGCCCCCATGCGTCGGTCGCCGCGACCAGCGCATCTGCGAGCCGGGTGAGCGGCCGGCGCGTCGTATGCCACTGCACGTGTTTGCTCAAGCCGACCTGGTCGGCCAGCGCGCCGGAGAGCGTCACTGCCACGCCTGCCGGGTCGGTGAGGCCGGCGATTGCCGCGAGCTCGGTTGTCGCGGCTGCGGTGCCTGCCGCGCCGCCCACTTGGGCCGGCAGGTTCTGTCGGACCAACACGAGGTCGTCTGCGGCGTCGAGCACCGCGGACAGCCAGGTCGCGGCCTTGTATCCGAACGTGATGGGTACTGCGTATTGGGTCAGGGTCCGGCCCGGCAGTACTGCGTCGCGGTGGCGTGCCGCCAAATCGGCAAGGGCCACGACCTGGCGGTGCACCTCGACCATGACGTGGTCAAGCACGGCACGGCTGCACAGCATCAGGGCGGTGTCCAACACGTCCTGGCTGGTCAGCCCGCGGTGCAGCCATCGGCTGGCCGTGGGGTTCTGGTCGGCCAGGCGTGCCCGCAGCATGCCCACCAGCGGTATGACGGGGTTCCCGCTGGCCTCGGCTTGCGCCGAGAGGGTCGCGATGTCGTCGGCGGAGACGAGGTCGCTCAGGTTGCTGGCGGCCGCACGGGGTGCGACGCCGGCGGCGACGAGCACGGCGAGCCACCCGTTCTCGATGTGCACCATCGCGGCGAGCAAGGCCGCGTCGTCGATCAGGGAGCCGGCTCGGTCGGCACCCGGGCGTAGCAGATCGCTCACGGGCTGTGGTGGCGGTAGTGCAGGAACACTGTTTCCTCCTCGCCCTGCAGGCGGACGTCGAAGCGCAGCTCGTTGTCGCTCGACTCGGCGATCAGCGTCCGCCGCCGTTCTGGTGGCAGCGTGCGGAGCAGGCCGTCGTTCGCCCATGCTGCCTCGTGCCCTGGCAGGTACAAGCGGGTGAACAGCCGGTTGAGCAGGCCGCGGGCGAAGACCGTCATCGCGATGAACGGTGCTCGACCCGGCTCGGTCGGGCCGGGTCGAACGGTGGTGAAGGAGAACCGGCCGGTGTTGTCCACGGCGCTGCGGCCGAACCCGGTGAAGGTCCAGCCGTCGCGGTGCAGCGACCCGGCTCGTTGCACGATCACTCCGTCCTGGTCTGCCTGCCAGATCTCGATGAGCGCATCAGGGACTGGGTCGCCGCGGCCGTCGCGGACCTGACCGGTCAGGCGGATGGCGTCGGGATGGCAGAGCGGGACGAGGTCCGGTCCGGACTCGTAGGGCAGCGCATACCCGAAGAACGGCCCGACGGTCTGGCCCGGTGTCGCGACCAGGGGTGGCGCGGCCATCACTGCTCCGACTCCATGACGGTCCGGCCGCTGCCGGTCAGGACGATGTCCCACCGGTAGCCGGTGCTCCACTCCGGTGTGGTCACGTCGTGGTCGTAGCTGGCGACAAGCCGCTGCCGCGCGGCGTCGTCGGTGATCGACTGGCAAATCGGATCCAGCGGGATGAGCGGGTCGCCGGGAAAATACATCTGCGTGATCATGCGCTGGGTGAAGTCGGTGCCGAACAACGAGAAGTGGATATGCGCCGGCCGCCACGCGTTGAGGTGGTTGCGCCACGGGTAGGGGCCGGGCTTGATCGTGGTGAACCGGTAGGACCCGTCGGCGCCGGTCAGGCAGCGTCCCGCCCCGGTGAAGTTCGGATCGAGCGGTGCCGGGTGCTGGTCCCGGAGGTGCGCATACCGGCCGGCCGCGTTGGCCTGCCAGATCTCGATCAACTGCCCGGCGATGGCTCGACCCTCGCCGTCGAGCAGGCGGCCGGTAACGACCATCCGCTCCCCGATCGGCTCACCCGAGTGCTGGATGGTGAGGTCGGACTCGAGCGGGTCGACATCGCGCAGACCGAACACCGGTGCTGCCAGTTCGATCGACTCCGGATCGGCATGCTGCAGATCCTTCGTCGGATAGCGCAGGGTGCTGCTGCGATACGGCGGGTACGCCAGCCGCGGCTGCGTCTCGACGTGCAGGGCGGGGGCTCGGTCGTATTCCAGCGCCAGCTTCTCGATCTCCGCGCTGATCTCGACCTGACTCGGCAGCCCTTCGACCGAGGAACGGACAGCCCCGCCGGGTGAGCTCACCGAGTCGGTCACGTCGATTCCTCCTCGAATCCAGGCCGAGCCCGCTTGGCCGCCAACAGCACCGTAACGAAACCCATCCGATCTTCGCGACGGTAGCCTTCCACTGAGCGAAAGGGGGTGCGGTGGCCGGCAACAGCGCGCAGGCAGGCATGACCGTGACCGGACGGGTGCTCGCGATCCTCAACGCCTTCGACACGCGGCACCGCAACCTGCGCCTGAGCGACATCGCGGCGCGCGCCGGGCTGAGCATGCCCACGACGCACCGGCTGGTGGCAGAGCTGTCGGCCGGCGGCATGCTCGTCCGCTTGGACAGCGGCGCCTACGTCATCGGTCGCAGGCTCTGGGACCTCGGCCTGCTCGCACCCGTCCAGACCGGCCTGCGCGAGATCGCGTCGCCGTTCCTGCACGACATCTACGGCGCGACACTGGCGACCGTGCATCTCGCCGTTCGCGACGGGACACAGGTCCTCTACCTCGACCGGCTCGCCGGTCACGCGTCGGTGCCGGTCGTCAGCAAGATCGGATCGCGCCTGCCCATGCACGCCACCGGCGTCGGCAAGATCCTTCTCGCGTACGCGTCGGACGACGTACAACGCGTCGTGCTCTCCGACCTGCGGCGGATCACCCCGTACACCATCACGCAAACCGGACGCCTGCGCCACGATCTCGCACGTGCCCGCCAGCAAGGTTTCGCGCAGACCAGCGAGGAGATGAGCCTCGGCGCCTGCTCGGTGGCCGTGCCCGTCCGCGGCGCGGCAACGACGTCGTGGCCGCCCTCGGGATCGTCGTCGCCAGCCTGCGACGCGACCGGCCCCGGCTCGTCGCGGCACTCGAGGTGGCCGCCCACGGCATCCACCGCACCCTGGTCGACGCTTCCGCTGAATGAAGGCAAGCACTGGGTTCCGCATCGGTAAGCCAGTTGAATACGACCATGCGTACCCAGGTGGCGATCATCGGTGCCGGACCAGCCGGCCTGCTGCTCTCGCACTTGCTCGCCGCGGACGGCGTGGAGTCGATCATCGTCGAGACCCGGTCGCGGGAGTACGTGCTCGCGCGGGTCCGCGCAGGCATCCTCGAGCACTCCTCGGTCGACCTGCTCACCCGGGCCGGGCTTGGTGAGCGGCTGGTCCGCGAGGGCATGGAGCATCGGGGCATCTACCTGCAGTGGCCCGGCGAACGCCACCACATCGACTTCGTCGACCGCGTCGGGCGCAGCGTGTGGGTGTACGGACAGACCGAGGTGACCAAAGACCTCGTCGCGGCACGTCGGGCCGCGGGGCAGCAGATCCACTACGAGGTCAGCGACACCGCCGTCCACGACATCGCCTCGGAACATCCCTCGGTCACCTTCCTCGACCGCGAAGGCACCGAGCAGCGCATCGACGCTGACGTCGTCGTCGGCTGCGACGGCTCCTTCGGCCCGAGCCGCCAGGCCATTCCCAGCGCCGCGCGGCAGACCTGGGAGCGCACATACCCGTACTCCTGGTTGGGGGTGCTGGCCGACGTCGCCCCGTCGACCGACGAACTCATCTACGCCTGGCACCCCGACGGGTTCGCCATGCACTCCATGCGCTCGCCGTCGGTGTCCCGGCTGTACCTCCAGGTCGACCCCGACGAACAGATCGAGGCATGGTCGGACTCGCGCATCTGGGACGCCCTCGCCCAACGACTCGGCCACGGCCAGAACGACTGGCAGCTGACACCGGGCCCGATCACGGAGAAGAGCATCCTGCCGATGCGCAGCTTCGTGATGAGCCCGATGCAGCACGGCCGACTGTTCCTGGCCGGCGACGCGGCGCACACCGTGCCACCGACGGGTGCCAAGGGCCTCAACCTCGCGATTGCCGACGTGGCGCTCCTGACGCCGGCGCTGGTGGCCATGCTGCTGAAGAGCGACGCCTCGCTCGCCGAGCGCTACTCCGACACGGCGTTGCGCCGCGTGTGGCGCTGCACCCACTTCTCCTGGTGGATGACCACGATGCTGCACACCAACGGCGACCCGTTCGATGCCCAACTGCAACAGTCACAACTCCAGTGGGTCTGCACCAGCGACGCCGGCGCCGCCGGACTCGCCGAGAACTACGCAGGCCTCGCGATCGGCTACTGACTACCGAGCCGTAGCTCCGCGCTCGCCGCTATATCGACTTGGCGGCAGTGGAGCACGCGCCGCCTCCGCGCCCGAACCCGGCCGGCGACTCCAACCCCGCGCGAGATCAATCAACAGCTCGGGTTGATCGAAGACTGAGCCGTACCGGTCGCGATAGGCGCTCCCGTTGAGCACCACTCACCTCAGGTAGTGCTCAACGAGTCGTGCGGACGC
>DAITQD010000143.1:0-6227 GCA_036833255.1 Jatrophihabitantaceae bacterium
CCCTGCACCGGCACGCACGCGGGGGCGCTCGCTGAGAGCCAGACGCGCAATGGCGTCAGCGCATCGTCTCCTGCGACCAGTGCCGCCCTGGCGAGTACCGGAACCGACGTAGCCTGGCTGCTCGCCGTCGGGCTGATCTTGATCGGCCTCGGTTCGGTCGCTCTGTTCACGGGCGCATCCGCCAACGGTGCATCAGGCAGCATCAAGCGACGGTGGCCGGCACTCGCACTGCGCCGGGGCGTCTAGGCCGTTAGCGACCGTGGGTGTGCCTTTGGTCAGGGCTGCTCGTTGTACCGCGGTGTGACCGTAGGGGGAGAGGTCCCGAGGGGCCTCTCCCCTTCGCCGCCGCTAAGCGTGGCCAGGGGCAGGATCGAACTGGCCGCCGCAATCCACAACCCACTGCGGGCAGAGCGAAACTGTTGATCTCGCCGTTGGACCTGAGTAGGTTCACGATCGCGCTAACAGTGAGATGACATCTCTGCCGCTCCGCGATCGGGTCTGCCGCTCCGCGATCGGGGGGCGTCCTGGCGAAGGATCTGGATCCGTAGTGACGCACCCGGGCGCGTCGAATGTGCCCCGGACCGTGCCTGGTCCGGACGCGATCGCCGGTGCGATCCTCGTGCGCGAAGCGCTCGCCCGAGCGGGCCTGGACGAGCCGACCAGAGCCAAGATCACCGACGCGCTCAGCAAACCGGTCCGGCCCGGAACCGCCACGGAGGACCGCGCGATCCGCCCGGACGACCTGACACTGCTCATCCCCAGCGCCGCCGTGATCGCCGCCGGCCTGGACCCGGCCAAGACACCGCAGCCCCCGCCACCAGTGCTCTGGCAGGACGGCGGCAACGAACTCCTCGTCCTGCTCGCGGGAGTGCGTGCCGAGCTAGGCGACGGGTTCGTCGAGATCACCATCCCGGTGACCTGCGATCAGACCGGCGACGCCGAGGTCACCGTCACCTTCATCACCGGCACCCCGGACCGCCCCGCCGGCGGCATGGCCACCACCGAGGACCACCCGCGCGGGCCGTCCGTCGTCGTGGAGAACTGGCCCGAGGCGCTGATCGCCTTCGCCTGGCAGACCCTTCTCACGGCAACCTCGGCCGTGAGCGGCGCCGGCAGCACCGATCTCTCCGGCCGCTCGCTGATCGCCGCAGGTCTCGAGGTGAACGCGGACGGGCTGCGGGTGACGCCGATGGCCCGCCACACCTTCCTTGCGCAGGCGGGGCCATGACCGGCCTGCCCACCCTCGATCCGGAGATCGCCGACCTCGGCCTGGCCATCGGCCTGCTGACGCCGTCAGCCGGCGGCGTCGAGCTGGACAGCGGCTGGTTCAGCGATCCCGGACCGCGGCTGACCGGTGCGCTCGGCGACGACAGCCGGCGCGACGCGCTGGTCCGCTTCGTCGACACGGTGCTCGCGCAGGGAGCGCACGACGAGCGCGACGGCATCACCTATCTGCACCTGTTCAGCTTGCGCGACCTGGCCCACAGCAGCGGGTTGGCCGACCCGACGACGGTGCCCGACCTCACCGTCCAGGTGACGCTCGATGCCCGGCCCACCACCTACGTCGAGGTCGGCCTGGCAGCGTCCCTCACCACGACCGACCCGGACAGCAGCACCAGGCTGGTGATCCCGCTCTATCGCGCGGCCAAGGGCACCAACTCGATCGCCCAACCCTTCGCGCTGCTCGACGGCGGCGTCGTACAGGTCAGCACCGAACTCACCCTGCAGACGGCCCTGCCCGCCCAGGACGAGTTCGGCCTGGCCGGTGTACGGGTGGCGATCGCGACCGCGCTGACCGGCTCGCCGGCGCCGACCCCCAGTTTCCAGCTCACCCTCAAGGGCTTGCACCTACCCGGCGCAGCCGCCGCGAGCGACCTCGCCATCGGCGGACCGGGCGTCGCCATCGAGGACGCCCTGCTCTCGCTGGTCCTCGGCCTGGTGCGCCAGGGTGCCGACGCGCTTTCGGGACCAGCGGCCGCCGAGGTCGGCGCAGCGCTGGATCTGCTCGGCATTGGTAACGCCACCGGCATCCCGCCGCTGCCGGTGGCCGAACTCGTCGACCAGGGCGTCGACCGGCTGCGCGACTGGTTCATCGAGGTGATGGGGGCCGCCCCGGCCCGTACCGCCTGGCTGGCCGCGCTCGCGCAGCTGCTCGGTGGAACCGTCAGCGGTGATCACGTCGCGATCCGAATCGGCGCCGGCCCGGTCACGGCAACGATCGGGATCCGCACCGCCACCGCCCCGTCCGGTCACCTCGTCGTCACCCCGCAGCTCGGCCTGAGCATGAGCACGGACAGCGGCGGGGTGCGGCTGGGCGCGGAGGCCGTCGCTGATCTGGTCACCATCGACACCGCCACCGGCGCGCTGAGCCCAGTGCCCAGCGCCGAGGTCGTCGTCACCGCGGCCGGCGTCGGCGCGGCCAAGCTGCTGGACACGGCGGCTCTCGACATCGGCTCACTGCGATTCGGCCTGGCCGTCCGCGACGGCACCCCGCACCCCTTGCTCGAACTGCGCAACGTCGACTTCGAGGGCCACCACCACGACCTGCTGGACCTGTCCAGCCCGGACGCCGTCGTCGCGGCCGCCGGAAACCTGGCCGCCGACCTGCTCGGCGCCGCACTCGACGCCCTCGGCGGTGCCGGCACCGAACTCAAGGCGCTGCTCGGCCTGACCGGCACCGGTGGCATGCCCCAGCTGGACGCCGCGCACCTGCTGACCGACCCGCTCGGCACGCTCGCGGCGTGGTGGCACGACCTGCTCACCACCCACCAGGCCGACGTCCCCGCCGTGCTGGCCCACCTGCGCAACCTGGTGGCCGGCGCGCTGCAGCTACCGCAGTCGGTGACCGGCGCCGGCACCGCGACCGACCCGTGGTCCATCCCGGTCATCAACCGGCTGACGATCGACGCCTGGCTCGACGCCGGCCTGCTGATCGTCGCGCCCACCCTGTCGCTGCGCGTCGACGACCTGGCCGGCGGCTGCACGGTCGTGCTCACCACGATCCGGATGCAGCTGGCCTCGATCGACCTGGCCGGCCGGCACGCCCAGTTCCCGCTGGCCGTCGACGTCACGGCGAAGCTGCGCGCCCGCGGCGGCACCGAGGCGCGCCTGGCCTTGGGACCGGTGGCCATCGTCGCGGACTTCATCGGCGTCCAGGCCCGCTGGAGCCCGACCGCCGGCTTCGGCGTCGACTTCCTCGCGCCGCACCTCGCCGTCGACACCGGGCCGGCTCGCGTCGACCTCGTTCTGCCGACGGTCGATGCCAACGGGCACCTCGACGTGCCGCCCGCGGCCTGGGGCTCGGTCGAGGCATTGCTCGGCGTGCTGGCCGCGAGCGCACCCACCGGCTGGCTCGCCGACCTGGCCGACCTCACCGGCTGGACGCTCGACGGCCGGACCCGCGGCCCCCGGCTCTCGCTCGCCGACCTGGTCGCGGCGCCGGTGCCGACGCTCGAGGCCTGGCTCGCCGCGCTCGCGACGGACGCCGATCTCGTCGGCTCACTGACGGCCACCATCGCGCACCTCGCGGGCGGCAGCAGCGACGGGCTGGCCGGCGTGTTCACCGGCATCGGCACGCCCGAGGACCCCTGGCTGGCCGGACTGGGCCGAACCGCGGCGGCGCCGGCGATCGCGGTCTGGCTCTCGCCGCACGGCCCGGTACTCGCCGCCACGCTGGCCGGCCAGGCGCTGCACAGCTGGCGCCCCGGCATGCCCGGCCTACCACCAGAGGGCCTCGCGCAGGCCCTGTTCGACGAGGCGTGGACCGGCCCGGACGTCGCGGCACTGGCCCACGGCCGGGACGACATCGGGTCCGGCCTGCAATCCCTCGCCGCGCGCTGGACCGGCACCGACGGGATGGTGGCCGCTCCACCGGCGCCGATCGCCCGGCTGACGAGCGTCGTCCGTCCGGACGTGCCGTGGAAACAGCTGGCCGACATAGCAGCCGACAGCGACCTGACGGAGCTGCTGCCGGGAGGCGTCCCGGCCGGCGCCGTGGTGGTGCGCGTCAGCGTGGCCAGCGCCCCGCTCGATCCGCTGACGCTGCCGTGGACGCCCGCCGCCGGTCGGCTACTCGACCTCACCGCACCGGGCCTGGTACCCGCCTCGTTCTCGGTGCCGGCTCCGGCGACCGGGGAATGGGTCGTCGCCCTCGCGCCGCGCGCCGACGCCGGCCTCGGCGACGCCACCGACCCGGCCGGGCTCGTCGGCCAGACCGCCCGACTGCAGCAGGTGCTCAGTGAGCTGACCGGCGCAGGTCCGGTGGTGCTCGTCGCGCTCGGCGGCGCCGGGCACGCGGCCCGGATGGCCGCCGACACAGTCGCCGGCGTGACACACCTGGTGACGCTCGGCGCGCCGTGGAGTCCGGCGACGTTCGACAGCGCACGGGTCGGCGTCCCGGCCGACGCGGTCCGGCTGATGAGCGCCCTGCTGCCGGGCGAGGATCCGCTCGATCCCGACGACGCGGACCTGGCCTGCGGGCGGGCGCTGGTCACCGGGTTCCGCGCCGCGGCGCGTGGCCGGCCGGCGGTCGTGGACCTCGAAGCGCCGCGCCCCGATCTCGCCGTCCGGGCCGGGCTCACCGCCGTCGCCGTGTTCGGGGCGCTGTCGGAGGCCACCGTGCGCCGCGCGATGACGGCGGTGTTCGCCGCGGGCCTGGCCGGCCGCGCCCACGATCGGGTGGCCGTCGCGTCGGAGCCGCCCACCGCCACACACCTCGGCCTGCGCGTGCCGTTCGCGCTGGGGACGCCACCCGGCGGGCACGGCACGACCAGCGCCGGTTCGTTGATGCTCGAGCTGGGCAGCGTCTCGACGGTCGGCCCGACCGTGACCGCCCGCCCTGGCCTCACGCTCGAGCTGTCCGTCGACGACACCGACGGGTGGCTGATCGGCGGCCCGGGCACGACGCCGGTCGGCGGCGCGCTCCCGCTCGAAGTTCGCCGCATCTGCGCGCGCGTCGACATCGGCCTGCACGGCGGCGAGTCCGCCGCGCAGGTCGTGCTGCACGAGGGGTCGGCCCTCGGCGCCGACTGGGTGAGCCTGCTCGTCGAGCCGCCCACGACGCCGACCGGCGAGATCGAGCTGCAGCCGCTACTGCCCGAGGCGCGCGCGCTGCTCACCGCGCTGACGGCGAGGTTGGCGACGGTGGTTCCGGCCAGCCCGGCCGGCGTGCTGCTGTCGTTGTTCAAGGCGGTCGGGGTGTGCCAGCCGGACGGCGCGCTCGTCCCCGACGCACTTGCCCACCTGCTGCACGACCCGGGCGGCCAGCTGCGCACCGTGGTGAGCACCCCGGCCGCCCGGGATGCGCTGCTGGCTGCGCTCGCCGGGCTCGTCCCCGAGCTCGCCGTCACTGGTCCCGCCGTCCACCTCGCGCTCGGCCCGCTCACCGCCGACGCGGACCTCGCCGCGCGGACGATCGGTTTCACGGCCATCGGCACCGAGGGCCTGGTGCCCTGGCACGCCGGCGCGCAGCTCGACGCCGCCGGCCACCTCAGCGTCACCTTCGGGCTCGGCGATCCGGTCGCGGACGCCTTCGCGCTAGCCGTGCAGTCCGGCCCGCTCCGGGCCCAGCTGGTCCGCGGCGGCGGCGCGGCACCGGTGTCGCTGTGGCCGACGCTCGACCTCGACGGCCTGGCCCGGCTCGCCGCCGCGGCCATTCCGGCCGAGGCGTTGCGGCTCACCCTGGAAGGGTTGCGCGGGATCGACAACCAGCTCGGCTCCGCCCTGGACGACCTGGCCTCGGCTCTCGGCATGCTTCGCCCGCCCGACGCGCGCGGCTTCCGGGCGATCGCCGCGCCGGTCCGGCTCTTCGACGACCCGGCCGGCTGGTTCTCGCAGGCCGGCGTGCTGGCCGTCCTCAGCGGCGGGCCGTTCGACGCGACGTTGCTCGTCGACCTGCTCGAAGCGCTGAAACCGTTCGTGGGCCTGGCCGGGACGCCGCGCGGCGTCTGGCCGGTCACCGACGGCGTGCAGGTCTCCGTCACCTCCGCCTCGGCCGGGCCGGCCGTCGCGCTCGCCGTCGACGCCACCGCATGGCTGGCCGGACTGGCCGGGCACCCGCCGGTCGCGGCCGGCTTCACCGCGGCCCTGACCCTGCCCACGGCCGGGGCGCCGAGACCGTCCGTCGAGCTCTTCGTCGGCGTTCCCGACGGCTCGGGCGGGACCACGACCGCGCAGCATCGCCGCGCTGCGCACCTGATCCTTGACGCCGCCGGGCTGCGGCTGCTGCT
>DAITQD010000144.1:0-6202 GCA_036833255.1 Jatrophihabitantaceae bacterium
CGCCAGAAGGGGCGAGCGGCACATCCCTCCCGTGCCGCCGCCCCTTCCCCGCGCCTCGGGGCGACCAACGCTTGGCCCGGCGGCACCTACGGCGGCGGCCTGATCCCGGCGATCGTCGTGACCGGCTCCGGACCGCGGCATTTCGTCGACCACACCCCTTACCACCACTACTCGCTGCTGACGACCATCGAGGACAACTGGAATCTCGGGCACATCGGTCACGCCGGCGACACGGGCGGCGGGGTCAAGCCCGTGCGGCCGGCCTTCACCGGCAGGCCCTAGCCGGCCGCGGGAACGATGCGCCCGCGTACCTCGCCCAGGCCGATCCGGCCGCGAGGTGCGCGGGCGCTCGCCGTTATGACGACCTCGTCACCGTCCTGGAGGAACGCGCGCGTCGTACCGTCGGCGAGGGTCAGCGGTTCGGTGCCGTTCCAGGCGAGCTCGAGCAGGCTGCCCCGCTGCCCATCCTCCGGACCGCTGACCGTGCCGGACGCGACGAGATCACCGGTGCGCAGGCTCGCGCCGTTGACGGTGAGGTGCGCCATCAGTTGCGGCAGCGTCCAATACATCGACGCGAACGGCGGCCGGGAGATCACCTCACCGTTGAGACTGACCTCGATGGCCAGATCCAGCGCGGGCAGGCCGGCCCCCTCGTCGAGGTAGGGCAGCGGCTGCGGATCACGCGGCGGTGCGGCGATCCAAGCGGCCGACAATGCGTCGAGCGGCGTGATCCACGCCGACACGGAGGTCGCGAACGACTTGCCGAGGAACGGTCCGAGTGGCACGTACTCCCAGGCCTGGATGTCACGAGCGGACCAATCGTTGAGCAGGCACAGCCCGAAGACGTGCTCGGCGAAGCCGGCAGCCGCGACCGGCGAGCCGAGTTCGCTGCCGGTGCCCACGACGAAGGCCACCTCGGCCTCGATGTCCAGGCGTTGGGACGGGCCGAAGGTGATGGCCCCGTCCGCCGCGCGCGCCTGCCCGGCCGGCCGGCGCACCTCGGTGCCCGATACCACGACGGTGCCGGCTCGACCGTGGTAGCCGATCGGCAGGTGCTTCCAGTTCGGGGTGAGGGCCGCGCCGTCCGGGCGAAAGATCCGCCCGACGTTCGTGGCGTGGGCCTCCGAGGCATAGAAATCGACGTAGTCCGCGACGGCGAACGGCAACACCAAGGCCACCTCGTCGACGGGCACCAACATCGGCTGGATCACTGGCCGGTATGACTCGTCACTCAGCCATTGCGTGACGAGGTCGCGCACCTGCCGCCACGTCGGGCGACCGGCGGCCAGGAACGCGTCGAGCGAGCCGTCGGCGAACAGCGGCGCGTGTCCGGTCGCCAGCTCAGCGCTTGCGCTCGTCAGATCCAGCGCCGAGGAGCCGATCCGCACCACGGCGAAGCGGCGCCCGCCGGCCGCCGCCGCGCCGTAGGGCAGGTGCTCGATGCCGAACGGGTCGTCCTCAGCGAGTTCGAGCCAGCACGTCACGGCGCATTCACCAGTCCCATCGCGGTCAGGTCGCCGACCGGTTCGGTGATGCTGCATGTCCCGAACGAGGCGAACAGCTCGCGGACGGCGGCCACGCCGGTGACGCTGAGCGCACGCACTCCGACCGCTACGGTGTGCGCGTCCCGTTCGGCCAACGCCGCACTCGTCGCGGCCAGGCTTCCGGTCGCTGCGGCGGTTCGGGCGGCGAGCGCGACATTCAGGAAACCGTGATGATCGAACAGGGTGTCCCGGTCGCGGTGCCGCAGGGCGTTGTGCAGGCCTGCGGTGCACTTGAACGGCAGCAATTCGGCGGCGCACATGACGATCGGGGCGGCCAGCTGATCTTCGGTCTGGAAGGCGTCGATCGTCGTACCGCCAGTGCGCAGCTTGAGCCGCAGCCCGGCCGCACACATGTCGTGGACGTCGCGCTCGCTGACCCGCACCACCGGGATCTCGACGTACCCGGTCACCTGCCGCTCGGCCAGTGGGCCGAGCACCCGGCTTGCCTCGGTGAGCCGATCGGCGCCGAGCGGCACCTCGACCGATCGCAGGCGCAGATGCTCACAGGAGTCGACGATCTCGACACCCGCGGCGACCGCCCCGATCCCGTCGGGAACCACGAGGGCCACGTCGACAGGTTCCAGCGCGAGACGGGCCGCCTGGGTGTCGAGCGCCGCCAGCCGGACGGTGTTGCAGACGAAAGGGCCGAGCATGTCGGCGTACCAGGACAACCGGTGCCCGGCATGGGCCCGCACGGCGTGCGGTAGATCGAGCGATGCGGGCGGGTAGAGCGTCGCGTCGTCGAACAGGCCTGCGAACAACGCACGAAGATGAGCCGTCGTCATGTACCGGGCCCGCGGCCGGACCACGACCAGGCATACATGCCGTCATCGCTGGCGCTGCCGGCCGCGCCGAGGCGCAGCGGACGGAACGTGTCGACCATGACGGCCAGTTCGTCGAAGTAGTCCACCCCGATGCTGCGTTCGTACGCGCCCGGCTGCGGCCCGTGCGAGTGTCCGCCGGGGTGCAGCGAGATCGAGCCGAGTCCGATGCCCGAGCCCTTGCGCGCTTCGTAGTCGCCGCCGCAGTAGAACATCACCTCGTCGGAGTCGACGTTGGAGTGGTAGTAGGGCACCGGGATCGACAGCGGGTGGTAGTCGACCTTGCGCGGGACGAAGTTGCAGATCACGAAGTTATTGCCCTCGAAGACCTGGTGCGCCGGCGGTGGCTGGTGCACGCGCCCGGTGATCGGCTCGAAATCGGCGACGTTGAACGTGTACGGGTACAAGCAGCCGTCCCAACCGACGACGTCGAAGGGGTGGTGCGGGACGGTGTGGATCGTGCCGGCGATGCTGCTCGGGCCGGTGCCGCGGTGTTTGAGGTACACCTCGACGTCCGTGCCCTCGCCGAGCAGGGGTTCGACCGGGCCGTGCAGGTCACGCTCGCAGTACGGCGAGTGCTCGAGCAGTTGCCCGAACTTGGACAGGTAGCGCCTGGGCGGGGTGATGTGGCTGTTCGCCTCGATGCAGTAGGCGCGCAGCGGGGCCTGATCCTCGGGCACCCAGCGGTGCGTGGTGGCGCGGGGGAGCAGCACGTAATCACCTTGGCGGGCCGACAGGGCACCGAAGACCGTCTCGACAGTGGCCGCACCCGACTCCAGGTAAATGCACTCGTCGCCGATGGCGTTGCGGTATAGCGGTGACGGCTCGCTCGCCACGACGTAGGAGATGCGGACGTCGTCGTTGCCGAGCACCAGCCGCCGCCCGGTGACGACGTCTGCGGCGGCTCCTTCGGCGAACAGGTCGTGCAGCTTGAGGTGCCGCGGCAGCAGCGGCTCGTTGGGCGCGGTCGCCTGGTCGGGCAGGTCCCAGGCGCGCGCGTTCACCAGAGCGGACGGGATCTCGCGGTGATAGAGCAGCGACGAGTCCGAGGAGAAGCCCTCCTCGCCCATCAGCTCCTCGTAGTACAGCCCGCCGTCCGGACGGCGGTGCTGGGTGTGCCGCTTGGGCGGCACACTGCCCTGGTGCTGGTAGTACGCCATCGCGTTTCCCCTCGATCGAGCACGCTGTCGTCCTACTCATTCCTAGCCCACTCGCGCCGAACCCGGCACGCCAGAACTGGTGGCGGGCTAGAGATCGTCGAGCGTGAAGTTCCCCGCGGGCGCGTCGGTGCTGGGCGTCCCGGGAGCCGGTGCGGGCGCCGCCGTCGCACCATCGGCGGGAGTAGTGGCCCCGGCTGACTGGGCCGCCGGCGCAGCGAGGTGGGCGTCGATGGCGGCAAGTGCGGCAACGACTGCGTCATGATCGCCGCCGCGACGCTGTTCGTTGAAGACTGCCTCCCCGAGCGCGCGATAGAGGTCACCCTCCGAACGTCCGTGCTGGGCAGAAGCCACCTTGGCTTGACCCTGCTGCGCCATCTGCTGGGCAGAGGCCTTGGCCTGTATGGCGGCTTCCTTCGCCTTGTCCAAGAGTCCCATTGTCAGTCCACTCCTCCGAACAGACTCCCGAGAGGGCTACTCGCCTTCTCGTCGTGACCGAGGTGGGCGTTCTTGACGATCGCGTGCGCCAAGGACTCCATCGTCATCGATTGCAGGATGACCGCACCGTCGCCTTCCAGCGTCGCCATGTTGAATCCGTTTCCACCAAGCAGTCCGCTCATCAAGGTCTTCGCGTTGAGTGCACCGATCCGCTCGACTCCGTATCGAACCGTGTCTTCGAAGGCGACGATGCAGCCGGTATGGACCTGGATCTTCCCGCCGTACTTAGCCGGATTCAGGTCGATGAAGTTTCCCGCACCAGCAAGCAGCAGCGTGCCGGCCCCAGTGAACTTCTCCAGGACAAAGCCCTCGCCGCCCTTGATGCCCTGCCGCAGACCACTGAAGGCGATGTCGAACGCCACGCTGGACTCGGCGCCGACGAAGGCGTCCTTCTCAGCGAACCAACCGCGGCTGCCGTCCAGTTCTATCGCGCGCATCTCGCCCGGTAACGTTCCGGCCAGGCTCACCAACCCGGCACCACCGCTCGAAGTGAAGTACTGAAAGGCGAGAGACTCTCCCGCGAGCATCCGCTTGCCCGCTCCCATCGCCATATTCAGCAGGCCGCCGCCGCCTCCTCCCGAAGACGCGTTCGGGCTGCTGATCCTGGTCTCCACGCCCACGTTGACGGTCTTCCACAGAAATTTGCCGGCCTCAGCGTAGAGCGTCTGACCGTCCGCGAGCTGGCACACCACCATCTGCATCGCGTTTCCGATGATCTTGTTCGAGATCGCCACCGCCGCCGCCCTTTCCGGTAACACCGTCGGCAACAATAGCCAGCAACACGGCGCCGGGGTAGTGCATCGAGGAGTATTGCCCCTGCCAGCGGCACGAGCGGACGTTTCTGCGGGGTCGGCTACTGCTGCTTGATCGGGGCGAAGTCGCGCAGTGGGTCACGGGCCACCTCGACTGCGGTGCCCTGCGATGCGAAACTGACCGGCCGGCCCTCGGCGGTGTGCCCGAACCGCGCCGCGAGTTCGTCGAGTTGGTCGTCGGTGCGCCCGGGGCCGTGGTGGGTAAGCACGACCGCGCCTACGCCGCAGCGGTCGGCGAAGTCCAGCACCGCTTCGATGGTCGCGTGCCCGTACTCGCGGGCAATGTTCTGCTCGGCGGCCACGAACTGGCCGTCATGCAGCAGTACGTCGGCTCCGGTAACGAGCCGCTCGGCAGCGGTGCGGTCCGGTGGCGACGTGTCGTCGTGCAATGCGTGATCCGGCAGATAGGCAAGTACCGCGCCGTCCATCGCGACCCGGACTCCGAACGTGGTGCCGCCCTTGTGCGCTATCGGCGCGACGGTCACCGTTGAACCGATAGCGCCCGGCAGCAGCGGGAGGAACTGCCACTCGCCGAGCAGACCGTCCGGCCCGATCGGGAAGTGGGGCGGTGAGAAGGCCCGCGCGAGCAGGCGCTTCGGATCAGTATCGGCGCTGTCGACGGGGACATGCAGCGACACCCGGGCCCCGGGATGGTCGACGGATCGGCAGAACGGCAGCCCATGCACGTGGTCCCAATGCAGGTGAGTCAGCACGATCCTTCCGGAGAACGGTTGCGCGCCCAGCAGCGTCGGCAGCGCACGCAGGCCCGTACCGGCATCGAGCAGGAGATGCGGCACGTCGTCGCCGTCGGCGAGCACCGCAATGCAACTGGTGTGCCCGCCGTAGCGGACGAACTCCGTCCCGGGCGCGGGCGTTGATCCGCGGACGCCGAGAGGAACGAACCTCACGGGACACACGGGACGTCCGCCAACTCGCGGCGGTGCCCCTGGGCGAGCTGAGCCAACGCTTCGAGATCGAGCGCATCTGCTGGTGCCGTCGCCACCTTCACCTGGGTCACGGCAGTCAGTGTCGCCGTCCGTGGGGATGACTCGAGAATCGCGCGCTCGCCGACCACTGCGCCCGGGCCGAGCTCACCGAGCTTGCGACCGTCCACGCTGACGTCGAGCACGCCGTCCAGGACGAGGAACAGCGAATCGCCCGGATCCCCTTGCGCGGCGAGTACTGCACCGGCCGCGAGGGAGCGGGTCTTCGGCTTCCGCGCGCCGTGCATCAGCAGGGCGGACAGCTCGCGTTCGAGCGCCGTCTCGGCGGCGGCGACGATGACGGGCGAGTCCTCGTCGCCCCACGGTGTCGCGGACCACGACGGCTGCCCCACCCACTCCCGCCAGTCGGAGACCCCCGCCTTGAGG
>DAITQD010000145.1:0-6191 GCA_036833255.1 Jatrophihabitantaceae bacterium
GTGCGCCGCCAGGGACTCGAACCCCGAACCCGCTGATTAAGAGTCAGCTGCTCTGCCAGTTGAGCTAGCGGCGCCTTACAAACGAGCGGCCCACCAAGGCGGGCCGAGACGAAACTTTATCATGTCGGCCGCGGCTGGAATCGACCCGCCGGGGCCCGAGGGGCGGGGTGGGCTGCGACGAATCCGCCCTCGGCTACCCGACTGGTGGCCGCTCCGGTGACCCCTGTGACTGGCGGTCGTGCGTGAAGAAAGAGATGCGCCCGTTGGTCTCCAGGACGGCGACGCGGATGTTGTCGAAGCGCTCGACGCCCTGTTCGCGAGCCGCCGTCATCAGGTCGTCGATGGAGATGCGCTCGGACCGCAGGATGGACAGGACCGGTTCGCCGTCGTCGACGATGACCGCCGGGACGCCATGGGTTATCGGGCGGATGCGGCGTGATCTGGTGTTGAGCCACGACAGCGCCACGGTCAGCAGGGCGAAGACGCCGACGGCGAGCACAGCGGACGTGACCGAGGAATCCTGCTGCGTCACCGCCTGCTGGACCAGGTCACCCATCGTTACGTAAAGCAGCAGCTGGAAGGTGCTGAGTTCGCCGAGCGTCGACCGGCCCACGACGCGGGTAACGAACCAGAGAAACCCGAAGACGAACATTGCGCGGAAGACGATTTCCGTTTACGGCACCAGCCAGGTGTGGAACGAGGTTCGGGCAACCTCCTGGCCGCCAACCAGCAGCCGCACCGTGCCCGACTTGCCGATCTGGCTGGCCGGCTGGATATAGGCGTCGTACTCGAGTACGAAGTCCCGGCCTGGTCGCAGATTGGTGAAACGCATGTACACGTAGTCGCCGTCGTTGGTGGCGCTGTCGGGGTTCGGGTAGAAGCCCTGCGTCTCGAACATGCGGAAGTAGGCAGAACTCACCGCAAGGGTGAGATCGGTATTCACCCCGCCCGCGCGGTGTACCCGCGCCCGCCACGGCGTGTCCAGGCCGGCTCGCGCCACCTGCGGATAGGTCACCGAGACCGTGTAGCCGTTGCTGCTGGAGGTAGTCGTGCGGCTGTGCACGTCCAGCGCACCGAAGGCACCGAGCAACACGACGACCAAGAGAATGCCGAGGCCTGCCCGGCGACCCCAGTGCGGCTGCGGTCCGGCCGATGCCGGTCGTACGCCGGCGAGCATCGAGGGCGGTGGGCTACCGGACATGACTTCGTCCTACCACCCGCACCCCGCCGATCACGGTCGACACGACGGGTCGCAATGGGGTGAGTGACGGGACTTGAACCCGCGACATCCGCGACCACAACGCGGCGCTCTACCACCTGAGCTACACCCACCATGTCCGGCGATCACTCACCGAGCCGGGTCAGTCTACCTGCCCGTCCGCGACGCCGAGAACTGCATTGGCGGCGCCGCGCGCCTGTTCGAGCGAGGGTCCCGGCTGCGGAACGAACAGCGTCTGCCGGTAGAAGATCAGCTCATGCAAGCTCTCGTGGATGTCGGCCAGTGCCCGGTGGGCCAGGCCCTTCGCGGGCTGGGATTGGTACACCCGCGGGTACCACCGTTTCGCCAGTTCCTTGATGGAGGAGACGTCGATCATCCGGTAGTGCAGGTGCTCGTCCAGGGCGGGCATGTCACGGGCGAGGAAGCCGCGGTCGGTGGCGATCGAGTTCCCGCACAGCGGGGCCGACTTGGCCTCCGGGACGTGCTTCTTGATGTAGTCGAGCACCATCGTCCCGGCCTCGCCGAGCGTGACCGTCGACCCGCGCACCTGATCGGTCAAGCCCGACGACGCGTGCATGTCGCGCACGAACGGCACCATGGTTGCAAGCACGTCGTCGTGGGTATGGATGATCACGTCCAGACCCTCGTCGAGCAGGGTCAGCTCGGCATCGGTGATGAGCACCGCCACCTCGATCAGCGCATCGCGGCGCACGTCGAGCCCCGTCATCTCGCAGTCGATCCATACCAGCCGGTCCGTCACGAGAGCTGAGGCTATACGGCCTCGCTACGGTGGACTTCCAGCCCATTGATCCGGAGGTGCGCATGTCGCAGGGAATGCTCGGCCAGGACGACATCGAGGCACGGCTCGCGGCGTTGCACGCGGGTTGGACGGGGACGACCGAGAAGCTGTCGCGTTCGATCGAGTTCGCCGACTTTCCCACCGCGGTCGAGTTCATCAACCGGCTCGCCCCGCAGTGCGAGGCGCTCGACCACCACCCCGACCTGGCGCTGCGCTGGCGCTGGGTCGACGTCGAGCTGTCGACGCACAGCGCCGGGGGTGTCACCGAACTGGATGCCACCTTGGCCGGCCTCGTCGACGAGGTGGCCGCCGGCCTGCCGCAGGCCAGCTGACCCCGCCTCACGGCGGGTTAGGGAGCGCTTCGCCAGACGCTCATACCCAAGGCGATCAGGCGCAACTGCCGTTCGGCCCGATCCAGGATGACCTGCTCGTCCTCCGCGTGCCGCTTGTCGACCTCGAGCAATTCCATGACGGCCGCGAGCATCGCCGACACCATCAGGTCGGCGGTCATCTCCAGGTCGTCCGAGGTCCACTCGAGGCCGGCCGTCATCCGCGCCAGGTCGATCGTGAGCTCGCTGGTGAACAGTCGTAGCTCGGTGGCGATGGCACGGCGAACGGCGTGCACGCCGCCGTAGCGTTCGCGGCTGAGGAATCGGAACTGCGCCGGGTTGTCGCGCACCTGCCGCGCGAGGATCTCCACCGTCGCGCTGATGATGTCGCCTTTACCCGCCGAGCTACGTCGGGTGTCGCGGATCATCTGGCGTAACGGGCGCATGCTCTCGTCGACGAGTTCAATGCCTAGCGTGTCGATGGACTCGAAGTGGCGATAGAACGCCGTTGGCACGATGCCTGCCTCGCGCGCCACCTCGCGCAGGCTGATGCTCGCCAGACTGCGTTGAGCGATCAGCTTGAGGGTGGCGTCGAGCAGAGCCTGCCGGGTGCGCTCCTTGCGTTCCGCGCGACTCGCCGTGCGGATCACTGCCTCGCTCACAACTAGGAGAGTACGCGCGTCCACCGAATTCGGTGCCGGCGAGATGTCCCCGACGTCACACTGACATGGGTTGACGTCGGTCGGCAGAACGGTTTCACTTGTTGAGTGTACGAACGTGCACTGAGTCTCGTTCGACACCGATCCTGAAGGAGGCAGTGATGAGCACTGTGGCACCTGCCCGACCAACGCGCCGACGGCTGTCGCCGCTCGCGCTCTTCGAGGCGCTGGCGACCCCGCACGGCGTCGACCGCTACCTCGAACTGGTCAACCCCATGCTCACGGTGCGTGACGTGCGCGCCGAGGTAACCGAGGTCCGCCGATCCACCGCGGACACCGTCACCCTGACCCTGCGGCCCACGCGCCAGTGGCGCGGTTTTCAGGCCGGCCAGTTCGTGCAGGTCACCGTCGACGTCGACGGTGTGCGCCGTACCCGGTGCTACTCACCGGCCTGCTCTCAGTACCGCGACGACGGCCGCCTCGAATTCACCGTCAAGGCGCACCCCGAGGGCGTCGTCTCGCAGTACCTGCACGCCAACGCGGCGCCGGGCCTGGTGGTCGGACTCGCCCAGGCCGACGGCACATTCCGGCTCCCGCAGCAGCGTCCGGACAAGATGCTGCTCATCAGCGGCGGCAGCGGCATCACCCCGGTGCTGTCGATGCTGCGCACGCTGTGCGACGAGGGCTACGCCGGCGACCTGACGTTCCTGCACTACGCCTACACCGAGCACGACGTGGCCTACCGCGACGACCTGCTCGCCCTGGCCGCGGAGCACGACAACGTCCGCGTCGTCCTCGCCTATACCGACCAGGAGAACGGCGGCGACCTGCACGGCTACTTCGGCCGGGCGCACCTCGACGCCGCCGCGCCGTGGCACGCCGACGCCCAGACGTTCCTCTGCGGGCCGCCCGGCCTGATGAAGTCCGTCCGCGCGCTCTACGACGGGCGCGGCCTCAGCGACCGGTTGCACTCCGAGGAATTCGCGCCGGCACCGGTTCTCACCGACGGCGCGGCCACCGGTGCGGTGAGCTTCGAGCGCAGCGGGCGCACGGCCGACAACAGCGGCGCCACGCTGCTCGAACAGGCCGAGGCCGCCGGCCTGACGCCGGAATACGGCTGCCGCATGGGCATCTGCTTCTCGTGCACGAAGGTCAAGACGACCGGCTGCACGCGCAACATCCGTACCGGCGACACCGACGCCGACCCCGACACCGAGATTCAGCTCTGTATCTCCGTTCCTGTCGGCGACGTCGCCCTCGACCTCTGAACACCTTGAGATACAAGGAGAAACCCACCATGACCAACGCAACCGTCACTCTGACGCCCGAGCAGGTCGACGAACTCGGCCGCGAACTCGACGCGATCCACCTGCGGGTCGCCAACGACCTGGGCAAGCAAGACCGCGACTACATCTACAAGGTCATCAAGGCACAGCGTGCTCTTGAGGTGGTTGGCCGAGGCTCCTTCTTCCTCGGCTTCCTGCCGCCGCTCTGGCTGGCCGGCGTCGCGGCGCTCTCGCTGTCGAAGATCCTCGACAACATGGAGATCGGCCACAATGTCATGCACGGCCAGTACGACTGGATGCGGGACCCGGCGCTGAACTCCAAGATGTTCGAGTGGGACACCGCCTGCCCCGGCGACCAGTGGCGCCACTCGCACAACTACATGCACCACACCTACACGAACATCCTCGGCAAGGATCGCGACATCGGCTACGGCATTCTTCGGATGGACGAGTCGCAGAAGTGGAACGCGTCCTACCTGGGCAATCCGGTGTACGCATTCCTGCTCATGGTGTTCTTCCAATACGGCGTCATGGCCCACGATCTCGAGGCCGAGAACCTCATCGCCCGCAAGACGAAGTGGTCCGACACCAAGGATCTGCGCCGCGGCATGATGAAGAAGGTCGGCCGGCAGACGCTCAAGGACTACCTGCTCTTCCCTGCGCTCACCGGCCCGCTGTTCCTGTCCACGCTGGCGGGTAATGCGGCGGCGAACCTGGTGCGCAACGTGTGGGCGTACTCGATCATCTTCTGCGGTCACTTCCCGAGTGGGGTCGCCACGTTCACGCAGGAGGAGACCGAGAACGAGTCCCGCGGTGAGTGGTACGTGCGACAGATGATGGGCTCGGCCAACATCACCGGCAGCAAGCTGTTCCACGTCCTGTCGGGCAACCTGTCGCACCAGATCGAACACCACCTCTTCCCGGGCATCCCGGCCCGGCGTTACCCGCAGATCGCGCCTGAGGTGCAGGCCCTCTGCGAGAAGTACGGACTGCCCTACAACAGCGGGCGATTCTCCAAGCAGATCGGCTCGACCTGGGCCAAGATCTTCCGGCTCGCTGTGCCCTTCGGCGCGCGCGGCCAGAAGGTCACCCCGCCCGCGGTTACCGTGGTCCCCGAGAAGGTTCGCGTAGCCGCGTGACGGCACACCGAGACGAGGAGGGATCCATGCTCGGCAAGCTCGAGATCGGTAAGGACACACTGCAGGTGCTCACCGCCGGCCGCGCGGAGAGCCACAGCACCGAGGCCGACGTGGTTACTTGACGGTGACGGAGCCCGTCATGTACTGGTGAATGCTGCAGATGTACGCGTACTTGCCCGGCGTGTTGAACGTGAAGGAGTACGTCCCACCGCTCTTCAGTTTCTTCGACGTGAAGCTCTTGTCGTTCGCCGTGACGGTGTGGTCGGTGGAGTCCTCGAACTTCCAGGTGATCTTGGTGCCCTTGGTCACTGTGAGGTTATGCGGATCGAACGAGAAGTTCTTGACGTTCACCGTAGTCGAGCCGGAGGCGGAGGGTGTCTTGCCTTCGCCTCCGGGCTTCTTCGGCGTAGGGCCACACGCGCAGGTGAGAATCACGACGGCCAGCAGGGTAGTCAGCCCGACCCACAGCCGACCGGGATGACCGTCCCGGATCACTCGCGACACGTGCACTCCTTAGGGTCATGCAGTCAGCGCGTTGAGCTGGACGGCATTACTTGTACCGATGAACGACACCGGCACGGGGTACTCGCCGAGCACGAAACTGAGGATAGCCGCGTGCATGGTCTCGACCGGCTGGATCGCCGCCGCCGTCATGATGCCGCCGATGTCCTTCACATTGATCGCTGCGAAGGTGTACGTCTCGGCGGCGGCGTTCTCCAGCGCGAGCGCCAGCTTGGCCACGTCCGGGACCGACTTTGCC
>DAITQD010000146.1:0-3573 GCA_036833255.1 Jatrophihabitantaceae bacterium
CGTCGACCCGTTGCGGTGAACCGGTCGCGGTCGCGGCGATCACGGCGCGGTCAGCTGCCGCGATGGCATCGCGCCGCTCGTAGCGGCGCGCCTGCTTCACCATCTTGAAGACTCGGCCAGTAGCCCGTCGGATCGCGACGGCGTCGGGGTGCTCCGGCGGCAGCGTCTCGACTTGCGCCAGGATCCGTAGGCACAGCGCCAACTCGGCGGCGTCGAGCCCTGCCGGTTCGCTGGACGACGTGTACTCGGGTTCGATCACCCGACAACGATAGGCGTTGGTGGGTTATGCGATCGCGATTGCGGCGCGCAGCGCGGCCAGTTCGGCCGCGGTGAAGCCCAGCTCGGCCAGTAGCGCCGCACTGTCGGCGCCGACCGCGGTCAGCGGGCCGGTGGCTCCCGGAGTGGCCGAGAACCTGGGCACCGGCGCGGCGAGCGTCGCGTCGCCCACCTGGGTGAACGAACCGCGCGTCACGTTGTGCGGGTGCGCCGAAGATTCGGCCAGCGTCAGCACCGGCGCGACGCAGGCGTCGAGTGGCGCGAAGATCGTCGCCCACTCGTCGCGGGTCTTCGTCGCGAACGTCGCGGCAAGCAGCGACTCGCAGGCCTGCCAATGCGCCGGGTCGTAGGGTGACGGGGTGGTGGCTGCGTCCAGTCCGAGGGCGCCGATCAGCGCGGCCCAGAACTGCGGTTCGAGCGCCCCCACCGCGACAAAGCGGGCGTCGGAGCACTCGTAGCAGCGGTAGTTCGGCGCCCCGCCGTCAAGCATGTTGGCGCCCCGCTCATCCCGCCAGCCGCCGGCTGCCTGGAAGGTGCGGGTCATCGAGCTGAGATAGGCCGCGCCCTCGGTCATCGCGGCGTCGATGACCTGGCCCTCCCCGGTCGCGCGCGCGTGCAGCAGGCCCGCGAGCAGACCGGTCGCGAGGAACATCGAACCGCCGCCGAAGTCGGCGACGTAGTTGATCGGCGGCACCGGCGGACCATCGGCCGGACCGATGCCGTGCAGCAGGCCGGAGATCGCCAGGTAGGTGATGTCGTGGCCGGCGGTGGCGGCCAGCGGGCCGTCCTGGCCCCAGCCGGTCATCCGTCCGTAGACGAGGCGAGGATTACGTGCGAGCACTGCGTCCGGCCCCACGCCGAGCCGTTCGGCCACGCCCGGACGAAACCCCTCGATCAGTGCGTCTGACCGCTCTGCCAGCCGTAGCACGACCTCGGCGGCACCGGGCTGGCGTAGGTCGAGGCCGATCGAACGGCGCCCGCGACCGAGCGGGCCGGCCGGGAGGGCGCTGAACATCCCCGCTTGGCCGGGCAGCTTGTCGATACGCACGACCTCGGCGCCGAGGTCGGCCAGCAGCATGCCAAGGAAGGGCACCGGTCCGAGCGCCGGTAGTTCGACGACGCGGAGTCCCGCAAGCGGCCCGGGCATCGTGCTCAGAAGGTCTCGCCCTTGCGCAGCAGCGGGTTCGGGGTGAACCGGTCGCCGTAGCGCTCGGCCAGCTGGTCGGCACGCTCGACGAAGCCGGCAACGCCGCCCTGATAGCCGTTGATGTACTGCAGCACACCGCCGGTCCACGGCGGGAACCCGATGCCCATGATCGACCCGATGTTGGCATCGGCCGTCTTGTCGATCACGCCCTCCTCGACGCACCGTGCGGACTCGACCGCCTCGATGACGAGCATCCGCTCCTCGAGTTCGTGCAGGTCGACGTCGGCCGGGTTGCCCTTGACCGGAAAGACCTCGGCCAGCCCTGGCCACAGCCCGGTCCGCTTGCCGTTCTCGTCGTAGTCGAAGAAGCCGGCGCCACGCAGCCGGCCGGGGCGGCCCAGCTCGACCATCTTGTCGACGACGTCCTCGGCCGGATGCCGCGGGTAGCTGCCGCCGGCCGCCTCGGCGGCCTCGCGTGCCTCGTTGCGGATCTTGAGAAACAACTCCATGTTCAGCTCGTCGGCAAGCTGCAGCGCGCCGACCGGATAGCCGGCCTGCGTCGTGGCCTGCTCGATCGTGGCGGGGTGGATGCCCTCGCCCAACATGGCGAGTGCCTCGTTGACGAACGTCCCGATGACGCGGCTGGTGAAGAAGCCCCGACTGTCGTTGACGACGATCGGCGTCTTCTTGATCTGGGCCGCATAATCCAGCGCACGTGCCAGCGCCGCGTCGGAGGTCCGCTCGCCGCGGATGATCTCCAACAGCGGCATCTTGTCGACGGGAGAGAAGAAATGCAGGCCGATGAAGTCGGCCTTGCGCTGCACGCCCTCGGCCAGTCCGGTGATCGGCAGGGTCGACGTGTTCGAGCCGAGCAGCGCGTCCGGTGCGACGACCGGTTCGGCCTGGGCGAAGACCTCGTGCTTGAGCGACACCTTCTCGAAGACGGCCTCCACGATGAGGTCGCAGCCGGCCAGGTCGGCGTAGTCGGCTGTCGGGGTAATGCGGGCGAGGACCTCGTCGCGCTTGGCCTCGGTGGACTTGCCGCGCGAGATGGCCTTGTCGAGGATCTTCTTCGAGTAGTACTTGCCCTTCTCGGCCGCCTCGAGCGAGACGTCCTTGAGCACGACCTCGATGCCGTTGCGCGCGCTGACGTAGGCGATACCGGCGCCCATCATGCCCGCGCCGAGGATCGCGACCTTCTTGGCCGGCCGCGGCTCGTAGCCGTCCGGCCGCGATCCGCCGGCGTTGATCGAGTTCAGGTCGAACCAGAACGCCTGGATCATGTTCTTCGCGACCTGGCCCCGCGCGAGGTCGACGAAGTAGCGGCCCTCGATCGTGAACGCGGTGTCGATGTCAACGGTCGCGCCCTCGACGGCCGCGCACATGATGTGGTGCGGCGCGGGCATCGGGGCGCCCCTGAGCTGCTTGCGCAGGTTGGCCGGGAACGCCGGCAGCATGCCCGCGAGCTTCGGGTTGGACGGGACGCCGCCGGGCATCCGGTAGCCCTTGGCGTCCCATGGCTGGACGGCCTCGGGGTTGGCCTTGATCCATGCGCGGGCCGCGTCAAGCATCGCCTCGGGCGTCGCCGCCAGTTCGTGGATCAGCCCGACCTGGACGGCATCGGCCGGCGTGAAGCGGGTGCCCTGCAGGAGCACCTTCATCAGAGCGTCGGCGATGCCGAGCAGGCGCGTCACTCGGGTGACGCCGCCGCCACCGGGCAGCAGGCCGAGGGTGACTTCGGGCAGGCCGAACTGTGACTTCGGGTTGTCGAGCGCGATGCGGTGGTGGCAGGCCAGCGCAATCTCCAGGCCGCCACCGAGCGCGGCGCCGTTCAGCGCGGCGACCACCGGCTTGCCCATAGTCTCGAGCCGACGCAGATCGGCCTTGATCTTGGTGACGCCCGCGCCGAACTCGGCGGCATTGTCGTCGGTGACCTGCGACAGCAGCTTCAGGTCGCCACCTGCGAAGAAGGTGCTCTTCGCCGAGGTGATGATGACGCCGGTGATGGCGTCCTTCTCGGCGTGCAGCCGGTCGACGGCGGCCGTCATCGACTTCTGGTAGTCCGCCGTCATCGTGTTCGCGCGCTGGCTCGGATCGTCGAGGGTCAGCGTGACGATGCCGTCGGCGTCCTGGTCCCAGCGGATCGTGTT
>DAITQD010000146.1:3673-6034 GCA_036833255.1 Jatrophihabitantaceae bacterium
AGACGCTCGACGATGGTGGCGACGCCCATGCCGCCGCCGACGCACAGGGTGGCCAGGCCGAAGCGCTGGTCGCGGCGCTCGAGTTCGTCGATGACAGTGCCGAGGATCATCGCGCCGGTGGCACCGAGCGGGTGGCCCAGGGCAATCGCGCCACCGTTGACGTTCACCTTCTCGTGCGGGACGTTGAGGTCGCGCATGAACTTGAGCACGACGGCCGCGAACGCCTCGTTGACCTCGAACAGGTCGATCTGGTCGGCGGTCATGCCGGCCTTGGCCAGGGCTTTCTGCGCCGACGGTACCGGGCCGGTGAGCATGATCGTCGGCTCGGTGCCCACGACGCCGGTGGCGACGACGCGGGCCCGCGGCGTGAGGCCCAGGTCGGTGCCCGCCTGCTCGCTGCCGATCAGCATGAGCGCCGCACCGTCGACGATGCCGGAGGAGTTGCCGGGCGTGTGCACGTGGTTGATCTTCTCGACCCAGTGGTACTTCTGCAGCGCGACGGCGTTGAAGCCGCCCATCTCGCCGAGGGCCTCGAAGGACGGCTTGAGACCGGCGAGCGACTCGGGGGTGGTGCCGGGGCGGGGGAACTCGTCGTGGTCGAGCACGATCTGGCCGTTGAGATCGAGGACCGGGATCACCGAGCGGCTGAACGCGCCGTCGGCGAGAGCCTTCCCTGCGCGCGTCTGCGACTCGGTGGCGAAGAGGTCGACGTCGTGGCGGCTGATGCCCTCCATGGTGGCGATCAGGTCGGCGCTGACGCCCTGCGGGACGAAGCTGGTCGCGTAGGCCGTCTCGGGGTCCATCGCCCACGGCCCGCCGTCGGAGCCCATCGGCACGCGTGACATCGACTCGACGCCGCCGGCAAGCAGCAGATCCTCCCAGCCCGAGCGCACCTTCTGCGCCGCGATGTTCACGGCTTCCAGGCCTGAGGCGCAGAAGCGGTTGATCTGGAAACCGGCACCGGAGGTCTCGTACCCGGCAGCCAGCGCCGCGGTGCGCGCGATGTCCGCGCCTTGCTCGCCGACGGGTGTGACACAGCCGAGGATGATGTCCTCCACCTGGGCCGGGTCCAGCCCCGGGTTGCGCTTGCGCAGCTCGTCGAGCAGGCCGACGACAAGCGATACCGGCTTGGTGGCGTGCAGCGATCCGCTGCTCTTGCCACGCCCGCGCGGGGTCCGTACGGCGTCGTAGACGAACGCTTCAGTACTCATTTCTCGCTCCACAAGTGTCGCTCGGTCATGTGCTTACCGTCCTCAACGAGATCCTCGGAGTGTGCGTGATACTGCCAGTATCACTGTCACAGTTATCAAGCGCCAGTGAATGTGTCCTGGTCTACGCTCCCCGTATGGCGCTCCCGGTATCAGCGGACGCCGACGAGTTCACGATCGACGAACTCGCCGGGCGTACCGGGATGACGGTACGCACGGTCCGGTTCTACGCAACCGAGGGCCTGCTGCCTCCGCCGCAGCGCCGCGGCCGGGTTGCGTACTACAGTGGGCGGCACCGGATGCGACTCGACCTTATCCGCACCCTGCAGGAACACGGCTACACCCTCGCCGCGATCGAGCGGGTGCTCGCGCGGATCCCGGTCGAGGCCGATCCGGCCGAGTACGCCGTCCACGCCGCGGTCCTCGCTCCGTGGTTGCCTGACCAGAGCGAGGAACTCGACCGGGCCGGCCTCGACCGGCGGGTGGGCCGGCGCCTCACCGACGAGGAGATCGGCTACCTCGTGCAGGTCGGCGCGCTGGAGTCGGTGGGCGAGACTGCCTTTCGTACCTCGGCCGCGGTGCTGGGCCATGCCGTCGAGCTGATGCGGTTGCCCGTCCCGACGAGCGTGCTGCACGACTCCGCGCGGATCATCGACGAGCACGCGACCGCGGTCGCGAACGGGCTGACCGAGGTCTTCGTGAATGCGGTCTGGGGGCCCTACCAGCGCGGCGAGATCGATCACGAGCAGGTCGTCGCGATGCTCGCCCGGCTGCGTCCGCTCGCGGTACAGGGGTTGGTCAGCGCATTCGGCCGGGCCGCCGACCGCGCCGCGCGCCGCGGCCTCGAGCAGGAGTAAAGGCAGGTCCCAGTGACGGTCGCGGCACGTGAAAGCAGCGGTCCGACGCGTCCATGCGACCTTGATCAACTGCCAGTTGTGGTTGCATGTCGACCACAACTCACCCGTGATCAACCCTCATCCGGTGTTGCCACTGCAAGCAATTGCTACCGGTTGGGATCAAGTAGGCGATGAGGGGTTCGCGACCATCCGCTGGGTTGGCTTAGGACGTGTCTCCTAAGTCGGTGAGCCAGAGCAGCACGGCTGCGAGGACGAGGCCGCCGCGGTGGACGATGGCGTGCTTGTCGTATCTGGTG
>DAITQD010000147.1:0-3869 GCA_036833255.1 Jatrophihabitantaceae bacterium
GCGTCACGCGCGGCTGGGTCGAGCTGAATCCGCCGGGTTGTGTGACAGTGGACAGGTGAGTCACGATCACTCGCATGCTCCCCGGCTGTCGGGGGCCGCCGACCGGCGCTGGTTGTCGGGCGCGTTCGTTGTGGTCGTGGCGTTCATGGTCGCCGAGGTGGTCGCCGGGCTGCTCGCACACTCACTTGCGCTGCTCACCGACGCCGGGCACATGATCACCGACGCCGCGGCACTGCTCGTCGCCGTCATTGCCTCGAAGATCGCCCAACGCCCGGCCAAGGGTGCCTACACATACGGCTTTGCCCGCGTCGACGCGCTGTCGGGACAGGCGAACGGGATCACCCTGCTGCTGCTGGCGTTGTGGTTCGCCGTCGAGGGGATCCGGCGCCTGGTGCATCCCGACGCGGTGCACGGCGGCGTGGTCGCCGTCGTCGCGCTGGGCGGTGCGGCCGTCAACGTGCTGGCCACCTGGCTGGCGAGCCGCGCCGACCGGAGCAGCCTCAACGTGCGCGGCGTGCTGGCCCACCTGGTCACCGATGTCTGGGCGTTCGGGGCGACGTTCGTGGCCGGTGTGGTCATCCTCACCAGCGGCTGGACGCGGGCCGACCCGGTCGCATCGCTCGCGGTCGCGGCGCTCATGGCGTGGACGGGATTCGGGCTCGTCCGCGCTGCCGGCCGCGTGTTCCTCGAGGGCGCACCGCGCGGAGTCGATCCGGACGCGCTGGGCGCCGAACTAGCCGCGGTCGACGGAGTGGCCGAGTTACACGACCTGCACGTCTGGCAGATCGGCTCGGGGGAGTCCGCGGTGTCGGCGCACGTCCTGGTCGGGGCTCCGCACGACTGTCATGAGGTGAGTTCGCGGCTGCGCCTGGTGCTCGCGGATCGCTACGGCATTGGGCACGTGACACTGCAAGCCGACCACGCGGACGCGCCCGCCCACCACGCCACCAATTGCGCCGATGCGCACGGGCAGGTGCACATCCCGCCCGCACGGTGACCGCCCACCGAGCGGGCGTGAGTGCCAGACTCGCAGGTAGCCCAAGCCACGCCGAGATGGTCGGGGGCCCGGACCGAGAGAACCGCTGATGCTGCGTCCCATGTCGCCCACCGACGCGATGTTCCTGATGATCGAGTCACGCGAACACCCGATGCACGTCGGCAGCCTGCAACTGTTCCAGCCGCCGGAAGACGCGGATGCGATGGACGTCCGCGCCATGTTCGACGCCGCGATCGCCGCCGACGAGGTGGCCCCCCTGTTCCAGAAGCGTGCTCGGCGCTCGATCACCTCGCTCGGCCAGTGGGGGTGGGAGGCCGACGACGATTTCGACCTGGAGCACCATGTGCGGCGCAACGCCCTGCCGCAACCCGGGCGCGTGTTGGAGCTGCTGGCTTTGTGCTCCCGGCTGCACTCCTCGCTGCTCGACCGGCACCGCCCCCTGTGGGAGATCAACCTGATCGAAGGTCTCGACGACGGCCGATACGCCCTGTACTTCAAGATGCATCACGCGCTCATCGACGGGGTGGCGGCGACGCGGATGCTGTCCCGCATGCTCAGCGAGGACCCGGCCCAGCGCGACATGCCGGCGCCGTGGGCGCTCCGTGAGCGCGAGGGCCGCGCGCGCAACACCGATGCGAGCGGGCTCGCCGCTCTGCCGTTCTCCGCCGTCCGCGGGGCCCTCGACGCTGTCGGCGAGGCCGCCGGGCTCGTCCCGGCCCTGGCCCGCAGCGTCAAGCGCGGCCTGAACGACCACAGTGGCTCGCTGTCGTTCTCGGCGCCAAAGACGATGTTCAACGTGCCGATCACCGGGGCCCGGCGCTTCGCCGCACAGCGGTGGCCGATGGAACGCATCCGGCAGGTCGGCAAGGCCGCTGACGCAACCGTCAACGACGTCGTGCTCGCCATGTGCTCGGGCGCGCTCCGCGGCTACATGCAGAGCCTGGACGCGCTGCCCGACGCGCCGTTGATCGCGATGGTTCCGGTGTCGCTACACACCGAGGACGGCGGATCGGGTGACGGCGGGGGCAACGCCGTGGGTGCCGTGATGTGCAACCTCGGCACCCATCTCGACGATGCCGCGCTGCGCCTGCGCAGCGTCCACGACTCGATGACCGAGGGTAAGGAGTCGCTGAAGGGCATGAGCCAGATGCAGATCCTCGCAATGAGCGCCGTTGGGCTGAGCCCGCTCGTGGTGCTGCCGTTGCTGCGGCTGAATGGCGTCATGCGTCCGCCGTTCAACCTGGTGATCTCGAACGTGCCCGGCCCGCGCAAGCCGATGTACTGGAACGGCGCCCGCCTGGACGGGCAGTACCCGCTGTCGATCCCGCTGGACGGGCAGGCGCTGAACATCACCTGCGCGAGTTACTCCGACGTGATCGCGTTCGGGCTCACCGGCTGCCGCCGGACGGTGCCCCACCTGCAGCGGCTGCTCACCTACCTCGACGACGAACTGGCAACCCTCGAGCGGGCTGTCGGCGTCGCCTGAGCTGTCACAACTTGTTGAGCTCGAGGGTCGACCGGGATGCTGTCAACCGGGCGCAGTCGGCGACGTTAGGGTTGATGTCATGAACGGTTGGGCGCTGTTTACGGCGGTGTTCCTGGCCTGCGTGGTGGAGGCCGTCGAGGCCCTGACGATCATTCTGGCCGCGGGCACGGCGCACCGGCAGTGGCGCTCGGCGCTCACCGGAATGGCCGCCGCGCTCGGCGTGCTCGCGATCATCGTCGCCGCATTGGGGCCGGCACTGACCGCGATACCGCTGCGCGCACTGCGCCTGGTCGTCGGTGCGCTGCTGCTGATCTTCGGGCTGCAGTGGCTGCGCAAGGCCATCCTGCGGGGGAGTGGACACAAGGCGCTGCACGACGAGGCTGAGATCTTCCGCACCGAACTCGCGGCAGCACGGGCGACCTCGGCGCGCAGCCGCGGCGGCGTGGCTGACTGGTACGCGTTCACCCTGTCGTTCAAAGGCGTGCTGCTCGAAGGACTCGAAGTGGCCTTCATCGTCGTGACCTTCGGCAGCAATGCCCACGACGTTCCGCTGGCCGCGCTCGCCGCGGGTTGTGCGGTGACCGCCGTGGCCATGCTGGGGATCGCCGTGCGCGCGCCGCTGGCCCGCGTGCCGGAGAACGGCATGAAGTTCGTCGTCGGCGTCATGCTCACGGCGTTCGGGATGTTCTGGGCGGCTGAAGGGGCGGGTGCGGACTGGCCGGCCGCCGATGCCGCGCTGCTCGCGCTCGCACCTGCCGTGGCGGTGTTCGGGCTGGCGCTCATCGCGCTGCTGCGCCGGGTAGGGACGGCGGCGTCCGCACCGCCGCCGGCGGCCGCGACGCCCGAGGCGGTGGCGGCATGATTGCCCGGCTGCGTGCGTTCGGAGCGTTCTGGTACGACTTCGTGATCGGTGACGACTGGCGCATCGCGATCGGGGTGGTGCTCGCGATCGCGGTGACCTATGTGCTGTCCGTGGCGACCTCGATCGCCGTGTGGTGGGTGCTGCCCGTGGCGGTCGTCCTGCTGCTGCCGTACAGCCTGCTGCGCGTCATCCGCAGCTGAGCCCCGCGTCAGGGGACTGGGGCAGTCGGCTACCTGTCGCCCGCAACGAGGTCGCTGATCGGGTCGGTCGACTCCAACTGGGTCACGTCGATCTCGACGGGCCGGTCCTCCGGCCAGGTCTCGCGGAGTTCGCGCGCGAAGCTCTGCGCGGGTTCCAAGGCGGGGAACGGGCCCGCGGCCCGGATCCGCTCGCTATCGGACTGATCGACGAAGGTGACGACCCACAGCGCCTCGTAGCTCATGTACGGCACAGTACGTGCCCGCCGCCGCAGCGGCGCTGACTGGCAATGTTCGACTCCACATTGTTCGGTCCGCTTCGTCGAC
>DAITQD010000147.1:3969-6022 GCA_036833255.1 Jatrophihabitantaceae bacterium
GGGTGCTGCCGCCGAAGATACCTGTCAGCCGCGCAGGTCGCGTCGTGCGAAGCCTGCGACTGCCGCTGTGGTGAGTGCGGCGGCGAGGGCGGCGAGTACCGCGAGTCCGGCCGGGTGGACGCCGGTCATGATCTGGTTCTGCCCTTCGTAGTAGTGAAATACGGTGAGGTACCGAAGCCATGAAATCGCGGGAATGGTCGGCGCGAATCCGTTTATGAAGAACATGATGACGGTGACGGCCGCCGCCGCGGCGGTCGTCGCGCCTCGCCGGCCGGTGGCGGCCCCGAGGGCCAAGGCAAGCGCGGCAAGCGCGAACCCGAGAAACAGCAAGTGCAGCGCCACGGCGGCGAGATTGGCGACAGCGATGCCACCGCCAGCGAATGCGACCGCGAGGACGAGTCCGACAAAGATCGCAGCAGTGAGCATGGCGAGCAGGACGCCGACTGCGGCGCCTTTCGCTAGCACGAGCCGTGAGCGCGGCACGGGGTGGGCCAGGACGAGGGCGAGGATGCGGTCTTCTTCCTCGCCGGCGGTCGTGGCGGTTGCGGCCGTGATTGCGACGGCCGCAACGACGAGCGGGCCGTAAACGCTGACCACCTCGGCCTGCAGCCAACCGCTGATCGTGGCGAAGTTCCCGCCGCCGAGGATGTCGCTGACACCGCTCGGTAGATGCACGTCGCCGATGGAGTTCCCGAATGCGGGAAACAGCGCCCCGACAGCGGCCGTCAGGCCGATGAGCCCGACCGCTGCGAGGATAACGGCGCGGCTCCGTAACCGCAGTTCCATGGCGAAGATCGCGGCCGTCATGACTCGATGCCATCGTCGTCGTGCTCATCGTCTTGGTAGTACCGCAGGAATATTTCCTCGAGATCGCCGTCGCGGGTGCCGATGTCGATCACTTCGTGGCGCGCGGCCATCTTCACGATTTCGTTGGCCGAACCTTCAAAGGCTATTTGCAATCGATTCCCGGTGATGTCCGTCTGGCGGACGCCCACGATGCGCCGGAACTCGTCGTCGGCGGGCGGCCTGGCGAATTCGATCTCCCAGCGGCGGACGGCGACGCGGCGCAGTCGGTCGACCGCGTCGAGGACGACGAGCCTTCCGGACCGGATGATGGCGACACGGTCCGCGACTCGATCGATCTCCGACAGGGTGTGCGAGGAGAGCAGCACCGTGCGGCCTTCGCCGCGGGTTTCGCTCAGCAGTTCGTGGAACCGGTGCTGGACGAGCGGATCGAGGCCGGCGATGGGTTCGTCGAGGATCAGCAGTTGCGGGTCGTGCATGAAGGCCTGGATGAGCCCGATCTTTTGCCGGTTTCCGGTGGACAGCTCCCGGACTGGCCGGTCCAGCTGCGCATCGAAACGGTCAGCGAGCTCGCCGATGCGGCCGGCTGAGATCCCGCCGCGCAGGCGGGCGAAGTAGTCCAAGAGCGTCGCGCCGGTGAGCCGCGGATAGAGCCCGAAGTCGTCAGCCAGGTAACCCACCTGCCGCCGCAGTGCGAGCCCGTCACGAACCGCGTCGAGTCCGAGGAGTCGAGCGCTGCCCGACGTCGGCGCGGCCAGGCCGAGCAGCAGGCGCATGGCGGTGCTCTTGCCCGCCCCGTTTGGGCCGAGGAATCCCATGATCTCGCCGTGACGGACTTCCAGATCCAGATCGAACAGCCCGCGGCCTGATCCGTAATCCTTGGTCAGCCGTTCGGTGCTGATCGCCGCGGCTGCCGACATGACCCCGGACTGCGCAGAGCCGGTCACACTTCTGGCCCCGGCGGCATTGGGAAATGCATGCTGGCGCGTTGGTAGATTCCCTGCCGGCCGCGTGGCCGGTGGCGCCGCGACGAGATCGAAAGCGGAGCCTGCACCCGGGCGCCGCCATCGTCGACGTACTCGACCGTGAACCTGGCCACGGACGCAACGGTTGCCGACGCCACAACCGCCGCCGACACCGGCATCGCCGTCACCCTCGCTGGCCGTCCCGAGAACAAACTGAACGAGGAAACGCTAACTACCGTGCGTCAACTAACTGAGACGACTCGCCGGAATCTCACCAACCTGAC
>DAITQD010000148.1:0-1060 GCA_036833255.1 Jatrophihabitantaceae bacterium
AAGATGTCGATGACGCGGTCGATCGTCTGCGCCGCCGACTGGGTGTGCAGCGTCGCGAGCACCAGGTGGCCGGTCTCGGCGGCGGTGATCGCCGTCGACACGGTCTCCAGGTCACGCAACTCGCCGACCAGGATGATGTCGGGGTCCTGGCGCAGCACGTGCTTGAGTGCGGTGGCGAATCCCTCGGTGTCGACGCCGACCTCGCGCTGGTTCACCAGGCACTTCTTGTGCTCGTGCAGGAACTCGATCGGGTCCTCGATGGTGACGATGTGGTCGCTGCGGGTGCGGTTCGCCAGATCCAGCAGCGAAGCCAGGGTGGTCGTCTTGCCAGAACCCGTCGGGCCGGTGACGAGCACCAGGCCACGCGGCAGGGATGCGAACCGGGCGATCTGGTCCGGGATGCCCAGCTCGTCGAGCGGCTTGATCTCGTGCGGGATGGCGCGGAACACCGCGCCGTAGGAGTTGCGCTGCTGGAACAGGTTGACCCGAAACCGGCTCAGTCCGGGCACGTCGTAAGCCAGGTCAAGTTCGAGGTCGCGCTCGAAGCGCTCCCATTGCTCGGCGCTGACGACGCAGCGCACGAGCAGCGCGGTGTCGGCGCTGGTCAGCGGGTCGTAGTCGGGCAGGTAGCCCAGGTCGCCGTGGACCCGGATGGTAGGCGGTGCGTTGACGGTGAGGTGCAGGTCCGAGCCGCCGGCCTCGATCAGATCGTGCAAGAGAATCTCGAGCGACTGCCGCGCCTGGTCGACCGGCGCCTCGTGCACAGCAGGTACCGGCAGGGCGGTGACGTGCGAATGCGTCTGCTCGGGTGCGGCGGTGTCGAGCACCGCCACCTCGCTGAGAGCGTCCACGCCCGGCCCTTCGGCTAGGTGTCGCCGGCCCCCACCAGCAAACACAAACTTAACGTGAGCGCGACCTTACACAAACTTCACGCGATATACAATCGGTGTTAAGTGAAAACCTGAGGTTTGTCGGCGCGGTGTCCGGGTTGTCGCAAATGCGGTGCGGCTACCTGCCCGTCAGGATCGTCGGGCAAACCGGCAAGGAGGTCGACGTCAGA
>DAITQD010000148.1:1160-4687 GCA_036833255.1 Jatrophihabitantaceae bacterium
AGGTGCCCGGTGAGCGCGGCCTCGACGGCGAGTTGCGCGGTGACCCGGTCGCGGATCTCGCCGATCAGGACGATGTCGGGGTCCGAGCGCAGGATCGCCGGCAGCACAGCCGCGAACGTCAGCCCGGCCTTGTGGTTCACCTGCACCTGATTGACGCCGGGCAGCCGGTACTCGACTGGGTCCTCGACGGTGATGATGTTGACCTCGGGCTTGCTGATCTCGGTCAGCGTCGCGTACAGCGTCGTCGACTTGCCCGAGCCGGTCGGGCCGGTGACCAGCAGCATGCCGTGCGGCTTGGTGAAGGACTCGGCGAAGCGGGCGTAGTTGTTCTCGCTGAAACCGAGCCGTTTGAGGTCCAGGTCGATGGCGCCGGTGTCGAGCACGCGCAGGACGACCTTCTCACCCCACACGGTCGGCAGGGTGGCGACCCGCAGGTCGACGCCGCGGCTACCCAACTCGACGGTGATCCGGCCGTTCTGCGGGACGCGTCGCTCGGTGATGTCGACGTTGGACATGATCTTCAGGCGGCTGATCAGGGCCGACTGCACCGCGCGCGGCACCGTGTCGACCTCGTGCAGCACGCCGTCGATGCGGTAGCGCACCCGCATGTCGCCCTCGGTCGGCTCGAGGTGCAGGTCGGAGGCCCGGTTCTCGATCGCCTGCTCGATCAGCGTGTTGGCGTAGCGCACGATCGGCGCGTCCTCGCCCACCGAGGTGAGGCTGGCCAGGCCCGGGATGTTCTCGACAGCCAGGCTGGCGGCGACGTCGTCGAGGTCGTTGTCCGCGCGCTGGAAGCGGTCGATCGCCTTGTTCAGCTCGTCGCGGGCCACGACTACCGGCCGGACGAGCAGTCCGGTCGCGGCGCGGACGTCGTCGATCGCGAGGACGTCGCCCGGGTCGGCCAGCGCGACCACGATCTCGTCGTCGTCGATGGCGATGCCGAGCACCCGATGCCGGCGGGCGAGCGGCACGGGGATCTTCGCCGCCGCGGCGAGGTCGATCGGGTAGCCGACGAGGTCGACGCTCTTGAGACCGTAGGCCTCGGCCAGTGTCTCGGCGAGCTCGATTTCGGTGACGACGCGCTGGTCGATCAGGACGTCACGCAGCGGCCGTCCGGTTTCGTCGGCCGAGCGGACGGCCTCGTCGAGTATCTCGTTGGACAGCCCGCGGACGCGCAGTGCGTCGAGCACTGGTCCGTGGGTCTGGTACATCGCGCCGCCGGAATCGCCGTAGGGGAACCCGCTGTCAGCAACGAGAGTAGCCCCGGCGGACTCGAAGATCCGGGAGCTGCCAACTCGTCCCGCGCCGATTCGTACGGCGCTTTCGGGTGGCTCAGCCCGTGATGTATTGCTCGAGCTGGTGGCGATCCTGCTCCAGTTGGCGGGTGCGGCTGAGCACGACGTCGCCGATCGTGACAATGCCCTCGAGCGTGCCGTCGTCGATCACCGGCATGTGTCGGATGCGGCGCTCGGTCATCGTGGTGGCGACGCTGTCGACGGAATCCTGCGAGCTGCAGCTGAGGACCGGCGAGGTCATGATGTCGGCGACCGTGGCATCGAGGATGGCCGCACCGCGGTCGTTGAGGCGGCGGACCACGTCGCGCTCGGAGACGATGCCGACAACGGTGTCGCCGTCGACGACGACCAGCGCGCCGATGCTGTGCTCGGCCAGTGCGGCGAGTAACTCGGTGACCGCTCCGCTTGGTGTGATCGTCACGACCGTTGCGCTGCTGCCGGTGCTGGTCGTTGCCTTGTACCGAAGGATGTCGGAAATTCTCATCTGCCCATCTCGTCTCTCGTCGGTAACCGACCCTGCCGCACTCCCGCCCCTCACGCTAGTCAGCGCGCCGCCCGGCTGCACGTGGGACCTCCCGGCGATCGTGATGTTGACGTGCAGTTATGCGTTTTGTCCTGGCTCGCCATGAAGATCCGCAGTCGGCCAGCTCACCGGAAGTCGCGGCTGCTCGGGCGCAGGCCGAGGTTCAGCTTGTCGATGCGCTCGGCCAGCACGTTGATCACGTTGTCGGTGCGTTCGAGCATGCCGCGGATAAGCAGCCCGCCGGCCTCGCGCGCGACCCGTCTGTGCCGCGCCCACACCACCTCGTCGACGATCACGTTCACCATGCCCGTCTCGTCCTCGAGGTTGAGGAAGGTGACCCCGCGGGCAGTGGCCGGCCGCTGCCGGTGCGTGACCACCCCGCCGACGGTGACCCGGGTGCGGTCTTCGAGCGAGCGCAAGCCCGCCGAAGTGGTGATGCCCAGGGCGTCGAGACGGTCGCGGATCAACGCGGTGGGATAGCGGTCGGTGGTGATGCCGGTGGCCCACATGTCGGCGATCAGTTGCTCCGGCGCAGTCATGTGGGGCAGCGCGGGGACGGCGGACTCGTCGAAGGTCACCACGTCCAGCTGACCCGGCCGGGCCGTCGCCGCCGCACCCGCTATCCAGAGCGCGTCGCGCCGCGCGATGTCGAAGCAGCCGAACGCGCCGGCGGTGGCCAGCGCCTCGGCCTGGTCCGCGGACAGCCCCATCCGCCGGGCCAGATCGGCCATGGACGTGAACGGGGCGCTCGCGCGCGCGGCGACGATCCGCTCGGCCAAGTTGGTGCCGATCGTGCGCACGCTCGACAGCCCGAGCCGCACCGCCGGCTGCGGCGCGTCCAGACAGGGGCACTGTGAGGCACCGTCACCTGACTCCAGCGACGCCTGCGCGGCCGACACCGCCAGATCAGGCGGGTGCACCTCGATGCCGTGCCGCTTTGCGTCGTGCACCAGCGACTGCGGTGAGTAGAAACCCATCGGCTGCGCGTTCAGCAGCGCCGCGCAGAACGCCGCCGGGTAGTGCCGCTTGAGCCAGGACGAGGCGTAGACCAGCAGCGCGAAGCTGATCGAGTGGCTCTCGGCGAAGCCGAACGCCGCGAATGCCTGGATTTTCTCGTAGATCTCCTCGGCCACCGCGCCGGTGATGCCGTTGGCTGCCATCCCGTCGTAGAGCCGGATCCGCATCGTCTCGATCTTGTCGCGGGACCGCTTGGAGCCCATCGCACGGCGCAGCCGGTCGGCCTCGGCGGGCGTGAAGTCGGCGACGGCTACGGCCAGCTGCATCAGCTGCTCCTGGAACAGCGGGATGCCCAGCGTCCGCTTCAACGGTGCTTCCAGGCGTGGGTGCGGGTAGGTGATCGGCTCCGTGCCGTGCCGGCGCCGGATGTAGGGGTGCACCGAATCGCCCTGGATCGGGCCGGGACGGATCAGCGCGATCTCGATCGCGAGGTCGTAGAAGTTGCGCGGGCGCAGCCGCGGCAGCGTCGCCATCTGCGCGCGCGACTCGACCTGGAACACCCCGATCGAGTCGGCGGCGCAGAGCATGTCGTAGACGCACGCCTGCTCCTTGGGGATCGAATCGAGGTCGTAGCGCACGCCGTGCCAGGACTCGACCAGCTCGAAGCAGTACTGCAGTGCCGAGAGCATGCCCAGTCCGAGCAGGTCGAACTTCACCAGTCCGATGGCGGCGCAGTCGTCCTTGTCCCACTG
>DAITQD010000148.1:4787-5973 GCA_036833255.1 Jatrophihabitantaceae bacterium
TCGCGCGAGCGCTCATCGCGTTCGTGGCTGGGTTCAGGGCTCCAGTAATAACCCTGCTCGATCTCCTTGCTCCACGCGTCCTGCTGTCCGGGGGAGTAGCCCAGCGCCTTGGCGACGTCGCGGACCGCGGACTTGGGCCGGTAGGTGATGACGTTCGCGACCTGCGCCGCGTGCTCGCGCCCGTGCAGTTCGTAGACGTACTGGATGGCCTCCTCGCGGCGGTCGGACTCGATGTCGATGTCGATGTCGGGGGGCTCGCCGCGCTCGGGGGCGAGGAAGCGCTCGAACATCAGCCCGTAGTAGACGGCGTCGACCGCGGTGATCTTCAGCGCGTAACAGACCGCGGAGTTGGCCGCCGAGCCGCGGCCCTGGCAGAGGATGCCGCGCGAGCGGCAGAAGCGGGCGATGTCCCAGACCACCAGGAAGTAGCCGGGGAAGTGCAGCTCCTCGACGACCGTCAACTCGTGCTCGATCTGGCGGTATGCCTCGTCCTCGTGCGGGGTGCCACGGAAGCGCTCGGCCGCGCCCGCGTAGGTCAGCTCGCGCAGGTAGGTCATCTCGGTGTGCCCGGCCGGCACGGGGAACGGCGGCAGGTCCGGGGCGATCAGGGTGAGCGGGAATGTCAGCTCCTTACCCAGCCGTTCAGCGTTCTCGACCGCGCCGGGCCAGCGGGCGAAGCGCGCCGACATCTCCGCACCGCTGCGCAGGTGCTGGCCGGCCCACGCGGGTAGCCAGCCATCGAGCTCATCCAGGCTGGTGCGGGCGCGGACCGCAGCCATCGCCGTGGCGAGCGGCCGGCGCGCCGGCGCGTGATAGTGCGCGGCGGTGGTGGCCACGATCGGCAGGCCGGCCTCATTTGCCAGCGCGGCTAGGGCTGCATAGCGATCGTCGGCGAGCGGGTCGAGTTCGTAGGTCAGCTCGACGGCGACGTTGTCGCGTCCGAAGCGCTCGACCAGTTCGGCCAGCGCACGCCGGGCCGGGTCGAGGGCGAAGGTGCCGCGGCCGTCCTCCAGCGCCTGCCGCACCGCACCTTTGCGGCAGCCGGTGAGCACCAGCCAGTGCCCATTGGACATCTCGGCCAACTCATCAGCGTCATAGACCGGCCTGCCTTTCGCCCCGCCGCGCAGGTGCGCCTTGCTGATGACGCGGCACAGGCTGGCGTAGCCGGTCGGGTCACGCGCGAGCG
>DAITQD010000149.1:0-4311 GCA_036833255.1 Jatrophihabitantaceae bacterium
ACCCTGCGCACGCCGGAGGATCGCTTCGCCGGCCTACCCGATTTCGGCTACGCCGCGCACTACGCCGAGGTCGCTGACGGTGACGGTGACGGCGCCACGGTGCGGATGGCCTGGGTCGAGGACGGCCCGGCGGACGGCGAACCGGTCCTGCTGCTGCACGGCGAGCCGTCATGGTCGTTCCTGTACCGGCACATGATCCCGCCGCTGGCTGCCGCTGGTCACCGGGTGATCGCGCCGGATCTCGTCGGCTTCGGCCGCTCCGACAAACCGGCTGACGTCGCCAGCCACACCTATGCGCGGCATGTGGAATGGATGCGCGCACTCGCCTTCGACGTGCTCGACCTGCGCGGCGTGACGCTGATCTGCCAGGACTGGGGCGGGCTCATCGGCCTGCGCCTGGCCGCCGAACATCCCGGCAGCTTCGCCCGCATCGTGGCCGCCAATACCGGCCTGCCTACCGGCGACCAGCCGATGCCCGAGATCTGGCACCGGTTCCGCGAGGCGGTTCAGAGCGCACCGGCGGTCGACGTCGGACGCTTCGTACAGGCCGGCTGCCGGCGCCCGATGTCCGAGGAGATCCGCGCCGCCTACGACGCGCCGTTCCCCGAGGAAAGCTTCAAAGCAGGCCCGCGCGCCATGCCGGGGCTCGTCCCGACGTCCCCGAACGACCCCGCAACCGAGGCGAATCGCGCGGCTTGGGCCGTCCTCACCACGTCGCAGACACCTGCCCTGATCGCGTTCAGCGACAGCGACCCGATCACCGGCCCGATGCGTCCCATCCTGCAAGCCGTACTACCCGGAGCGCAGGGCCGCGAGCACCCGACAATCACCAACGCGGGGCATTTCCTGCAGGAGGACGCCGGCGCCGAACTCGCCGCGCACGTCGTCGACTTCATCGCGGCCACGCCCAGCAGATAGCCTCACCGGCATGTTGCTCAGCGACCGTGACATCCTCGCCGAGGTCGACGCGAAGCGGGTCGTGCTCGAGCCGTGGGACGTCGAACTGCTCCAGCCCTCGAGCGTCGACGTGCGCCTGGATCGCTACTTCCGGGTCTTCAACAACTCGCAGTACACGCACATCGACCCGGCCCAGCAGCAGGACGACCTGACCACCCTCGTCGAACCGAAGGATGAGGAACCGTTCGTGCTGCACCCCGGCGAGTTCGTCCTGGGCTCCACGCTGGAGGTCGTCACCCTGCCCGATGATCTGGCGGGGCGGCTGGAAGGCAAATCCAGCCTCGGCCGCCTCGGCTTGCTCACGCACTCGACGGCCGGCTTCATCGACCCCGGCTTCACCGGCCACATCACCCTCGAACTGAGCAACGTCGCCAACCTGCCGATCACGCTGTGGCCGGGTATGAAGATCGGCCAACTGTGCCTGTTCCGCCTGTCGAGCGCGGCCGAGCACCCCTACGGTTCGGCGCAGTCCGGCTCGCGTTACCAGGGCCAGCGCGGCCCGACACCAAGCCGCTCGTACCAGAACTTCCGCCGTTGGCCCACGAGCTGAGCCCTCGAAGATCAGAGCAGGCGATGCATCCAGTCGTGGGTGTCCGCGATCTGGCCGGTCTGCAGGCCGAGCAGTCGCTCGCGCAACTGCATAGTGATCGGTCCGGATCCGCCGTCGCCGACTGTCCAGGAGCCGGCCGCACTCTGCACTGCGCCGACGGGCGTGATCACCGCGGCTGTGCCGCACGCGAACACCTCGGTGATCGCTCCGGACTCGTTGCCCTCGCGCCACTCGTCGGTGGAGATCTTGCCCTCCTCGGCGGTGTAGCCGAGCTCGCGCCCCACCGTCAGCAACGAGTCGCGGGTGATTCCGGGCAGCAGTGTCCCGGTCAGCGCCGGCGTCACGATCCGGGCGTCCGGACCGGACCCGTAGACGAAGTACAGGTTCATGCCGCCCATTTCCTCGACCCAGCGGTGCTCGACGGCATCGAGCCACACCACCTGGTCGCAGCCTTTCTCGGCGGCACGCGCCTGCGCGATCAACGACGCGGCGTAGTTTCCAGCGCACTTCGCCTCGCCCGTGCCACCGGGCGCCGCGCGGCTGAACTCGGTCGACAGCCACACCGATACCGGCCGGACTCCGCCCTTGAAGTAGGCGCCGGCGGGCGAGGCGATGAGCACATACGCGTATGCCTTGGACGCTCGCACGCCCAGCCCGACCTCGGTCGAGATCATGAACGGGCGGAAGTACAGCGCCTCGCTCGGGCGGGCGGGCACCCACTCCGCGTCGACCTCGACGAGCGCGCGCAGCGACTCGACGAACAGAGGCTCGGGTAGCTCGGCCATCGCCAGCCGCCGCGCCGAACGGGCGAAGCGCGCCGCGTTCGCGGTGGGGCGGAACGTGGCTATCGAGCCGTCGGGCTGGCGGTAGGCCTTGAGGCCTTCAAAGATCTCCTGCCCGTAGTGCAGCGCCATGGTCGCGGGGTCAAGGCTGAGCGGTCCGTACGGCAGTACCTGGCCCTCTCCCCAGCCACCGGCCACGGTCCAGTCGATCCGGACCATGTGGTCGGTGAAGTACCTGCCGAAACCGGGTTCGGCCAGGATCGCCGCCCGCTCCTCGGCCGTCCTGGGACTGGGATTGCGCACCACAGTGAACGCCATAGTTGGCCATTCTAGTTTCTAGCGCGCGCGGCCGGACGAAGGCCATCCGGTGCCTATGTCGCGGCGATAGCCGCATCGGCCGCGAGGATGGCCACCAGCGAGCCGATCCCCTCGTCCGATGACGCCACGACCACTGCCGGCAGCGCCTTCGTCAAGAGGTCCAGCAGGTGCTCGCGACCGAAGGCGTGGGTACCCAGCCAGCCGATCACGCACGCCTCGGCGAAGGCCACCCAGCCGTGTACGGCCAGCTCCGCCCGCGGGCCCATCGACACACCCATCTCACCGACGATCGCGATGACGCGCCCGGCCAGGCTGGCCCGAGTCTCGTCGAAGATCGCCCGCATCTCGGCGTCGCCGCTCGCCGCGCCGCGCACCAGCGAGGTGTAGTTGTCAGGGTTCTCCTCGACGTAGTCGACGAACGCGGTCAGCGATGTGCGCAGCGAATCGACCGGCCCCAGCGACGGATCGGGCTGCGTACGGCGAAGCAGTTCGTGCGCTGCGGCACGCGCGACCTCGACGTGGAACTCCTGCTTGGAGGAGAAGTAGTGAAACAGCAGTCCGCGCGAGATGCCCGCCTGCTGGGCGATATCCTCGACCGACAACTCGTCGAGGGTGCGGGTCGCGAGCATCTCCACGCCGAGCTCGATGAGCTGCGCGCGCCGCGCCTCCGGGTTGAGCCGGACTCGTTTTTCGGTGGCCATGTCCAGCATCGTAGCCCGCTATTGAACGTGAGCCAACTATCTATTGACTCGCGTTCAATGGTGCGTTTACTCTGGATGTCATGACGCAGGCAACCACCCGACCGACGCCCACCGCCACGGCACCGCGGCACGTCGGCGTGCTCATCATCGGCAGCGGCTTCGCCGGACTCGGCGCGGCCATCCGGATGACCAAGGACGGCCGCCGCGACTTCCTCGTGGTCGAGCGGGGCAGCGAGGTCGGTGGCACCTGGCGCGACAACACCTACCCGGGCGCAGCCTGCGACGTGCCGTCGCACCTGTACTCATACTCCTTCGAGCCCAACCCGAACTGGTCGCGCTCGTTCTCGCCGCAGTGGGAGATCCAGGACTACCTACGCCGCACCGCCGAGAAGTACGACGTCCTCGACAAGCATCTCTTCGACACCGAGGTCACTTCGGCCCAGTGGGACGACAGCGCGGCGCGTTGGGTCGTCCAGACGACCCGCGCGACGTTCACCGCAGACGTCCTGGTCGGCGCGATCGGCGCGCTGTGCGAGCCCGCGCTGCCCGACATCAAAGGCATCGCCACGTTCCAAGGCGAGATCTTTCACTCCTCGCGCTGGAATCACGACTCCGACCTGACCGGCAAACGCGTCGCAGTCATCGGGACCGGCGCGTCGGCCATCCAGATCGTGCCGGCCATCGCCGACCAGGTAGCCCGACTCGACGTCTACCAGCGCACCGCACCTTGGGTCATGCCGCGGCACGACCGTGCCTACTCCAAGCCGGAAAGCCTTGCTTACAAGCACATTCCGGGTCTGCAGCGACTCGCCCGCCAGGCCATCTACTGGGGCCGCGAGGTCCTGGTCCTCGGTTTCGCCTTCCATCCCAAGATCTTGCTCGGCGCGCAGCGCATCGCCGAGCGGCACATCCACAAGCAGATCAAGGACGACGACCTGCGCAAGGCCGTCACGCCGAACTGGCAGATCGGCTGCAAGCGGATCCTGATCGCCAACGACTGGTA
>DAITQD010000149.1:4411-5936 GCA_036833255.1 Jatrophihabitantaceae bacterium
AGGGCAAGGTAGCCGTCGTCACCGGCGCCGGCTCGGGTATCGGCCGCGCGCTGGCCTACGGCCTCGCGCGCCGCGGCGCGACGCTCGCGATCAGCGACGTCGACGAAGTCGGGCTGGCCGAGACTGGCAGGCAGGTGCGCGTCATCGGCGCGCGGGTGCACGAGCAGCGTCTCGACGTCACCGACCGCGCCGCCGTGCTTGCCTACGCCGACATCGTCGCCGCCGAGTTCGGTGTCGTGAACGTGGTCATCAACAACGCCGGCATCGCGTTCACCGGCGACATCGAGGCCATGTCCTTCGAGCAGATCGAGCGCGTCATGAACGTCGACTTCTGGGGGGTCGTCAACGGCACCAAGGCGTTCCTGCCGCACGTGATCGCGTCCGGCGAGGGGCACATCGTCAACATCTCCAGCCTGTTCGGGCTGATGTCGATCCCCGGCCAGAGTGCCTACAACGCCGCGAAATTCGCGGTGCGTGGCTTCACCGAGGCGCTGCGTGAGGAGATGATCGTCGCCGGCCACCCGGTCAACGTCACCTGCGTACACCCGGGCGGCGTCAAGACCGCGATCGCCCGAAATGCCGGCGCAGTCGAGGGTCATGACTCCACCGCTCTCGCGCAGTTCTTCGACGCCAAGCTCGCCAAGACCTCCCCGGAGTCGGCGGCCAGGTCGATCCTGCGTGCCGTCACCGGCAATCGCGCGCGCGCCGTCGTCGGCCTCGACGCCAAGGTGCTCGACCTGCTCGTCCGCCTACTCGGCTCGCGCTACCAACGCTTCGTCGCGCTGGGCGCCCGCAGGGCGGTCCCGCAGTCGGCCGCGATGCCCACACCTGTGCAGTCCCACACCAAGAAGGTGTCTGCCTGATGCACCTGCCGCGGCCGGTGGTCGTCGGCGTCTCCGCTGCGATGTACCGCGCGGCCCTGAACGTCCGCACTCCGCTGCATCTGCGGCGCTCGATCCTGGAGCGATTCGCCAGGCTGAGCGCGGTGCCTGCGGGCACGCACGTCGCGCAGGTCAGTCTGGGCGGACGGCCGTGTGAACGAATCACCGTGGGCGCCACCGATCGCCCCCGCGCGGTCCTCTATCTGCACGGCGGCGGCTACACCGTCGGCTCGCCGCGCACGCACCGTTCATTGGCGGCGTTCCTCGCCCTCGCGACCGGCGCGGTGGTGTTCTCACTCGACTATCGGCTCGCGCCCGAGCACCCGTACCCGGCCGCGCTCGAGGACGCCGTAGCGGCATTCCGCGCTCTGCTCGACGAGCACGGCTTCGCCGCGTCGCGCATCGCTGTGTCGGGTGACTCGGCCGGCGGTGGCCTCGCGGTCGCGGCCGCACGACTGCTCACCGACGACGGCCTTCGCCCGGCCGCACTCGGACTGCTCTCGCCGTGGACGGATCCGTCGAACGACGACCTCCCGCGCCGCCGCGATTTCGTCATCAACTCCGCATGGGGCAGGCAGAACGCGGCGGACTACCGCGGAACCACCGACCCGCACGACCCCGGTTACGCGCCGATGCACGGACGC
>DAITQD010000150.1:0-5934 GCA_036833255.1 Jatrophihabitantaceae bacterium
GGCGCTGCGGCCGAGCGATCCGGCGCTGCTGCACTATCGCTCGGGCGGCTTCTTCCTGGCCCGCGCGCTGCAGGCCGGCCGCTCGCTGGATGACGCCCTGCGCGCGGTGCTGCTGGGACTGGCCGCCGCCGTGGCGGACCCCGCATCCGGCGGGCGGCACAAGGTCTTCGGTGACGCGTCGCTCGCGGTCATCCCGCAGACCTCGACCATCGCCTCGCACCTGCCCCGCGCGGTCGGTGTCGCGTTCGCCATCGGGCGGGCCAAGCGGCTCGGCCTGCCGACCCGCTGGGAACCCGACTCGATCGCCGTGTGCAGCTTTGGCGACGCGAGCCTCAACCATTCCACCGCGGTGGGCGCGCTGAACACGGCGGGCTACTGCGTGGCGCAAGGACTGCCGCTGCCCCTGATGTTCGTGTGCGAGGACAACGGCTTGGGCATCTCGGTGCCGACGCCGTCCGGATGGGTGAGCCAGGCCGCGCGCCGGCCAGGCATCCGTTACTTCGCGGTCGATGGTGACGAACCGGAGGGAGCCCGGCTGGCGGCCCGCGAGGCGGCCGACACCGCGCGACTGGAACGGCGCCCGGTGCTACTGCACCTGCGCACCGTGCGCTACCTCGCACACGCCGGCACCGACGTCGAGTCCGGCTACCGCACGCGCGCCGCAGTCGCCGCCGACCTCGGCCGCGACCCGCTGCTCGCGCTGGCGGCGCGGATTCGTGGCACCGACCTCTCGGCTCGCTACGCAGCGATCGCACAGCGCGTCACCGACCTGGCCGCAGAGGTGGCGTCGGAACCGAAGCTGACGTCGGCGGCTGCGGTGAAGGCTCCGCTGGCGCCGCGTGACGCGGACGCGATCGCCGCCGTAGCCGCGCTGCGGGCCGAGAAAACCATGCGGCACAAGGCGTTTGACGGCCGGCTGCCCGAAGATGCCGGCCCGCTGACGCTCGCGCAGTGCATCAACGCCGCGCTGACAGACGCGCTGGCAACGCGACCGGACGTGTTCGTCTTCGGCGAGGACGTGGGCCGCAAAGGCGGCGTGTACGGGCTCACTCGCGGTCTGCAACAACGCTTCGGCGCGCCGCGCGTGTTCGACACGCTGCTCGACGAGCAAGCCATCCTCGGACTAGGCCTGGGCTTCGGCGTGAGCGGTCTGCTGCCGGTACCGGAGATCCAGTACCTCGCCTATCTGCACAACGCCGAGGACCAGCTGCGCGGCGAGGCGGCCAGCCTTCGCTTCTTCGCCGGCGGCACGTTCGGCAATCCGATGGTGGTGCGCGTCGCAGGCTTGGGGTATCAGAAGGGCTTCGGCGGCCACTTCCACAACGACAACGCGGTCGCGGTGCTTCGTGACATCCCGGGTCTGGTCGTGGCAGTCCCGTCCCGTCCCGAGGACGCCGGGTCGATGCTGCAGTCGTGCCTCGCGGCCGCGAGGACGGACGGGCAGGTCAGCGTGTTTCTCGAGCCGATCGCGCTGTACCACGAGCGTGACCTGTACGCCCCAGGCGACCGCGGCTGGCTGGGCCCCTACTCTCCCGATCGGCACGTCGCGATCGGCACGGCGCGCACCCACGGCGACGGGGCCGATCTGAGCATCGTCACGTTCGGCAACGGCGTTCGGATGAGCCTGCGAGTCGCGAAACGCCTTGCGGCACAAGGGATCCACGCGCGAGTGGTCGACATTCGTTGGATCAGCCCGCTGCCGGTCGACGACCTCCTGCGCGAGGCGGCCGCGACCGGGCGGGTGCTCGTCGCGGACGAGACGCGGCACGCGGGCGGTGTCGGCGAGGGCGTGCTGGCGGCCCTCGTCGAGAACGGCTTCACCGGACGGATGGCCCGGGTCGCCAGCCACGACAGCTTCGTTCCGCTCGGCGACGCCGCCAACCTGGTGCTGCTGGGCGAGGCCGAGATCGAGCAAGCCGCCCGTCGCCTCATGGCATGAGCCGCCCCCGGCCTGGGCTCCGTCGCTTCCCCGCTGGTGACCGCCGCCCGCGCACTTTTCCCCGCTGGTGACCGGTTTGGAGGCTCCAAAGCGGCCACCAGCGGGGAAAGGGGGGCTCAGGCGACCGAGACGACGGTGCCGAGGTGGGCTGCGACGGCGTCGAGGGACGCCTGCTGCTGCGCGGCGTAGAGCTCTGCCGGCTCGGCGACCGCCTGGCCGAGCACGTCCGAGAGCCAGCCGGCGTCACGGCGGGTGCCCTGCTGCGCCGAGTCCAAGGTTGCCTCGGCGGTGAGGTTGGACTGGAAGATGCCCGCGGCCGAGCGCGGCAGGAAGTCCTCGTAGACGATCGGCGTCGCGCTCAGCGCGCCCGCCTCGACCAGCGCGGCCACGTCCGAACCCGGGATCGCGGCCGAGGCGTCGGCGACGGAGTAGGTGAAGCCGAGTCCATCGCGCAGCAGACCGAGCTCGGACGACGGCAGGTGCTGTGCCCAGATCTGCCCGGTGACTTCTGCGCGGTTCGTGCCCGGCGAGTCGGCCAGCACGCGGTCGACCTCGGCCGTCATCGCGTCGTAGCGATCGCGGCCGGCCGGCGTCAGCGCGATACCGCGCGCCTCGACCTCGCCGAAGCGCACCCGCACCGACCCGGGCGCGACCACCCCGGACGCGTCGCGGAACAGCCGCCGCTCGGCCAGCGCGCGGAAGGACGTCTGCCGCAGCAGCACGTCCGGACCGCCCCATCGCGGTGGCCCGTGGATCGCGTCGATCATCGTGATGCCCCGTGCCGACATCCGCAGGTAGAGCTCGTCGATGTCGAGCACGCGGGGCGTGAGGTGGTTGATGTGGGTCGAGCCAACGCCGCCGATGTCGGCCGCCACTGCCGAGACCGTCTCCAGCTCGGCGTACCACGCACGGTCGACCGGCTCGGCCGACAGCGTGAACGCAGTGGTGGCCAACTTCAGGAACCGTTCGGCGTCGTCACCACCGAGGCCGCCGGTGGCAATCGCCTTGTCGGACAAGGTGATCAGCTCGGCGGGGAACAGTGTGCGGCGGGCGAGAAACGCGTCCAGGCGCGCCTGCAACGGCGCGGAGAAGAAGCGCCGGTCGTCGGTGACGAGCATCGAGGTGAACATTCGGAACGGATTGCGCGCCAGTTCGCCGGCGTCGATGGGACGGAACGCGGTGCTGATCACCGGCACCGCCGACCGCGCCGCGTCGCGCAGGTCGTAGAACCCGACCGCGAGCATGCCCAGCGCGCCGAAGACCCGAGCCACGTCGCGCAGCTCCGCGGGCGTGCCGACGCGGATCGCGCCGTGCCGCTCGGCGGTCACCCGGGTGATCGATCCGAGCCGCTCGGCCGACGCACCGTCGCGGGCCAAGACGTCGGAATTCACCTCGCCCGCGACGTTGACCAGCGTGTTGTACGCGGGCACTTCCCGCCCGTACGTCGCCGCCATCCGCTGCGCGAAGTCAGCGCGCAGCTGCCACGACGCCACTTGGGGCACGGTGCGCACCGGATTCAGGCGAGCGAGCTGAGAACGCCGTCGATGGCGGCGAGGCCGCGATCGAGCTCATCGACCGACACCGTCAGCGCGGGGCGGAACCGTAGGCTCGTCGGGCCGCAGCCCAGCACCAGCACGCGCTCGACATCACGCAGCCGCGCGGTAACGGCATCGCGCAATTCCGCGGTGGGCAGCGTGAATGCGCACATCAAGCCCCGGCCCCGCACATCGGACACGGCGGCGTGTTTCGCGGCCAGCGAGTGCAGGCCGTCGCGCAGGTGCTCACCGAGCAACGCCGCTCGCGCGATCAGATCGTCGCGCTCGATCACCTCGAGGATGCGCCGCGAACGCACCATGTCGGTGAGGTTGCCGCCCCAAGTCGAGTTGATCCGCGACGAGACGGCGAACACGTTCTGCGGCACCTCGTCGACGCGCCCACCGGCCATGACGCCGCACACCTGGGTCTTCTTGCCGAACGCGACCACATCGGGCGTGACACCGAGCTGCTGGTAGGCCCAGGCGGTGCCGGTCATGCCGCAGCCGGTCTGCACCTCGTCGATGACGAACAGCGCGTCGAACTCACGGCACAGCGCCTGGATGGCCTGCAGGAACTCCGGACGGAAGTGGTTGTCGCCGCCCTCGCCCTGGATCGGCTCCATGATGAAGCATGCGACGTCGTGCGGGTTGGCCTCGAACGCCGCGCGTGCGGCTGCCAAGGTAGTTCGCTCCGCGGCCTCGACGTCATCGCTGCCGTGGATCGACGGCGCCGGAATGCGTGGCCAGTCGAACTTCGGGAACCGCGCGACCTTGCTCGGGTCGGTGTTGGTGAGCGACATCGTGTAGCCGGTGCGGCCGTGGAATGCCTGCTCCAGATGCAGCACCTTGGTGCCCAGCTCGGCGTCGATGCCGTGCGCCTCATTCCAGCGGCTCTTCCAGTCGAACGCGATCTTGAGCGCGTTCTCGACCGCTAGACCCCCGCCGTCGATGAAGAACAGGTGCGGCAGCGCCGGGTCGCCGAGCACGCGCGCGAACGTCTCGACGAAGCGTGCCATCGGCACGGTGTAGACGTCGGAGTTGCTCGGCTTGTTGACCGCGACGGTCGCGAGTTCGAGCAGGAAGTCGGTGTCCTCGGTGAGGCCCGGGTGGTTCATGCCCAGCGCGGACGAGGCGAAGAAGGTGAACAGGTCCAGGTAGCGGGTGCCGTCGCGGGCGTCGACGAGCTCGGAGCCCCGCGAGGCGTTCAGGTCCAGCACGAACTCGAAGCCGTCGGCGAGCATGTGCCGGCCGATCCTGTCGTGGACCTGCGCGGCGGTGATGTCATCGGTGCTCACTGCATTCAGCATCGTCATGTCCCTATCGTAACAAGAAAATTTCCTGCGATTGACCAGTTTGACCGACGATATTCCGGTTAGTTCGGCGCATCGTCGACCTCGTCGATGGGGTGGGCACGCCCCTCGAAGAACGTCTGCAGCACCACCGTGGTGTGGGTCGAGACGTTCGCGCGTTTGCGGATCTCGCGGATCAGCGCTTCCAGCGCGGTAGGGGATCCGACCCGCACGAAGAGCACGAAGCTGTCCTCGCCGGCGACGGAATAGCACGCCTCGATCTCGGTGAGCTCGCCGAGCCGCTCGGGAATGTCGTACTCGTCCGTCGGGTCCAGCGGCGTGATCGACACCAACGCGGCGAGCGGCAACCCGATCGCCTCGGGCGCGATGAGCGCCGTGTAGCCGCGGATCACGCCGACGGTCTCGAGCCGGCGCACGCGTGCCTGGACCGCGGAAACCGACAGCCCTGTCGCCTCGCCGAGGCTCTTCAGCGTGCTGCGCCCGTCGGCGATCAGGGCGGCGGCGATCAGCCGATCCGTCGCGTCATCGAGAGGCCGCGTCACGCCGGTGAGGCTATCCCCGCGCGCCTGGGGGACGACAGCTGACAGAGAGGTAAGCGCACGGACGGTCGCACGACAGCGATTGGGTCAACTCGGCAGGAACCGCGATCGTGACACAGACCTGCTTGTCGCCGCTGTCGATTCGCCCGGCCCGCCATCGATCGGCGAGGGCATCCACCAGGACGAGTCCGCGGCCGTGCGGATCCTGCCCGCCGGGTCGAATCAACGTGGGCCAGCCGGGCGCGTCGTCAGTGACGTTGAGTTCCAACTCACCGTGGTGCAACTCCAACGCGACGTGCACCGTGCCGGCGCCGGCGTGGACCGCGTTGGTGACGAGTTCACTGGCGAGGAGTTCGGCGTCGTCTATCGCCTCGGCATTGCCAACGGGGGCAAGCAGTCCTCGCAGTTGCGAGCCGACGAACTGACGCGCCGCGCGCGGGGTACGGGTGTCACTATCGAAGCCTCGTTCCACCGCCCAGCACACGTCCGTGCCTCTCTTCGGCCAGGTTCCCCGCCGTGTTTCCGGCCCGTCCTCGGGCCTGTTGCTGACCCGATGACTCTCACCTACCCAAAGCTGATCGATGTGACACAGTTTCGGCGTGACGGACTTG
>DAITQD010000151.1:0-1200 GCA_036833255.1 Jatrophihabitantaceae bacterium
GATCGTGAAGGTCAGGTTGCTGAAATCGCGCTTGCCGACGATGGCAGCAATGATCGGCGTGACCAGGTCTCTGACCAGGGCGGCGACGACGGCGCCGAATGCTGCGCCGATGACGACGGCGACGGCGAGGTCGACGACGTTGCCCCGCATGATGAATTCCTTGAATCCCTTGAGCATGACGTCTCCTTGGCTGTCGTTGCGTCGGCAACAGCGTGCTGCTAGCCAGGGATGCTAGGACGAAGTGCCCACAACTGCGACTACCTGACGACCCTGCAGCGCGACGATTCGCAGGGCTGTGCCGCGGTCGGTGGCGACGAGAACCTGGGCGTCACCCGCGCCACTCATTGCCTGCGTCGGAGGCAGCACCGCAAGCACCGCAACGGCCTCAGCGACCAAGATTGCGCCCGCGGTCACGGCACCGGACTTTCCCGGCAGGGTGTCCAGGACGACCCCGTCCGGCGGCCCGGCAAGTATGTCGACGTGGTCGCCGGGGTGAACGAAGCTCGCGACACCCGCGTCGGTGAGCACCGCCGTCGCCACCTCACCCGGCGCCAGTCCGGCCGTCAGAGCGGCGCCGACGAGGCGTGTCGCGGTAACCGCTTCGCGTTTGCGCAGCGGCCCGGCCAGCCGACGTCCGACCAGCCGACCGGGCTCGCCCGAAGCGCCCGCCGGCACCAGTTCGCGCGGCCAGGCCATGGTGGTGAGGTCGTGAGCGGTGAGCGTGGACCCGACGGCGAGGTCACGCGCGGCGACGACGACGGCTCGTGCGCTCGCTACCTGACCCTGCTCGCCTGCCGGGGATCTGTGCGCGGCAACAGCGCTGGCCGCTGCGAGCAGGAGGCAGGTGAGTGCCGCCAGCCGGCGCGGCCAACGATCCAGCCTACTGAGCAGGTCGGCGAGCGAGTGGGCCATGACCGCAACGTTAGAAACGCCGAGCCGCTCCCGGGCGGCCAAGCGGGAGGTTGTGGACGACACGCCGTCCTGTGGATAACCGCGTGTGTTGACGGCGGTCAGGCGGAGGCTGCCGCCGCGCTCGACTTCGAACCCGAAGAGGAGCCGTTCGACGACCTACCCGAGGAGGAATCCGAGGACGAGGATGACTTCGACGACTTCGACGAATCCGAGGAACCTGTCGAGGAGTCGCTGGATGCGGCCGCCGGCTTCGACGTGGACTTCTCGGGCTTGGCCGACGAGTCCGAG
>DAITQD010000151.1:1300-5895 GCA_036833255.1 Jatrophihabitantaceae bacterium
GCCTCGGCGCGGCTGTCGGTGCGGTAGAAGCCGGCACCCTTGAAGACGACGCCGACGGCGGAGAAGACCTTGCGCACGGCGCCGCCGCACGTCGGGCACTCGCTTGCGTTGGGATCGGTGAAGGACTGCACCAGGTCGAACCGGCTCCCGCACACGGGGGCCGTGCACGCGTACTGATAGGTGGGCATGGCGGGCGATCCTCCGGCGGTCTGCGGCAGCGCGCCAGCAACGCTGGCACTCGAACACTACGACTGCTAACCATGGTCGCTGATCGCGGCATTCCCCGCCAGTCGCGCGGCCTCAGGAATCGGAGAGGTCCTGCCACCCGGCCGGAGTCACCACGGCCGTCACGGGGACGTCCCAGTCATCGCTCGGCAGCGCCTGGACGAGCTCACCGTCGTAGAGCAGGGCGGCTACCGGGACGCCGGCAGGCACCCGGCGCAGCGCGCGGTCATACGATCCGCCGCCGCGGCCCAGCCGGGTGCCGTCACCGGCCACGGCCAGGGCGGGCACCAGCAGCGCGTCCGCGCGTCCGATCGAGCCCACGCCGAGTGGCGCGCCGGCCTGGTGCGCCGTGCTGTCCCACTCGGCCCAGTCCAGGTCGCGGTCGGCCAGCAGCACCGGCACCAATACCCGAACCCCGTGCCCGCTCAGCGCGTCGAGCAATGCCGTCGACCCCGGCTCGGTCGGCAACGGCACGTATGCACCGACGCAACGCCAACCCGCTTCGACGCACCGCCCGAGTACGGCGGCACATACGTCGCGGCGCGCAGATTCGACCATGTCGGCGGGACGGGCCCGGCGCGCGGCCGCCAGTTCGCGTCGGAGGGCGGGCTTGTCTGCGCGGTGCACGCGGTCATTGTGGCCCGGTTAGTCTCGCTGCATGGCCACCAGCCGCGTCCGGAAGGCGATCATCCCCGCCGCGGGACGCGGCACCAGGTCACTGCCGCTCACCAAATCCGTGCCCAAGGAACTACTGCCGCTCGTCAGCACCCCCGCGCTCGAGTTCGTCGTGGCCGAGGCCAGCGCGAACGGCGTGTCCGACGTCCTGATCGTCCTCAGCGAGGGCAAGGGAGCTATCGCCCACTACTTCGCCCCTGATAGCGACCTGGAAAAGGCGTTGCACGCCAAGGGGGATGTGGCCGGCCTGGCCAGCATCCGCCGCGCGGGCGAACTCGCCACGATCCATCACGTCGAGCAACTCGAGCCGCGCGGCCTCGGCGACGCGGTGGCCCACGGCGAGCAATTCGCCGCGGGTGAGCCGCTGGCCGTGCTGTTGCCCGACGACCTGATCGACGACCGCGACGAACTGCTCGGCCCCATGCTCGAGGTACAGGCCGAGCGCGGCGGAATCGTGCTCGGGCTCATTGACGTGCCCCGCGCCGAGATCGGCAAGTACGGCTGCGTCGCGCCCGCCGCCGGGGCCGACCCCGCGGCCGACGTGGTGGCCATCGCCGATCTCGTCGAGAAGCCCGAGCCGCAGGACGCTCCGAGCACCCTGGCGATCATTGGGCGCTACGTGTTGCCGACGGAGATCTTCGACGCCCTGCGCGAGACGCAGCCTGGTTCCGGCGGAGAAATCCAGCTGACCGACGCAATGCGTCGACTGGCCCGCGCCGGCGTCCCGGTGCACGGCGTCGTCTTTCGCGGGCGCCGCTACGACACCGGCAACCGCCTCGAGTACGTGAAGGCTGTCGTCCAGCTCGCAGCCCGACACCCCGAGATTGGCAGCGATTTCACCGCTTGGCTGCGGGAGTATGTCCCCGGAACGGCGTGACCGACATCGAGGAGAACGAATTCGTGGCTGACGACGACCGCCTGCGGACGGTCGATGAGCACCTGGCGATTGTGCTCGACGGCATCGGCTCCATCGACCCGATCGAGCTCACGCTGCTCGACAGTCAGGGCCTGCTCCTGGCCGAGAACGTGGTCACCGACGTGCCGCTGCCCGGCTTCGACAACTCCGCGATGGACGGCTACGCGGTGCGCGCGGTCGACACCCGCGACGCCTCCGCGAAGCATCCGGCCGTGCTGCCGGTCGTGGGCGACGTCGCAGCGGGCGCCAAGTCGCGGGCGGGCATGGGTCCCGGCCTCGCGATGCGGATCATGACCGGCGCACCGATTCCGGCCGGCGCCGACGCTGTCATCGCGCTCGAGGAGACCGATCGTGGCGTGGCACGGGTGGCGATCAATCGCGCGGTGGGCAGCGGCGAGTGCGTGCGCCGTGCCGGTGAGGATCTGCAGGCCGGAGCGCCGGCGCTCGGTGCCGGTGCCGCGCTCGGCCCGCAGCAACTCGCGCTGCTCGCGGCGATCGGGCGCGACCGGGTCGTGGTGCGGCCGCGTCCCCGCGTACTGGTGATCTCGACGGGCAGCGAGTTGATCGAGGTCGGCAACCGCGCCGCGTTCGGCGAGGTGACCGACTCCAACTCCTACCTCATCGCCGCGGCGGCGAAGGACGCCGGCGCAGACGCCCGCCGGATCGGCATCGTGCCCGACGACCACGCCAAGCTGCTCGACGTGCTGGAGACCCAGTTGCTGCGTGCCGACGTCCTGATCACGACCGGCGGCGTCAGCATGGGCGCGTTCGACGTAGTCAAGGAGGCCCTGTCGGATCTCGGCACGGTCGAGTTCACCCGGGTCGCGATGCAACCCGGAAAGCCGCAGGGCTTCGGCCACCTCGGCGACCGGGTGCCGATCTTCTGCCTGCCCGGCAACCCGGTCAGCGCGCTCGTCTCCTTCGAGGTATTCGTCCGCCCCGCGATCCGCAAGCTGCTCGGCAAGCGCAACCTGCACCGCGCGAGCGTTCAGGCGGTCGCACTCGAGCGGGCCGAGAGTCCCGAGGGCCGCCGGCAGTACCGGCGCGGCGTGCTGCACCGCGAGGCGAGCGGTGGTTACAGCGTGTCCCTGGTCGGTGGCGCCGGCTCGCACCTGATCGCGTCGATGGCCTCGTCCAACTGCCTGGTCGTCATCGACGAAGAGGTAACCGAGGTCGTCGCGGGTTCGCAGGTGACCGTCATGCCGCTGCTGCTCTCGAACCGTTGAGCACCCACCCGGGCTGGCCGGCGCAACTGTCGGCGGGGCCGGTTTCGGTGCGGGCCCCTCGCATGCGCGACGGGCGCGCGTGGTGCGAGATCCGGCTGCGCAACGAGATGTGGCTGAACAGGTGGGAGCCGTCCTCGCCGCACGGCTGGGCCGAGCGCAACGCGCTGAGCTCATGGCCGCCGCTGGTCTCCGCGCTGCGTAAGGCCGGCCGAACCGGGACCATGCTGCCCTTCGTCATCACCTACGGCGGTCGGCTGGTCGGCCAGGTGAACGTGTCCAACGTCGTCCACGGGGTGCTGCGTTCATGCACGGTCGGTTACTGGGTCGACGAAGCGGTGGCGGGCCGGGGCATCGTGCCCACCGCGCTGGCCTTGACGATCGATCACTGCTTCACCGCCGTCGGACTGCATCGTGTCGAGGTCGACATCCGGCCGGAGAACACGGCGAGCCTGCGCGTCGTCGAGAAGCTCGGGCTACGGCGCGAGGGTTACTACGAGCGCTACCTCGACATCGACGGCGGCTGGCGCGATCACATCGGCTTCGCGGTCACCGTCGAGGAACTGCACGGCCGCATGATGCTGTCGCGGCTGCCCGCGCTGCCGCAGCTGACCTGAGCGATCACGGCGACGGTGAGTCGCCGACACGCCGGGCCACGTACCCGATCATCCGCGCGTTGCTGGCTAATTTGGACGCCAAGCTTGTTACTGGTGTGACTGGAGGTGCGAAGTGTTGTCACCGATGACGACCGTCTTCGTCCTCGCGGTCCTGTGGCTCATCGTGGTCGTGCCGATGATCGTGCGGCGCAACGACGAGCGCCGACGCGAGCGCTCCGTCGACGGTTTCGGCCGGGCGATGCGGGCGCTGGGCCACGGTAGCTCAGTCAGCGCCCGCGCCGTCGAGAAGCGCACCGAGGTTTTCGTCCCGCGCGAACGCCACGCCGCCGCCCCGGCGTCACCGGCTCGCCGCCCCGTGCCCGCCGCCCAGGAGGCGCTCATGTACCCCGTCGACCGCTCGGAGATGTCCGCGGCACGCACCCAGATGATGACCAGGCGCCGGCGCTCGCTGGGCCTGCTCACCATCGGTGCCGTGGTCTCCGCCTCGATGGCGCTGATCATGGGCGGGGGGCTGTGGCTGCTGGCCGCGCCGTTTGTCCTGGGCCTGCTCGGGTATCTGTACTTCTTGCGCTCGCAGGCCCTTCGCGACCGGGAGCGCCGCACCACCCGCCAGCTTCGGGCCGCCGCGCGTCGAGGTGGTGGCTATGACGCCACCTCCGACCCCGGCCGTTTCGACGATCTGCCGGACTCCCGCGTACGCATCGACGACGACGATATCGAGCTGCACAACCTCGACACCGTCGACCTCACCGGGCTCTACAACGCCGAAGCCGGCGAGGCAGCCGCACAGCGTCGCGCCAGCTGACCCGCTGCTACCCTGATCGTCGGCCCGCTGGTCATCCGGCGGCCAATTCCCGGTTATTCGGGGCTGTGGCGCAGTCCGGTAGCGCACCTCGTTCGCATCGAGGGGGTCAGGGGTTCGAATCCCCTCAGCTCCAC
>DAITQD010000152.1:0-5812 GCA_036833255.1 Jatrophihabitantaceae bacterium
TGCACCCCGAGGTCGTGTGTCGTCGCGGGTCTACTCGCCGGTCTCGCCGTCGATGAGTTCTCGTGCAACGTCGAGCTGGCCGACGTGGCGCGCGTACTCCTGGAGCAGGTGGAACAAGATCCGCCCAAGCGACGGTGCTTGCTCGCGACTCTTGAAGCGGCCACCAACCGCGGCCGACTGGTTCAGGTTCATCCCGGCGGTCAGTGCCCGCGACCGGTCAACCTCCGCGAGGTACGCCGACATGATGGCTTTGGTGGACTCGTCGCCCGTGACGCCCCACTCGACCTCGTCACCCCCGGGAAGGCAGGCAAGCACGTCTTCGGCTGCGAAGCCCCAGCGCATCCAGCGCCGCTCGACCCAGCCGAGGTGCTTGATCAAGCCCAGCGGTGACCATGCCAACGGCTCGACCTCGGCCCGCAGCTGCGCATCGGACAGGCCGGCGATCTTGCGCATCACGGTGTCCCGGTACCACTCCAGATAACCGAGGAGTAGCTGAGCCGGATCGGCAACCTCGGTGCCGGGCTCGCCGAGCTCGCCGAAGACGGGCGGGCCCACGTGAGACGGTGGCTGCATTCCCCAGACCCTACGTGCGACATCGCCGGTCAAGGCGGTCGGGAGGACGGGTGAATCAGTCCAGGACGTCGGTGGGTAGGTGTGCGCTGACGACCCAGTTCGGGGTGTCGACGATCTCGCTGATGACGAGGTCTGCGGTGAGGCTGGCGAGGATGTAGGCGTGCGGTGCGGCGAGGCCGGTCCGGCGCATGATGAGCTCGATCAGGGTCCGGGTGGCCTCGCGAGCGGCGGTCATGAGGTCCGGGCCGATGCCGGTGGTGATGAGTGCAGGTCCCGTGCGGTGGGTGTGCGCGGGGCTTTCGATGACGGGATACCTCGGCCCGGCGCCGGCGATCAGGTCGACCTGGACCAGCGCCCGGCCGGAGGTCTCGACGCCGGTGCCGCAGACTTCGCCGTCACCCATGGTCGCGTGCGCATCACCTGCGCTGAGTAGCGCGCCCTCGACGCCGACCGGCAGGTGCAGGGTGGCTCCGGCGGTCAGGTGGCGGATGTCCATGTTGCCGCCGAAGCGGGACGGAGGCAGCAGTGAGTGCGGGCCCGGTTCGGGCATGGCGACCCCGATCGTGCCGATCATCGGACGGGCGGGCAGCTGGGGTCCGAACGGCAGCTGGACCGTGCCATCGATCGTGCGGATGTGGACCAGTTCGGGGTCGGGAAAGTCCTCGGCGAGCAACCCGAAGCCCGGGATCACAGCAGACCACCCTCGTTCGGCGACGTCCAGTTCCAGGATCTGGATCACCAACGCATCCGACGGCTGTGCGCCTGCGACCCGGATCGGGCCGGTTACCGGGTTCACCCGGGTGAAGTCCAGTCCCGCGATATCAGTGGCGGTGGACGCGGCGCTCACTTGCCCACCGGAGGCATCCAGGAGATCCAGTTCGACGCGCGCGCCCGGACCTATCTCGATCACGGCGGCCACGCTGTTGTCCCAGACGTATTGGACCTGGTCAGAGCCGACGCGCATGGCAGTCTCCTCGCGCATTCGAACCTCGGCGCAAGCCGCGCCGATGCCGCCATTCTGTCCCCACATTCGTTCTTACCCAGACCGCCGCGGCTGCCGCGCGTTGCCGGCCTCCTTCTGGGTCCCGAGATAGCGGGCGTTGGCGGGCCGTACAGGCGACGTACCGAATCCGGACCTCGACACGCCCGCCAGACACGCATGCGGCGCCCGTGCGGCAGGATCACATCCATGACGATCATCGACCTGCCCGACGGACGGTTCCTCGACGTTGACGTGTCCGGGCCTGAAGACGGTTTCCCGCTTGTGTTCCATCACGGCACCCCGGGCTCGGTGCGCCAGTTCCGTGCGATCCAGCGGGCCGCTCACGACCGGGGGTTGCGGTTGGTGACGTACTCGCGCCCCGGTTACGGTGCTTCGACACGACAGTCCGGACGCAGGATCGTCGACGCCGCGGCCGACGTAACGGCGGTGCTCGCGCACCTCGGAGCCCGGCGCTGCATCGTCGCCGGATGGTCCGGCGGAGGCCCGCACGCGTTGGCGACCGGTGCCCGCCTCCGCGAGCAGGTCGCCGGCATCCTCGTCATCGCCGGCATCGCCCCGTACGACGCGGAGGACCTGGACTTCCTCGACGGGATGGGCGAGCAGAACATCATCGAGTTCGGCCTGGCGATCGAGGGCGAGCAGGCGATCCGGCCCAGCCACGAGGCCGACGCTGTGGGGCTGCGTGACACCGACGCCGCCGGTCTCATCGAGGGGCTGGCCACGCTGCTGCCCGACGTCGATCGCGCCGTGCTCACCGCCGAGTTCGGCGAGGACATGGCCGCAAACTTCGCCGAGGCCCTGCGAACTGGCGTGGATGGCTGGGTCGACGACGACCTCGCCTTCGCCGCTCCGTGGGGCTTCACCCTGGCCGAGATCGCGGTGCCGACCTTCGTGTGGCAAGGCAGCGAGGATCTGATGGTGCCGTTCGCCCACGGCCAATGGCTCGCCGCGCACGTTCCCGGTGCGACTGCACACCTGGAGCGGGGCGAGGGCCACCTGTCGATCGCACTGGGCGCGATCGATCAGATGCTCGCCGAGCTCCTGACGACGCTCTCCGACTGATCCGGCGTCTTCTCGCTCATCGGCCTATGAGAGGACGAAGGGCACGTCGCCTTGTCGGGGTTTCGGGCCACCGACACGTCGGGCGATCAGAGCCCGATGAAGTCGCGCAACCAGCCGTCGACCATGGCCATCGTCGCTTCATCGGCCGCACCGGCACGACGAGCGATGCGTTCGATGGTGATCGTGCGGGGCTGCTCGGTCATCGCGAAACTGCGCTTACGCAGACGCGCTCGTTCACCCTCGATCGCAACGTGATGGGGCCAACCACGATCGACGGATGTGATCGGCACGACGATCACCAGGCCACGGACGCTGTCAAGGTAGTCCTCGCTCGACACCACCAACGCCGGCCGGCTGCCTTGCTGCTCGCGGCCACGTGTCGGGTCGAAATCGACCCAGACGATCGAGCCACGACTCAGCGTCGAACTCACTGATCGAGCCCGTCATTCGCCAGCCTGTCCCACTGCTCGGTCTCGGCCACGTACTCGACGTCCGGATCTGCGGCGTAGGCCCCCCGCACCGCGTCAAACCGCGCGGCACGCTCATGCGCGGCGATCAAGGCACCGAGGAACCCCGCGGCGGTCAGACCTTCACGTGCAGCGTCTCGCGATATCCGATCACGCAGGCGCTTGGGCACCTTGATCGTCGTCATGGGTTCTGCAGCCATCCGCCAACCGTATACCATCACGTCTACCAAATAGGTATACCCTCCCAACGCGGCCGGAGCGTCCGGGTTATGGGACAGCCAGGGTGAGTTCGTGCTGTTCGGCGGTGTAGTCGCGGTCGAGGCGGGCGGCGGAGTCCGGGGTGAGGTCACCTGCCATGGCGGCGAGCGTGCGGCGTTCGGTGGCCAGGACGTCGGTGATGGCCTGCCACAGGCCGGTGGCGGCGGGGTCCTCGCCACCGGGGATGGCGGCGGCGGTGGCTTCCAGGCCGGACAGGGTGTGGATGCGGTCGGTGATCACTGCGCGCAATGCGCCCCGGTCGGGTTCAGTGAGGCCGTTGCTGGACCCTGGGTCGTTGAGCCGGGCCAAAGCGTCGTGCAGGGCGGCCAGGCGGCGGTCGCGCTCGCGGCGGGCTCGGTCTATGGCGGTGGCGGGCTCAGGTTGGTCGGCTGGGGCGGTGAGATGTGCGCGTTCGGCGCGAAGGAGGTCGAGCACGGCCCGCCAGGTAGCCGGGTCGGGCCGGTCGCCGTCGGCTCCGGCAGCGCGCGTGGTCGCGGTGGCGCCGGCGGTGAGTTCGGCGATGCGGTTGCGGTAGAGGCGGCGAAGGTGCTCGGCCGCGGCGGGGGTGAGCTGGCCGCTGTCGGCGAGTGCGGCTATGCGCTCGGTCGCAGCGGTGGCGGCGTGCAGCCGGGCGCGGATCTCCTGCTGAACGGCGGCGGCGCCGGTGGCGACCAGGCCGAACTGTTGGCCGACCGCGGACAGGCCGGAGGCGTTGGCCGCGGCTTCGCCGCCCGTGGTGCCGCGCAGCGGTACCTCCTTGATCGCCAGACTGACCAGCAGCCCCGCGGCGGCGAAGAAGATCGCGACGTGGAACACGGTCTGCAGCGACAGCACGAAGGCGTGGGTGTAGGCGGCGTGGATCGCTGGGGGTAGCTTCGCCAGCTCGGCGGGGCTGCCGCGGAACGAGGCGGCTGTGCGCCCGGCCCCGCTCGCGCCCGCCGGCAGAGCGGTGCGCAGGTGGTCGTTGAGGGAGGAGTTGAACAGGGCGGAGAACACCGACACGCCGACGGAGCCGCCGATGGAACGGAAGAAGGACGCGGCTGAGGTCGCCGAGCCCAGGTTGCGCACGTCGACGCTGGACTGCACGGCCAGCACGAGGACCTGCATCACCAGTCCCAGACCGAAGCCGAGCACGACCTGGAACAGCGCGGCCATCGCCGCCGGCGTGGTCTCGCGGAGGGTGCCCATCAGCGCCATCCCGATGCATACCATCGCCATACCGACGATCGGAAACACCTTGTAACGGCCGGTGCGGCTGATGATCTGCCCGCTGCCGATGCTGGCGATCAGCAGCCCAGCCATCAGCGGCAGCAGCTGCAGCCCCGACGCGGTGGCCGTGGCACCCTTGACGATCTGCTGGTACTGCGGCAGGTAGGTGATGGCCCCGAACATCGCGAAGCCGACGAGGAAGCCGACGGCGGAGGCGATCACGAAGGTGCGGTTGGTGAACAGGGTGAGCGGGATGACCGGTTCGGCGGCTCGGCGCTCGACGAGCAGGAACCCGATAAGCGCGAGCAAGATGCCGGCGCCGAGACCCAGGATGGTCGGTGAGCCCCATGCGTACTGGCTGCCGCCCCAGGTGGTCAGCAGCACCAGACAGGAGACCGCGGTCGAGAGCAGCACGAAACCGGCGTAGTCGATCCGCGGTTTGATGGCGATCTTGGGCACGGTGAGCGCAACCGAGCACACCGCGAGCGACAGCAGCCCGAACGGCAGGTTGATGTAGAACACCCACCGCCAGGAGAGATGGTCGGTGAAGAAGCCGCCGATCAACGGCCCGGCGATACTGGTAACCCCGAACACAGCGCCGAAGTAGCCCTGGTAGCGGCCACGGTCGCGAGGCGAGACGACGTCGGCGATGATGGTCTGCGCGCCGACCATGAGCCCGCCGCCGCCGACCCCCTGTAAGCCCCGGTAGCCGATCAGCTCGCCGATGTTGTGTGCGGTGCCGCACAGCACCGAGCCAGCCAGGAACAGCACGATCGCCACTTGAAAGATTGTCTTGCGGCCGTACAGATCGCCGAGCTTGCCGTACAACGGGGTGGACACGGTGCTGGTCAGCAGGTAGGCAGTCACGACCCACGCCAGCGAGTTCAACCCGCCCAGCTCACCGACGATCGTCGGCAGCGCTGTGGATACGATGGTCTGATCCAGGCTGGCCAGCACCATCGCCAACATCAACCCGGTGAAGATAAGCCCAATTCGGGGCGCTTTCACGACACCGGCGGTGGCCGGCGATCCGGCGCCCGGCTGCTCCAGGGTCTGCGTTGTGCTCACTGGCCCGATTCTCTCTGTAGAGCTCAACCCCTCGAGTTCGCATAGATCTGCAACGAGGACTCGACGATGGCGGTCTCGATGATGATGACGGCCGCGCGACGCGGCAACCGGCGGGCCTTGACCGCGCCGATCAATGCCCTGGCATTCGCGAGTTGCGCCGCGTTCAAGCGAA
>DAITQD010000153.1:0-5806 GCA_036833255.1 Jatrophihabitantaceae bacterium
GCGGCGACGCTGCTCACGGGCTGCACAGCCACGACCTCCGGCCACGGCTCGTCGCGGACGCCGGCGGCATCGCCCGCTTCGACCAGAGAGGGTGCACCGTCGCCCTCGACACCCGCCCAGCCGCCGGCCGCGTTTACCGACTGCAGCAGCCTGTTCAACCTGAACGCGGTGGGGTTTCCGGCCGGGCGGCAGGACCGGCTGTCCTTCTCCTGCGCCCGCCTGAGCGTTCCGCTCGACTACCAGGACCCGTCCGGCAAGTCGATCACGATCGAACTCGTCAAGGTGCACGACAGCACCAACAAGACGGGTAACGCGCTCGTCGTCAACCCCGGGGGTCCGGGCGGCTCCGGCGTCGAACTGGCAGTGGGGCTCGCCGCCCAGGTCTCGGACAAACTGCTGTCGCACTTCGACCTGCTCGGCTTCGACCCTCGCGGGGTGGGCATGTCCACCGCGATCTCGTGCATCAGTGACAGCGAGAAGGACAAGCTCAACTCGGCCGCGCCCGATGTGCTGACGGCGCCCGGGCTGGCCGAAGCCAAGCAACTGGCTCAGGAAGTCGCCTCGAAGTGCAACGCGAAGTACGGTCAGTCGCTGGCCGACTTCAACACGGTGCAGACCGCGAAAGACATGGACCGGATCCGGGCGGCGGTGGCCAACAGCCAGCTGAACTACCTCGGCTTCTCCTACGGCACCGAGCTCGGCTCGGTCTACGCGCACCTGTTCCCCGACCGCGTCCGGGTGGCCGTCCTGGACGGCGCCGTCGATCCACTCAGCGACGACATCACCTCCTTCGCCGACCAACTCAAGGGCTTCGAGGGTGCCTTCGACCAGTTCGCGGTGGACTGCCTCACGCGCGCTCCGTGCAAGTCGCTCGGCAATCCGCGCCAGGTCGTCTACGACATCGTCAAGCGAGCCGACCACACCCCGCTCGAGAGCAGCGCCTCGAGTGAGACCCGGACCGCGACCGGGTCGATCGTGCTCACCGGTGTCCTGTCCGCGCTCTACTCGCAGGCACGCTGGGCCGACCTCGGCCAAGCCCTCCTCGACGCCCAGAACGGCGACGCCAAGGGCCTGTTCGGGCTTGCAGACGACTACAACCAGCGCGGCCCTGACGGCCATTACAGCAACATCTCCGACGCGAACACGACCATCAACTGCAACGACTCGAAGCCCGGTCCGAGCGACGCCACGATCAAGACCACCGCCACGAAGTGGGCCACGGCATACCCGATGTTCGGTCTGTGGGCGGCGCCGGGGCTGTTCTCCTGCCAGGTCTGGCAACCCGAGCGCACCCCGGTGCCGCTGCCGAGCGCGGCCACGCCACAGAAGGTGCTCGTCGTCGGCAACCTGCACGACCCGGCCACCCCGTACCAGGGCGCCAAGGACCTCGCGAAGACGATGGGCAACGCCGCTCTGCTGACCTGGGACGGCGAGGGGCACACGTCCTACCTGCAGGGCAGTTCGTGCGTCGACGACTATGTCGACAACTACCTGATCGCGGGGACCGTCCCGCCGCCGAACACGACGTGCCCGCGGTGAGCCCCCAACCCGGACTGACGGTGCACCTTCCCGACGGGCCCGTCCGCGCCGTCGTGATGGTGCTGCACGGCGGGCGCTCGCAGGGCACCGGCCGAGTCCGGCCGTCCCATCTCGCGGTGTTGCGCATGCTGCCGTTCGCGAGGTCCCTGCGCCGGGCCGGGGCCGCCCACGGGCTGGCGGTCGCCCAGCTGCGGTATGTAGAGCGGGGCTGGAACGGCGCAGCGCAGGCCCCTCTCGCCGACGCCCGCTGGGCGCTCGCCGAACTCGAGCGTCGCTTCCCCGGCGTACCGGTCGGACTGGTCGGGCACTCGATGGGCGCTCGCACCGCTCTCTACGTCGCCGAGCACCCCAACGTGCGGCTGGTCGTCGGGCTCGCGCCGTGGATCGAGCCTGGCGACCCCGTCAGCCAGCTCGCCGGCCGGCGGATCCTGATCGCGCACGGCACCCTCGACCGGCTGACCAGTCCGCCGGCCTCGGCCGCCTACGCCCGCGCCGCGGCCCAGGTGGCTGCCTCGGTGAGCTATGTCAGCGTGCAGACCGATCGGCACGCGATGCTGCGCCGGGCCCGCGTCTGGCACGAGCTCGCGACCGGCTTCGTCCTCGGTGTGCTGTGTGCCAGGCAACCCGACGGAACCACGGAGCCCGCGACCACGAACGTGCTGACGAAGGCCCTTGCGGGACAGGCCTCGCTCATCGTCTGATTGAGCCGCGCAGAGAGGAATGCACATGACCGCCATAGACGAGAGCCGAGACACGCTCGCCGCCCGGGGCATCGACCCCGAACTATGGCCGGACGTCGCGACCGTGCCGCACACCCCGGTGCGCGCCGCGGTCGCGCAGCGCATCTTCCACAACGCCGTCGGACGGATCCCGTTGCGCGTCGTCGAGGCGGGCGGACGAAGCTACGGCGGTGGGGGCGCGGCGGACCCGGTCTTTCGCCTGATCCGGCCGAGCTCGTTCTTCCACCGGCTCGGCGCCACCGGCACGATCGGCTTCGGCGAGGCCTACATGGCCGGCGACTGGACCGCCGACGACCTGGCCGCTGTGCTGTCGGCCTTCGCTGCGAACATGCGGGAGCTCGTGCCCGCGATGTTCCACCGGCTGCGCCACGCCGTGCTGCACCGCCAGCCCGCGCACGAGGACAACACCGTCGAGGGTGCCCGCGACAACATCCACCGGCACTACGACCTGTCCAACGACCTGTTCAAGACCTTCCTGGACGAGTCCATGACCTACTCCTCGGCGGTGTTCAGCGGCGAGCCCTACGGCGCCGCCGACGACCTTGCCGACGCGCAGCACCGCAAGGTCGATCGGCTGCTCGACGCCGCCAATGTCGGCAAGAGCACCCGGCTGCTCGAGATCGGCACCGGCTGGGGCGAGCTCGCGATCCGGGCGGCCAGGCGCGGCGCAGCGGTCACGTCCATCACGATCTCCATAGAGCAGGCCGAATTGGCCCGCCGGCGCATCGCCGCCGCCGGAATGACCGAGCGCACGAGCGTGCTGCTGCAGGACTACCGCGAGACGCAGGGCCAGTTCGACGCAATCGTCAGCGTCGAGATGATCGAGGCCGTAGGTGCGAACCACTGGGCCGAGTACTTCGGCACCATCGACCGGCTACTGACGCCAGGCGGCCGGGTCGGGCTACAGGCGATCCTGCAGGACGACTACACCGTGCTCGCCACCCGCGACACCTACACCTGGATCCGCAAGTACGTCTTCCCCGGCGGGCAGTTGCCCTCGGCCGAGTCGATCGACCGCACGATCCGTGCCGCGACGTCGCTGCGGGTCTCCGACCGTTACACCTTCGGCCGGCACTACGCCGAGACCCTGCGCCGCTGGCGGGAGCGATTCGAGGCGCGTGCGGCCGAGGTCGCCCACCTCGGCTTCGACGAGACGTTCCGCCGCATGTGGTCGCTGTACCTGGCCTACTCCGAGGCGGGTTTCCGCACCGGCTACCTCGACGTCGCGCAGTTCACGTTGATCAAGCCCGTTCGCTAGACCACGCGCGGCGCCCCGCTACCGTGGGGCGTGGTCGTACTCCTCGGGCTCGCCGCCGCAATCACCTACGGCATCGGCGACTTCGTCGGTGCGTTCGCCTCGCGGCGACACAGCGCCGTGACGGTGCTGCTGTACAGCTACCCGGTCGGCGCCGTGTTGATGGCCGCGATACTGCCGTTCTTCCCGGGCGCCGTCACCGGCCGCACGGTCGCGTTCGGAGTGGCCGGCGGGCTCGCGGGTCTCGTGGGCGTGGTGATCATGTACGGGCTGATGGTCGTCGCGCCGATGAACGTCATCTCGCCGGTCACGGCGGTGCTCGCGGCGATCGTGCCGGTGGGCTTCGGCGTCGTGGTCGGCGAGCGGCCACACCTGGCGGCCTGGTTCGGGATCCTGCTCGGCATCGGCGCCGTCGTGCTGGTCAGTCGCACCACGGGCGAGCATCCGCACGGCCGAATCGCGACGCGTGTCCTGGCCCTCGCTTTCGTGTCCGGCCTCGGCTTCGGCTTCTACTTCATCTTCCTGGCCCGCGCGGGCGACGACTCCGGCCTGTGGCCACTGGTGATCTCCCGCCTCGCCTCGGCTGGGCTGATCGTGCCGATCGCCTGGCAGCGCCGGGCGTTCGCGTCCATCCGCGGGCGGATGCTCGCCCTCACGATGACGGCCGGCGTGTTCGACGCGGGCGCGAACATGTTCTTCCTGCTGGCCACCCGGCATGGCCTGCTGTCACTGGCCAGCGTGCTGACCTCGCTCTACCCGGCGGTCACCGTCATGCTCGCCGTCGGACTGCTGCACGAGCACGCCAGCAAGGTGCAGCGCATCGGCCTCGGCCTCGCCGCTGCCGCGATCGTGCTGATCACCGTTTAGGAGCTTGGTCAGTCCGCGTCGGCATGGGCGGGGCGCAAGCCGGCGCTCCATCTCTCCTCGATCCGGCCGAACCGCCAGACGGCCAACGCGGTGAGCCAGGAGAGGACAAACAGCGCGACGATGCCGTAGCCGGCGTAGTCCAGCGGGATGCCGGCGATCGCCGCGAGGGGTCCCGAGTTGATGCCGGCCTGGTCGGTGAGCGCCGAGATCAGTTCGATCGTGCCGATGATCAGCGCGACGGCCACAGAGACCGCGGTGATCGTGATGTTGTAGAAGACCTTGCGGACCGGCCTGGCGAAGGCCCAGCCGTAGGCAGCGTTCATGAAGACGCCGTCAGTGGTATCCATCAGGCACATCCCCGCGGCGAACAGGATCGGCAGGATCAGGATCGCGTAGAGGGGCAGGTTGAACGCCGCCGCGCCGCCGGCCAGGACCAGCAGGCCGACCTCGGTTGCGGTGTCGAAGCCCAGCCCGAACAGCACTCCGATGGGGTAGATGTGCCACGGCTTGCGGACCGACTTGGTCAGGCCGCCGAGGAACCGGTTCATGAACCCGCGCTTGTTGAGCTGGTCCTCCAGGTCCTGCTCGTTGTAAATTCCGCTGCGCATCTCGCGGAAGACCTTGATGATGCCCATCAGGACGACGAGGTTGAGGATCCCGAGGATCCACAGGAACGTCCCGGATACCGACGCGCCGATGATGGCGGTGATCGAGTGCAGTTTGGAAGAGTCGTTCTCGACCTGCCCGGCCAGGGCCTTCACCCCGACCGAGAGCAGGAAGGCCAGTAAGAACACGACCGTGGAGTGACCGAGGGAGAACCAGAAGCCGACCGAGAGCGGCTTGCGCGTGTTGCCGGTGTTCGCATTGTCGGCCATCAGCTTGCGGGTGGTGTTGTCGACGGCGGCGATGTGGTCGGCGTCGAACGCGTGCCGTAGCCCGAACGTGTAGGCCAGGACACCGACCCCGACGTCGAAGACGCCACTCTTGCCGAGGTGGTAGGTCTGCGGGACGACGAGGGCGATCAGCACGCCGAAACCCAGCACATGCAGGAGGGCGATGAATCCGTACATTCCGCCGATCGACAGCCGGTCCTGCCGGGTGAGGGTGGCGCGGAACCGAGCAAATGCCGAATCGGAGGCAACGCGGGCCGGAGCGGTCACACGGGCGACGCTAAACCGCCTCGCAGTCTATTGCAACAAATTGGCAATAGGGAGTCGGCCCGAGCAACGAGCGCGGCGGGCCTATCCGGACGCCTCACGTTGTCGGCGGCGGATCCGGATCTGATTCGGTGGTGCGATCGATCGGATAGGTCGCCGGTGGTTCGACGTAGCGGTGCCCGGTGGGGCCGGTCCATTCGGTCGAGCCGTCGGGTAGTCGTCGCGGGGTCCAGCCGGCGTCGTGTTTG
>DAITQD010000154.1:0-5756 GCA_036833255.1 Jatrophihabitantaceae bacterium
TCCACCGGGTCCAGCACGTTTCGGCCGTCGACGAGGTTGCGCTGCCCGACCAGCTCACCGATCGCGTTCGGTGACATCGCCCTGAACTCGTCCCACTCGGTCAGGAGCATGATCACGTCGGCGCCGGTGACGGCCTCGATCAACGATTCGACGTAGGTGAGTTCCGGGTGCACGCGGCGGGCGTTCGCCATTGCCTGCGGGTCGTAGATGACGACGGTGCCGCCTCGGCGGCCGATCGACGCCGCGACGTCCAGCGCGGGCGAGTCACGGATGTCGTCGGAGTTGGGCTTGAAGGCCGCGCCGAGCACCGCGACGTGCGTTCCGTGGTAGGAGCCGTCGACCAGATCCAGCCCGATCTCGACGGTGCGGGCCCGGCGGCGCAGGTTGATCTCGTCGACCTCACGCAGGAACGACACCGCCTGGTCGACGCCGAGCTCGCCGGCGCGGGCGATGAACGCGCGGATGTCCTTGGGCAGGCAGCCCCCGCCGAAGCCGAGGCCGGCGTTGAGGAAGCGACGCCCGATGCGCGCGTCGTGACCGATGGCCTCGGCCAGCTTCGTGACGTCGGCACCGGTGACCTCGCAGACCTCGGCCATCGCGTTGATGAACGAGATCTTGGTGGCCAGGAACGAGTTGGCCGCGACCTTGACGAGTTCGGCGGTGGCGAAGTCGGTGACGACGACCGGCGCGCCCGTCTCGAGCACCGGCGCGAAGGCAGCGCGGATCTGCTGCTCGGCCCACGCGGAGTGCACGCCGAAGACGAGACGGTCCGGGCGCAGCGTGTCCTCGACAGCGAAGCCCTCGCGCAGGAACTCCGGGTTCCAAGCCAGCTCGACGTCCTTGTTCGGTGCGAGCTTAAGCAGCAGCCGTTCCAGACGTGCGGCCGTGCCCGCGGGCACCGTCGACTTGCCGACGACCAGCACCTTGCGCGTCAGATGTGGCGCCAGGGAACTGAAGGCCGCGTCGACATAGGTCATGTCGGCGGCGAGCTCACCCTCGCGCTGCGGGGTACCGACGCAGACGAAGTGGACGTCGGCGAACTCGGCCACCTCCGCGTAGGAGGTGGTGAAGCGCAGCTTGCCACTGTCGATGTGCTTGGCCAGCAGCTCCGGCAGCCCGGGCTCGTAGAACGGGATCTCACCGGCGCGCAAGCGTTCGATCTTTGCCTCGTCGATGTCCAGGCCGATGACGTCGTAGCCCAGTTCGACCATGCAGACGGCATGGGTGGCACCGAGGTAGCCGGTGCCGATGACGGACAGGCGAGGCCGGTCGCTACTCACTTCACGTTCCCCAGTCTGCGGTGCGGTATGACGTGCAGAGGCTATCGGTCCGACCGCGACGGCCTTGCCATGCGGGGGTGGCGGACGGTCTGGTAGGGATGGTCACATGGGCCCAACGAATTCGACTCAGTTGCACACTCGGCCGGCCTGGGTGGCATTGAGCGAACATCATGTCCGCATCCGCGAGACGCACCTGCGTGACCTTTTTGCCGCAGATCCCGAGCGCGGCGAGCGGCTGACGCTCGAGGCCGAGGGCATCTACCTCGACTACTCCAAGAACCGCGTCACCGACGAGACGATCGGCCTGCTCGTGCGGCTGGCCGAGGAGTCCGGGCTGCGCGAACGCATCGGGGCGATGTTCGCCGGCGAGAAGATCAACGTCACCGAGGACCGCGCCGTCCTGCACGTCGCACTGCGCGCGCCCAAGGGCGAGCGGATCGCGGTCGACGGCATCGACGTCGTCCCCGCCGTGCACGAGGTGCTCGGGCGGATGGGCGAGTTCGCCGACACGGTGCGCCGGGGCCGCTGGCTCGGGCACACCGGCAAGGCGATCCGCAACATCGTGAATGTCGGCATCGGCGGCTCGGACCTCGGGCCGGTGATGGCCTACGAAGCGCTGCGGCACTACAGCGCGCGCGAACTCACCTTCCGCTTCGTCTCGAACGTCGACGGCACCGACTTCGCCGAGGCCACGCGTGACCTCGACCCGGCCGAGACGCTGTTCATCATCTCCTCGAAGACGTTCACCACGCTCGAGACGATGACGAACGCGGCGAGCGCGCGGGACTGGACGCTCGCGGCACTCGGCGGCGACACCTCCGCGATCGCGAAGCATTTCGTCGCCGTGTCGACGAACGCCGAGGCCGTCGAGGCGTTCGGCATCGACGTCATGAACATGTTCGGCTTCTGGGACTGGGTCGGCGGCCGGTACTCGATGGACGCCGCGATCGGGCTGTCGACGATGATCGCGATAGGGCCGGCGAAGTTCGGTGAGCTGCTCGCCGGGTTCCACGCGATGGACGTGCATTTCCGTAGCGCCCCGTTCGAGGCGAACCTGCCGGTGCTGCTCGGGCTGCTGAGCGTCTGGTACACCGACTTCTTCGGTGCCCGGACGCAGGCCGTGCTGCCGTATGACCAGTACCTCAAGCGGTTCCCGGCCTACCTGCAGCAGCTGACGATGGAGTCCAACGGCAAGCACGTCACGCTCGCGGGCGAGGCCGTCGACTACGCCACCGGGCCGGTCTACTGGGGCGAACCCGGCACCAACGGGCAGCACAGCTTCTACCAGCTCATCCACCAGGGCACCGAGATGATCCCGTGCGACTTCATCGGCTTCACGAGCTCCCTCAACCCGCTCGGCACGCACCACGACGTGCTCACCGCGAACGTGTTCGCGCAGGCCGAGGCACTGGCGTTCGGCAAGAGCGCTGACGAGGTCGCGGCAGAGGGCACGCCCGACTGGCTCGTCCCGCACCGCGTGTTCGAAGGCAACCGACCGTCGAACACCCTGCTGCTGGACCGGCTCACGCCGCAGGCGCTCGGCGCGCTCGTCGCGCTCTACGAGCACAGTGTGTTCGTGCAGGGGACGGTGTGGAGCGTGAACTCCTTCGACCAGTGGGGCGTCGAACTCGGCAAGGTGCTGGCGAAGACGGTCGCCGGCGAGCTGTCAGCTGCGGACGAGCCCGACCTGTCCCACGACAGCTCGACCAATGCACTTATCCGCCGCTATCGTGCGGCAGCGCGAAATCAGAAATAGTCGCGCGGCCCGGAAATAGGAGTCCGCAATGCAACTGGGAATGATCGGCCTCGGTCGGATGGGTGCCAACATCATCCGCCGGGTCATGCGCGACGGGCATACCGGCGTCGCCTTCGACACGAATGCGGACACGGTCGCCGAACTGGTGAAGGACGGCGCCGAGGGCGCCACCACGCTGGCGGAGTTCGTCGCCAAGCTGGACAAGCCGCGCGTCGCGTGGGTGATGATTCCCGCCGGCATCACGGGGCATGTCGTCGACGAGCTCGCGGCCCTCATGGAGCCCGGCGACATCATCATCGACGGCGGGAACTCCGCCTACCGTGATGACATCGACCGGGCCGCGGCGTTGCAGCCGAAAGGCATCCACTACGTCGACGTCGGTACCAGCGGAGGTGTGTTCGGCCTCGAGCGCGGCTACTGCCTGATGATCGGTGGCGAGCAGGGGATCGTCGACCACCTCGACCCGCTCTTCGCCAGCATCGCTCCCGGCGTCGACTCGGCGCCGCGCACTCCGGGACGCACGGGTGAGCCGGGCCGCGAGGAGCAGGGCTACCTGCACTGCGGGCCGAACGGCGCCGGGCACTTCGTCAAGATGGTCCACAACGGCATCGAGTACGGCATGATGGCCGCCTACGCCGAGGGCCTCAACGTGCTGCACCACGCGGACGCGGGCGCGCAGCAGCAGGATCACTCCGCGGAGGTCACGCCGTTGGACCAGCCGCAGTACTACCAGTACGACCTCGAGATCGACAAGGTCGCCGAGGTGTGGCGGCGCGGCTCGGTCGTCGCGTCCTGGCTGCTGGATCTGACAGCGCATGCGCTCTCGTCCAACCCGAGCCTCGACGGGCTTGCCGGGCGGGTGTCGGACTCCGGTGAGGGGCGCTGGACGGTCAAGGCCGCGATCGACGAGGGCGTGCCGACACCGGTGCTCTCCGCGGCCTTGTTCGCCCGGTTCAGCAGCCGCGGCGAGGCGGTCTACGCCGACAAGCTGCTCTCCGCGATGCGCAAGGAATTCGGCGGCCACGTGGAGCTGCCCACCGGGGAGTGAGCACCCCGCGCTCAGGCCGGCGACTCGGACCTGTCGCCGGCCCACTCGGTGTGGAAGCTGCCCTCGCGATCGACCCGCCGGTAGGTGTGCGCGCCGAAGTGGTCGCGCAGCCCCTGGATGAGCGCAGCGGGCAGGCGGTCGCGCCGCAGCCCGTCGTAGTAGGCCAACGACGAGGAGAAGGCCGGGGTGGGGATGCCGGCCGTAGCGGCCTGCGCGACCACCCGGCGCCAGCTCTCGACGCCGTTGCGCAGAGCCTCGACGAAGTACGGCGCGACGAGCAGGCTCGACATCGCCGGGTCCTCGTCGTAGGCCTCACGGATGCGGTCGAGGAACCGGGCCCGGATGATGCAGCCGCCACGCCAGATCGTCGCCATCGCCCCGCGATCGACGTCCCAGCCGTACTCGGCGCTGCCCGCGGCGATGTGGTCGAAGCCCTGCGCGTAGGCGACCACCTTCGAGGCGTACAGCGCGCGACGCACGTCCTCGATGGCGGCGTCGCGCTCGGCCACGTCGAGCGGCGCCGCCGCGCCGCCGAACGCCGCGCGGGCCGCAGCGCGCTGATCGGCGTGTGATGACAGCGCGCGGGCGAAGGTGGCCTCGGCGATGCCGGTGATCGGGATCCCGAGGTCCAGCGCGCTCTGCACCGTCCAGCGACCGGTGCCCTTCTGCTCGGCCTGGTCGAGCACCACGTCGACGAACGGCCGGCCCGTTTCCGCGTCGGTGTGCGTCAGCACGTCCGCGGTGATCTCGATGAGGAACGAGTCGAGGTCGCCCTCGTTCCAGGTGCGGAAGATCTCGCCGATCTCGGCCGGCTCGAGGGCAAGGCCGGTACGGAGCAGGTCGTAGGCCTCCGCGATCAGCTGCATGTCGGCGTACTCGATGCCGTTGTGCACCATCTTGACGAAGTGGCCGGCGCCGTCCGGGCCGACGTGCACACAGCAGGGCGTCCCGTCGACTTGTGCGGCGATCGACTCGAAGATGGGACCGAGCGTCTCGTAGGACTCCGCGGACCCGCCGGGCATGATGCTCGGCCCGTTGAGGGCACCTTCCTCGCCACCGGACACCCCGCAGCCGACGAAGTGGATGCCGTGCTCCTTGAGTTGCGCCTCGCGCCGTCTGGTGTCCGCGTAGTGCGCGTTGCCGCAGTCGATGACGATGTCGCCCGCGTCGAGCAGCGGCACGAGTTCGGCGATGACCGCGTCGGTGGGCTCGCCCGCCTTCACCATGACGATGACGGCGCGGGGGCGCGCGAGGGTGGCGACGAAGTCGGCCATCGACTCGCTCGGTACAAAGGTGCCGTCGTCACCGTGGCGCTCGACGAGGCTGCGGGTGCGCTCGGGCGAGCGGTTGTGCAGCGCGACGGTGTGCCCGTGCCTGGCCAGGTTGCGCGCCAGGTTGCGCCCCATCACGGCCAGGCCGGTCACCCCGATCTGTGCCGAGCCGCGCTCGCTCATCTGATGTCTCCCTCGTGTGGTTGTGCATCACGGTAGCGGTGCAGACGAGAACCGTCGGAGCCGACGGGGAAGTTCCAGTGCCACACCCACCGAGGGGATTTAGGTGACAGCTGCACGCAATTTCGAGAACGCGCTCGCCCGTGCCGAGAGTGACGCGGTGGGCGCGGCCACAACCGCCAACCTGGTGCTGCGCGAGCTCAAGCGGGCTGGCCATGCGG
>DAITQD010000155.1:0-5745 GCA_036833255.1 Jatrophihabitantaceae bacterium
CGTTAGCGCCGAGTAGGCCGACCACCTCGCCTTGGCCGACGTCGAGATCCAGCCCGTCCACCACCACCCGGTCGCCATCCGCCTTGCCTAGACCTCGCACCGTCACCACGTCTGAATCGCTGATCATCCGATCATGCGCAGCCGCGAGCTCCCGCACATCGGCCCGTGGCTAGAACTCGCCCTCCACCCCCGGGTTGAGGCCGGGTGCCACTGCCTAGGGTGGTCGCCATGGCTGATGTGAGCGTGCGCCCGGCGCGTCCGGACGACGTGGCCGATATCGCCCGCATCCAGGTCGACACCTGGCGCGCCGGGTACGCGGCGATCCTGCCCGCCGCCGTGCTCGAGTCGCTGTCGGTCGAGACCGCGCAGCAGGCGTGGCAGCAGGCCGTCGCGGCGCCGCCCTCGCCGCGCCACCACCTGCTCGTCGCACAGGAGCAGGACTGGAGCGTCGGCTTCGTCGCGCTCGGGCCGGCCGACGACCTGCAGCCCGACGACCCCGACCCCGCGACGACGCTCGCCCTCGGCCCGCTGCTCGTCGAGCCGCGCTGGGGGCGGCGCGGGCACGGCTCGCGGTTGCTCGCCGCCGCCGTCGACCACGCCCGCGGCGACGGCATGACCCGCGCGATCGTCTGGATCCCGGAGCGCGACACCGCCTCGCGCGAATTCTTCGTCTCGGCCGGCTGGGCACCGGACGGCCTGGCGCGCGCGCTCGACACCGGCGCCGGCGAACTGCGCGAGATCCGGTTGCACGCCTCACTCGCCGAGGCCGCGGCATGACGTTCACCGGCATCCCGATCGCCGCCCTGGACTTCTACGAGGACCTCGAGGCCGACAACACCAAGGCGTTCTGGACCGCGCACAAGCAGGTTTACGAACAGTCCGTGCGCGTACCGCTCGAGGCGCTGGCCGCGGCCCTGGAAGCGGAGTTCGGCGCGGCCAAGTTCTTCCGGCCCTACCGCGACGTCCGCTTCGCCAAGGACAAGACGCCGTACAAGACCCACCAAGGCGCATGGTTCGGCGAGTCGTCGCTGTACCTGCACGTGTCGGCCGCGGGCCTGATGGTGGCCGGCGGGTACTGGGACACGTCGCCCGCCCAGGTCGAGCGGATGCGCCGTGGCGTAGCGGGCGACGTGGCCGGCGCAGCACTCGAACGCGCAGTGGCTGCCGTGCGCAAGGCCGGGCTCACCCTCGACGGGCACCAGTTGACGCGCGTACCGAGCGGCTACCCGAAGGAGCACCCGCGCGCCGAGCTGCTGCGATACAAGTCGCTGACGGCGCACCGCGAGTTCGGCTCACCAGCGTGGCTGGCAACGAAGCGGGCGCAGACGGAGGTGGCCAAGACCTGGCGGTCCATCGCCCCGTTGACGGCCTGGCTCGACACTCATGTCGGCCGCGACTGACCCAGCTGTAACTGAAATGTCCCGACGGTTCACGTTGCCAGACCTGTGTGATCGCGCCGGGCAGGTTGATCAACTGGGAGTTGTGGTCGACATACAGCCACAACCGGCACTTGATCAAGACCGCAGTGTGCGTCGGTCCGCTGCATTCAGCTGAATGACCCCGGCCGCGACGTCGTCTCCACGTTTGACCTGTAGTTGGGCCGCTGGAACGACACGGTCGCAGGTTGAACGCGCCGGCGTCACAGACCGAGCAGCGGCTCGAGACCGACCGTCAGCCCGGGCCGCGCCGCGACGCCGCGCACGGCGAGCAGCACGCCCGGCATGAACGACGAGCGGTTCAACGAATCGTGGCGGATGGTGAGCGTCTCGCCCTCGGTGCCGAAGACGATCTCCTGGTGCGCGACCATCCCGGCAACGCGCAACGCATGCACCCGGATTCCGTCGACGTCGGCCCCGCGGGCGCCGTCGAGCGACTGGGTCGTCGCGTCGGGCACCGGGTTCATCCCGGCGGCGGCCCGCGCCTGGGCGATCAGCTGCGCGGTGCGCGCGGCCGTCCCGCTGGGCGCGTCGGCCTTGCCCGGGTGGTGCAGTTCGATCACCTCGGCCGTCTCGTAGTAGGGGGCGGCCAGCTGGGCGAACTTCATCGACAGCACCGCGCCGATACCGAAGTTCGGCGCGACGAGCACACCCAGGTCGGGTGTGTCGGCCAGCCAGGTGCGGATGGTGTCGAGGCGCTCCGCGGTGAAGCCGGTGGTGCCGACGACGGCGTGGATGCCCTGGTCGACCGCGAAGCGCACGTTGTCCATGACGACATCGGGATGGGTGAAGTCGACGAGTACCTGCGCACCCGCGTCGGCGACGCTGAACAGCCAGTCTCCCGCGTCGACCATCGCCACCAGGTCGAGGTCGTGGGCCGCATCGACCGCGTGGCACACCTGCTGGCCCATGCGCCCGCGTGCGCCAAGCACGCCCACGCGAATCGGTTCAGTCATGTCAGTCCCTTCAGACTGCGCCGTCGAAGTCGTGCTGGCCGAATGGCCCGACCACGGTCAGGCAGCGCGGCCGGGTGAGCAGGTCCGCGGCCACGTCGGTCACGTCCTGGGGGGTGATGCCGTCGACGATGGACAGCAGCTCGTCGACGCCGAGGATCTCGCCGTAGGCCAACTCGCTCTTGCCGATCCGGGTCATCCGCGACCCCGAGTCCTCGAGGCCTAGCACGATTCCGCCGCGCGTCTGCCCCTTGCCCCGGTCGATCTCGGCCGCGGTGAGCGAGCCGTTGGCGGCGGCGTCCAACTCCTCGGTCATCAGCCCCAGGACCTCGTCAGCCTTGCCGGGCTGGCAGCCGGCATAGACACCGAACACTCCCGTGTTGGCGTAGCCACCACTGAAGGAGTAGACGGAGTAGGCCAGGCCGCGCTCCTCGCGGATCCGCTGGAACAGTCGCGAACTCATCCCTCCGCCGAGCGCCGCGCACAGGACCCCGATCGCGAAACGACGCGGGTCGTGCCTGGACACGCCGTGGGTGCCCAGCACGAGATTGGCCTGTTCGGTGTCGTCGCCGACGACCGCGACCCGGCGGGCCGGATTGTGGGCCGACCGCGGCTGCCGGTCGCGCGGTGACTGCGGCGCGAGCGATGCGTCCAGGCGCCCCGCGAACGCACGCCGCACGAGGTGAACCACCTCGGCGTGCCGGACGTTGCCCGCAACAGACACGACCATCGCGTCGGGTGTGTAGCGCCGCTTGTAGTAGCCGGCGATCTGGCGCCGGGTCAGCGCACCGATCGATGCCACGCTGCCCAGGATCGGGCGGCCCAGTGGAGTGTCGCCGAACAGCGTCGCGGCGAACTCGTCGTGCACGAGGTCGGCCGGGTCGTCGTCGCGCATGGCGATCTCTTCAAGGACGACGCTGCGCTCGACGTCGATGTCCTGCGCCGTCATCGTCGCGTTGAGCACGACGTCGGAGATGATGTCGACGGCCAGCGGAAGGTCACGGTCGAGCACGGTCGCGTAGAAGCAGGTGTGCTCCTTCTCGGTGAACGCGTTGAACTCACCGCCCACGGCGTCCATCGCGCTGGCGATGTCGAGCGCGGAGCGGGTCGCGGTGCCCTTGAACAGCAGGTGCTCGAGGAAGTGGCTGGTGCCGGCGAGGCTCACCGACTCGTCGCGAGAGCCGACCGGAACCCACACGCCGACGCTGAGGCTGCGGACGCCGGGCATCTCCTCTGTGACGATGCGCAGCCCCCCGGGCAGGACGGTGCGGCTCATCGCGCCGCCGCCGGTGGCGTCCAGGCGCCGCGTGCTGGCCCGGCGGCGTGGGCTCGTGGCGCGGGACGATGTCATCCCGCGATCCTAGGGCGTGGCGCGATCAGGGTCGGACGCCGCAGAACGCTCTCTCGTGCGGGGAGTGCTCCACCGGGAAGAAGCCGGGCCGCAGCGAGAGCAGATAACCGCCGCCGGCGACGAGGATCCCCCGCAGCAGGGGCAGGCGCAGCAGCCAGCCGGGCGGGCCGAAAAGCGGCGCAACCAACCAGGCCAACACGCCGACGCTCACGAATGCTGCCGCGCGGTGGCCGGGCCCGTGCGCGCCGAGGAGCAACCACACCACGAGCGCGCCGACGGCGACTGTGGCGATCAGCCACGCGTCCCACAGCAGCGTCGTCTGCTGCAGCAGCGTGCTCGGCAGCAGGCCGAGCGTGAGCAGGCCGGCACCGGCACTCGCCGCACCGAGCCGCGGCGTGATCCGATGCGGCGCGACCTGCTCGTAGCAGTCCAGCGCTGAGAGCGGGTGCTCGGCGAGCATCGTCTGACGGTCTGCGTATGTCCGTGCCGAGGGATAGCGCGCGGCGACACGCTTGCGTGTCCACGACGCGACGTTGGGGTTCAGCCAGATCGCGTCGATGCGGGCGTGCTCTGCCCGCACGCCCTGGGTTCCCGCTATCACGCCGCCCCAGCAGGAGACGACGGCCTGCACATAGCGCAGGTGGCGGTTGCGGCCGGCCGCCTCCACGGTGCCGTAGGCGTAGAACCCGCATTCGCAGTCCGGGGACGGGACCGCGTGGGCGCGCAGGTGGCTGTCCCCGGTCGGCGGGGCGCACGTCGCCGTGTTCGACCCGTCGTACCAGCTCAGGTTGGAGTACAGCGGCAGCAGCAGCCCCGACTCGTCGACCCGGAAGCTCCGCAGGCCGACGATCTCGCCGACCAGCGGCTCGGACCCGGAGAACTGACCCATCGCCTTAGCGAACCGGCTCGCTCGGGCTCTGCCCCGGCTGGCTGGGCTCGGCGGGCAGTTCGGGAACGCGGACGGGAACGGGTTCCTGCTGCGGTTCGGCATGGCCGGGCCAGCCCGGAAGCACCTCGAAATGCCGCTGCGGTTCGCCGATATCGCCCATTGCTGAGCCCCTCACCTGTGCCTGTCGCCACCGTATCTTCCACCGGCGCGACCTGCAATCGTGTTGTCGAACCGACGCGATTGCAGGTCAAATCCCCTGATCAGCCGGCGACGATGCGCTGGGCGAGTTCGAAGGTCTGGGGCTGCCACAGCACGAGGCGCGCGGTGCCCTCGTTCGGCGCCGCGGCGATGGTGTCGACGGCCTGGTGGATCGCGTCGTCGGTGGGCCAGCCGAACGCGCCCGCGGAGATCAGCGGGAAGGCCACCGACGTTGCACCGAGCTCGGCCGCGACCTGCAGCGCGGAGCGGTAGCAGCAGCGCAGCGTTTCGGCCTCACCGCGACGGTAGATCGGGCCGACCGTATGGATGACCCAGCGAGCGTTGAGCTTGCCCGCGGTGGTCGCCACCGCCTGCCCAGCCGGCAGGCCGTCCGGGTACACGGTGTCGCGCAACTGCCTGCATTCGGCGAGGATCGCCTTGCCGCCCCGCTTGTGGATGGCCCCGTCCACGCCCCCGCCGCCGAACAGGGACGAGTTCGCCGCGTTGACGATCGCGTCGGCCCGCTGCTGGGTGATGTCGCCCTGGACGAGTTCGAGGTGCACGGCTACAGCTTGCCAGTCAGCGCGGCAGCCAGGCGCCCGGCGAGTCGATCATCGCGCGGACATGGCGGGGCAGCTTGCCGCTCAACACGTGCACCAGGGTCGTCTCGTCCAGCACCCGCCGCAGGGCGGCCCGGACCGCCACCCACACCTCGGGCAGGTGCTCGGCGACACCGGAGTAGGTCGTCTCGTGCGCGCGCAAGCCGCGGATCTCGGCCAACGGTCCGTCGACCGCGCGGATGACCGCCCCGAGCGTGATCTCGGCGGCGGGCTTGGCCAGCGCGTATCCCCCGTAGGAGCCACGCTGACTGCGAACCAGGTTCGCGCGGCGCAGTTCGCCGAGGATGGCCTCGACGAA
>DAITQD010000156.1:0-5634 GCA_036833255.1 Jatrophihabitantaceae bacterium
GCAGGTCCGAGCTGCCCATCCTCTTCACCATGTTGCTGAGAGCGCTGTCGACCGACGCTCCCAGCTCGATCTCGCGACGCGCGAGGCCGAACTCCTCATTGAGCGGTGGGCCCGCGTTGTCGGTCACAGAGCTCAGCGCTTGCGCGATCGATTGGCCGGCCTTGATGGAGTTCGCGATCAGCTCCATCGCGCGTGGCAGCCCTGCTTCGAAGGTCCGGAGGCGGCGGCCGCGCCGGTTGTGCAGGTAGAGCGCAGGCAGAACGTAGCCGATCACGCCGAGCACCGGCACTGCGATGCTGAAGCCAAAGCGCAGCAACCCGACGACCACAAATACCAGCGCGATCCCAAGCTGGACCAGCCGGAACTCGTACGGGCGCAGCTGAAGGTCTGCGCTCGCAAGGTCTGCGGCGAGCGGGTTGGCGTTCTGGTTGGCGGCGATCCAGACCGGCGTACCTGTTGGTTCAAATCGGCGGCGCAGCTGTTCGCGAACATCCGCGAGGGTCCGGTAGGTGACCCTTGCGCTGCGACTAAAGTCGGCGGTGGCTACAACCTGGTTCGTACTGACGATCCCGTACATGACCAGCGCCACCCCGACGGCGGCGGCAACGGCGACGGCAACGATGATCAGTGGCATCGATCAGAGCGTCGTGAAGTGCCACTTATCATCGACCTGCTTGGGTCCGACTCCGGTCGGGGAGGTGAGGCTCGGACAGCTGGAATTGGGCGACGTAGGCGTGGTGCCGTAGTCGCTGGGCGATTCGAGCTCGTACTTCAGGATCGCGTTGTTGAGGAGCCAGAACAGGTACTCGGCGTCGCAGCTCGTCACCAGCACCGTCAGGCTGCTCGTCAGCTGACCTGCTCCCGATTGCTCGGTGGCCGAGGCGGGGCCGACCCTGATGACGATCAGGTCGCGGAAGACCGTCCTTACGACTGGCCGCGCCGGGCCGACGCCGAACGCAGAGGTGCTGATAGTGGCGAGAACAATGAGCCGGTCGCCGACCTGGACATAGCCGGCGACTCCGACCTGCTCAGAGGTTGGCACGGTGACCGCGACGTATCCCGACGGTATCGGCAGGAAGGTGGCGTCGCTGCTGTTGAGCTGGTCAGGGGTCGAGGTGATCAGATTGGCGGTGACCGCAAGCCCCGCCGGGATGTCGACTCGAGCGCCCTTGCCCGCCACCTGGGCGACGTCGGTGAACGACTGAGGCGGGGTGGGGGACACCGACCTCAGCTCGAGGTCTGACGCCTGGATCCTGGTGCGTGCTGTGATCGCGTTCCTGGCGACGACGACCTTGGTGCCTGTGACATTGCCGGCGAGCAAAGGCAGGCTCGCGACGAGAGCCGCCGTCCCAAACGCCAGCACAGCAAGGACGGCGCCGACCACTATGTAGATTCGCCCGCGCCGCGGCCGTCCGATTCCACCGCTGGAAATTGCCATTTAATCGGTCACAGGCTCACACGGTGCGCCGAATACAGCAAGTTCACTCGACCAGCACGGCCTCCACGAGGGCTGTGCTGATCCCGAAGTCGCTTCCGACCGCAGTGCCGGCGCCTGCGCCGGCTGAGATGGAAAGCGTGGTGCAGCTGAGCGTCCCGGCAATCGTGCTGGCCCCGTTAACGGTCTCGGTGCAGGTCCCGGGCCAGTAGACGGAACCGAGCAGCCAATGCGTCGCCACGGCGCCCTTGATGGCAAATTGGCCCGTGTTGGTCGCGGGCGCCCAGACCAGGAGGTTCCAGCACGCCCGATCGCCGACGGGACACCACGCGGACCCGGGGCAGCTGGCGGCGTCCGATGCGGGGGCGGCGGAGCAGGGGGCGGCGACCCATGTCAGGTTGTTCGGGGAGTCGGCGCCCGCGCTGGGTGGGCAAGATTGCAAGGAGCACGGCGGCGATCCAAACTGGCAAGCTCCACCGCAGTTTGCCCCGCCGCCTGCGGCGCACGTACCAGAGGACAGGCCCGCCTGGTTGACGAACTCCATGGTCACGTCGCGCGCCAGCAGCGTCCCGCCGTTAAGGCAAACGCCGCCCCCTCCCGCGAAGCCGGAGCCGTTGAAGTAATAGAAGCCGGGATCCAGCACCCCGCCGTGAAGACTGGCCTTGAAGGTGGTGATCGCCATTGACCACGGGCTCGCCTGGTTGGTCGTGACCGTCTCGCTGGCGACAGCTGCGGGCAGATCGAGGCGGTATTCGGAGCCGAAGCCATTGGGAATGTCTTTGACCAGGCTCGTCCAGGCTGCATTCGGGGTGAAGGTTCCACCGCCGGCGACCTTGAAGGCGTCGTTCGTGATCACCAGCTCATTTGCCATGGTGGTGGCCGCACCGGTGGAAATTGTGGCCGTGGTCGAGGTGGTGGCGGTCGCGAATGTGCCGGTCTGGTCCAGCGGCGACGTGACGGCGACGCCGCTCCATTCCGTCAGCTCGCCGACTGCGTTGACAGCGGTGGTGAAGGTCACGCTGCTGATCCCACCCGGGTTGTTCGGGTAGTACCAGATCTCGACCCGGCCGGCGGTGCCCTGGTTGATGCCTGCAGCCGACACCCATCCCGCCGGTGCGGTGAATGGCGTGGCCGTAGCATCGGCATTGACCGTGGCCACCAGCAGGTTGCCCGCCGTGCTCGCTGCCGGAAGAGTCAGGCTGGGGTTCTTCTTCTTCGCCGCCTCCGTCCCGGCCTGAACTCGCACGATGCCGCCACCCAAGCTCGCGAGATCGAGGTAGCCGTAGCAGCTGGGCTTGAAGTGGTAGTAGCCGCTGGCATCCTTGACCGGTGCTGGCCCCAGGCCCGTGCCGACGGTCACTCCCGCGACAACGATGTTCGGGAGGACTGCGCCCGCTGTGCAAGCCGCGCCGCCAGTGCCCTGGAGGGTGGCGACCGCGTTCGCATCAGCGTTGGGCTCCGGTGGCAATGAAGTCGGCACTGACGAAACCGGATGTGGCGCCACGCCGGCAGCGCATGGATTCGGATTCACCGCCACGACGCCGGCTGACAGGTTTGCGCTGGTCCCGCCCGCGCCGCAGGTCGGTGTCACGTGGCCTGTGACCTCGGTCCCGTCTGCACAGATGGCGGTGGTCGAGCCGGAGCTCCCTCCCGCGGCGCAGCTTCCGCCCGCGCCGACCCATCCTTGCGAGTCCGTGTACACCTCGACGTTGCCGAGGTCTGAATAGATTCCCGAGACTGCATCGAAGCGTGCGTGCGCGTAAAGCGCGCACGTGCCGCTGACTGTGATCAGGTTCTGGACCCGCAGGCTGCCCCCTACATTCACCTGTCCGCTCGCGCACGTGAGGTTGGTCGCCGAGATCGCCGGCACGGAACCTTCGAGCGCTTGAGCCACCGCGCGGCGCACAACAGTGGTGCTGGTCGACCCGACCTCAGCGCCGAATGAGATGGGCAGCGTCAAGGTCAGAATCACCTCGACCTGCTGCTGGTGCTTCCGATACGGGTAGTTGATCTTCACGGTGAGCCCGCCTGCGAACGTGTCATTGCCGACATAGGGGGTCGCGCACGTGCCGGCGGTTACGGTCAGGCTGCCCGTGCGCGCGCGCCGCGTGGCGAGGAAGTTGTCGGCCTGCGTGATGATGGCGGTGGCCTTCGCCGCGTTGCAGCCGACTCCGATTTTCAAGGCCGAGTCGAGAGCGGCCGAGTCGGCCAGCTCCTGCAGCTGATTCTTCTGCCATTCGTTGGAGCCTGCGAGCAGGACGAGGGCGGCTGAACCGATCAACGCGAGCAGCGCGACCGCCACGAGCACCATCACCTGACCGGACTGCGTGCGTCCCCGCGTGCTCAAAATTCCAGCCGTCCTACGGTCTGCGAATCGAAGACGATGGCGGTCGGTATGCCGAGAAAGCGCGCGAGCACCGGCTGCCATTTCATCTTTAGGTCCACCACCACGCGCTGGTTCCCGGGGAGGCGCACCGCGCTGCCGCTCGCCGCGGCGCAGCTGGGGCAGCTCCAGCGTGTGCCGCCGGTGGAGGGATCGAGCTCGTAGATGAAGACGTACACGGTGTTGTTGTTGGCGCCCGCCGAGAGAGTGATGGTGCCCGGCTGCGTCGGGTCGGCGTTGGCGGCGTAGGTTCCGTAGGTCGGGGGCGACGCGGTCGCGGTCGAGTCGAGGTACACCACAGTGGCGCCAAGCGAGTCCATGAGGTGCGCGCCGGTGACGATCGACGTGAGACCACATGGCGCGGCAAGCGCCGTGCAGCTGGGCGGGAGTGTGTTGGATCCGCTGAAGTACTCGAGCGAAGCCTGGCGGGCCATGTCTCTCGATGCGCCTGAGAGAAGCCCGTACAGCAGGAGGCCGCGGCCCATGTCCACAGTGGCGCCGATGATGAGGAGGACCACGGGCGCGATGAGCGCGAACTCAACCAATGCCTGGCCGCGGTTTTTCACCACGATGTTGTCGTCTTGCTCGAGCCCGAGATGGTGATGCGGCCGCCAAACAGGTTGAGGTCGTTGAAGCCGTAATAGACGTACACGTCGATCTCGGACTGGTAGCGCGGGTTTGCCGTGCCCATGCAGTTCAAGCTGGTCCCGCAGTAGACGACGACCACGGCCTGCCCCCCGGTCGGGTTGGTGAAATCGGTGCCGCTGACGAACGGCGGAGCGTGGGCGACGAGTGTCGGGCAGCTGACGTTGGTGGTCACCGTCGCGAGGTCGGCGGTGATGATGCTGCACATCGAGGCCAGGCCGGGACCGTCGGTGACAGTCGTTTTGCCTGCCACGTGTCGCGCCGCGTCGCGCGCCGCGTCCGACGTGGCGATGGCATAGCCGTAACCGCGGCCCAGCTCCAGCACGCCGGCGACGAGCAGCATGAGGATCGGTAGTGCGATAGCGAACTCGACGAGTGCTTGCCCCCGAGAACGCGAGCGGCGGTTACCCACTGAGCTTCAGGTTCGCCATGACCACCCGTGCGAGCTCGGTGGCCCCGCGCGAAACCAACGACGACGCGTCCCGCTGCAAGACGAGTCCGCCGGCGAGCGTCGCGTCCTCAGGTCTTGAATCGTCGAAGCCGACAGTCACCGACATCTTGCGGCCGAGGATGCCCTCGATCGCGGCGCGCTCGAGCGGGGGGTGGGGGACACGTTGGTTGAGGACGAGCTCGATGCGGTTGTCCGGCACGTTCATGATGTCGCGGAAAACCGCGAGCGAGCGCCGCGCATCAGTCATCGCGGCGATCTCGGGCGGTACCACCACAACCAGGCACTCGGCGCGTTCGATCACCGCGAGCGCGGCCTCAGCGAGCGAGGTCCCGAGGTCGACGACGATGACGCGCTGCCAGCTGACGACGATGTCAAGGACGCGGCCGGTGAGGTCGCCGGTCATGAGGTCGGCCTCTTCTGGCCTAAGCGTGCCGGGGAGTACGCCCATGCCGGAGCGGTGATAGACGATGTGCTGGCGCAGCACCTTATCGAAATCTGCGGGCGCCGCCTTCGCAGCGCTCGCGATCGAACCGGTCGCGATGAGGTCGGAAAACAATGCGGCGTGGCCGAAGGGCGCCGACAGATCGATCAGCAGCACCTGGCGCGGATAGGTTCGCGCCAGCGCGGCTGAGGTATTCACAGCCAGAGTCGTCAATCCCGAGCCGCCCTTGGCGGAGAAGAACGCGACGATAGGAGCAGACGTCCTTGACTCCAGCTGGA
>DAITQD010000157.1:0-1540 GCA_036833255.1 Jatrophihabitantaceae bacterium
ATCGACGGCTCGGCACGCTCTTCGACGGACTACTCGCCGTGAGCTCAGTCGCGGGCCATCTCACCGCGCCTTGATCCGGTGTAACGCCGATTCGCGAGTGGTCGCTGTTGTCGGCTGGCCGCTGAACGTCCGAGCGTTGTGCCCGCGTCACGCCGCGGCCACGGTTGCGAAAGAAGGGAGTCAGGGTGCCACTGCGCCGTGGGTCGGAGGCCCACCGCGGATGCACCTCGACGCGGGTGGCAGCAGAATCTACGGTATGGCTTCCTCGGCGCCCGCAAGGCAGGCGCTCGAGGTGGCCGAATCCGAATCCGGCCGAGCCGATCTATTGATCGACTCCGCCTCGACGAGGCAACGTGGACAGCTGGAGAGCGGATCGGAGATCCGAGCGGATTCGGCCAGGTCTTCGCCGGCACCTACGGGGATCGGGAAGCCGGCGCGAAGCTGATCCCGCAGGCGCCCGGAGCCGTGCCGGCCGAAAGCCACTTCGCGGCGTCGTCAGGACGGGACGCCGGATCGAGAGTGAGCCCGCAGCCGGCACAGCTCGCGAACAGAACGCTCGGATGTCAGCTCCGCGGGACTTCACACTCCTTCGGATCAATCTGACCGAGGTTTTTGACCACCTTGAACCGGCCACCTTCGGCTTGTGCGATGTACATGTTCATGCGGACGTGGTGCTGACCGGGGACCATTGCCGCGGGACCGCCTGGCCCTTCGGGAATCGCCGCGTGGTCGAGCGCCGCGATGACGTCGTTCTGGTTCAGCGAACCCGCCTCGTTGACGGCGGACTCCCAGAACTTGAGCGCCCGATACGTTCCTGAGCACGCGCTGCCGGCGGTGAACATCGCGCTGCCGGGGTAGAGCGCCTCGTATCGGTTGAGAAGCTGGATGCTGAACGGATCCTGAACGGATCGGTAATAGTCCAGGCATCCGTACAGGCCCTCGACGTGCTCGACCGGCGCAAGGTTGAGGAAGTTCTCGTCGAAGTAGGTGCAGGCGAGGCGCCCGCCCCGGGCCCCGAAGCCGGCGTTGTGCAGCTGTTCGAGGAACGGGGTGAGCCCCGGCGGGACAATGGTGTTGAACACCACCTCGGCGCCCGTTGACATGATGTCGGCAACGACCCGGTGGTAGTCGGTGTGATCGAGCGGGAAGTACTCCTCGCCGACGATCTCACCGCCGCCGGCCGAGACGGCTTCACGGACCTTCTTGTTGAGCGTGTGCGGCCAGATGTAGTCGGCCGACGGCAGGTAGAACTTTCGCGCTCCGGTCTGCTGCATCAGCCACGGGATGAAGGGCTCGATCTGCTGCGCGGGTACCGGGCCGGTGCAGAAGATCAGTGGGTGGCATTCCTGCCCCTCATACTGCTCCGGGTAGATGTAGAGCCTACCGGCCTGATCGACAACGGGGCCTTTGATCGCTTGCCGCGTCGAGCTGTAGATGCCGCCGATGACGACGTCGACCTTCGCCTCTTCGATGAGCCTCGCCGCGGCGATCCGCGCGGTGTCGTCGTCGGTGGCGCTGTCTTCGATGAACAGCGAGATCG
>DAITQD010000157.1:1640-5545 GCA_036833255.1 Jatrophihabitantaceae bacterium
AGCCGTGGTGGGCGCGCTTGTCGGCGCCCTTCGTGCCGAACACCTCCAGGAATCGGTCGACGTTCTCGACGGTCGTCGTTGCCAGAATCATCGTGGTTCTCCTCTGTGTGTGGGCGCTTTTCAGATCGCCCGTCCTCGCCCGCCGGTGTCGACTGACGTGGCCCAATCCTCGAATCCTGCAGCGTGGGCGGCATCGGTAGACCTACCTATTTCGCCGAAGGGCGGCGATGCGCGGGCTCCGGCCGGCCCGTCGGACGTCAACGCCTGGCGGTGACGTCGACTACCTGATGCTCGATGGCCCAGCGGGTCGCCGCGGCGCGACTGGAGACGTCGATCTTGGTGTAGATGTGCTGGATGTGGTGCTCGGCCGTCCTTGATGAGATGAACAGTTGCGTGGCGATCTCGGACGCCGTTCGGCCGTCGGCGACCAGGCGCAGCACCTCGATCTCACGTCGGCTCAGGCCGCCGGGATGGGCTTGGCGGGCCCTCGGCATAGGATCGCGACGAGCCGCGCCGATCTGCCGCCGGGCATAGTCCGCGGCGTCGTTGAGGTCGAGTTCCGCCCCGCCCTCGGTCAGCTCGCGCATCCGGCTATTGCCGAGCTTCACTGCGAGTCGATTGGCTATGTCGTCGAGGTCGGGCACGTGGTGGAAGCTGGATGGCTGCTGGCTCATCGCGCCGAGCAGCGTCGCCGCCGGAGCAAGGCGGTCGAGCCGCTCGAACAATGCGGGCACGCTGGCCAGCGTGATGATCAGCTGCGGGACGTTTCCCGCTCGGTGGAACGCGGAAATGGCCTCGTCGAACAGCGCCAGCGCAGCCTCGGGCTCGCCGTCGGACGTGTGCAGGCGCGCGGCGTCGCGGGCGAGGAAGCCGTCGAAGAAGTGGACACGATGCTCGCGCACGAAGGCGACACCCTCGTCCCAGGCCGCGAGCGCGCGCCGGGCATCGGCTTTGGACAGCGCGAGACCGGCGATCCAGAGCGCGTAGGAGATCCAGTACGGATTGCCGAGTTCCCGGGCGGCGGCGACCGATTCCTCGGTCAGTGCGAGCGCCTCGTCTGCCCGTCCTGCCGACTGGAGGCCGTCGACATAGGCAGCCAGACCGTAGCCGCGGTCGCGTCCGTACTGGTTCGCGACAGCGCCCGTCAGCTCCACGTAGCGCTCGAGGTCACCGCAGTAGACCTGCCCAAGGGCCTCGATGAAGGTGGCGTATCCGGGCTCGCACGCCTCGTAGCGGGGGTCGGCTTCCAGTTCGGTGGCCCGGTGCGCGTTGGCGCGGGCCGCCTCCGCCCGCCCGGCGAAGCAGGCGACGCCTGCGGCGGTGTAGAGGCGGGGAAGACGGCGGACGTCGGCTGCGGCCGCGGCCTCGAGCAACTCCTCGGCCCAGGCGATGGTTTCGAACAGCTGCACCGAGAAGCCCATCAGCGCCGCATGCGCGGCGATGTCCGTCGCTACCTCAAGATCGCCTTGGTGGGCGCTCCAGCGGAATCCGGAGCGAAGATTGTCCAGCTCCGTCTCCACCCAGTCGACGGCGTCACGCCACCCGGGCCCGTTCCAGTGCTCCCACCGGGCGGCAGCTGTCCGTGCGAAGTGCGCCGCGTGCAGGTCGCGCGCCTGGTCCTGCCGGGCCGCCTCGGCGAGGCGGTCCTCGGCGAACTGGCGGATGGTCTCGTACATGGAGTACCGCGTGCGTGGGGCCGCGTGGTCGGCGACGACAAGCGATTTGCGGACCAGCGAGTCGAGATGTCCGAGAACCTCCACATCGTCCGAACCCCCGACAACGGCGCAGATGCCGGCGAGGTCGAAGCCGCCGGCGAACACGGAGGCAGCGCGGAGCAGGTGCTGCTCGTCTGGGCTCAACAAGGTGTACGACCAGTCGACCGCGTGGCGCAGCGTGTGCTGGCGCTGCGGTCCTGAGGTCGAGACCTTGAGCAGCCGGAATCGATCGGAGAGCCGGTCACGGACCTCGACTGCGCTCATCGCCGCCATCCGGGCCGCGGCCAGCTCGATCCCCAGCGGAAGCCCGTCGAGGGTCTCGCAGATCTTGATCACCGCCGCGGCGGTCGCCGGATCGTGAAGTCCGAAGTCCGGTCGGACGGTTCGCGCCCGGTCGACGAACAGCGTGACCGCGTCAGAGGTCACCCCGCCGTCCAGCGCCAGCGGTTGCACCGCCAGCGCCGCCTCGCCGTCCACCAGGAGGCGCTCGCGTGACGTGGCGAGCAGCCTGACGCTCTCGGAGCGGGCGAGGATCGCCTCGATTGCTGCCGCCGCCGCCGCGAGAACGTGCTCGCAGTTGTCGACGACCAGCAACAGGCGCCTGCCGGCCAGCGCCTCGGAGACCGCGTCGATGAGCGGCGTGTCGCCCTGCGGGGTGATGCCCAGCACGGTCGCGATCGCGGCCGGGACCGACGCCGCGTCGCCGACCCCGGCCAGTTCGACCATCCAGGCGCCCTCCGCGAACTCGCCCGACAGCTCGTCGCCCACTTCGAGAGCGAGGCGAGTCTTGCCGACACCTGCCACCCCGCTCAGCGTGACCAAGCGCGTGGACCGCACCTGCTCGGCGACCTCGCGAACAAGGTCCTCGCGTCCGATGAGGGAGCTGAGCTGCTGCGGCAGGTTTCCTTTGAAGCAATCCACGCTGCGCAGAACCGGGAATTCCGTTGGCAGTCCCGCGGCGACGATCTGGTGTACCGACATCCGTCCGCGCAGCCCGCGGAGGCGGTGTTCTCCCAGAGGGCGCAGCGCGACCGCGCTCCGGACCAGCATCTCGGTCGTCTCCGAGACGAGAATCTGACCACCATGCGCGAGCGCGACCAGCCGTGCCGCGCGGTTCACGTCGCTGCCCAGGTAGTCCTGGTCCCGGTGGACAACCTCACCGGTGTGCAGCCCCATCCGGACTGCAAAAGTGATGCGAGCGTCCTCGGTCAGCTGCCGCTGCGAGTCAATCGCGGCCGCGGCGGCGTTCGCGGCGGTCGAGAACGCGGCCCGGAAGCCGTCATCGCCGGTGGCGAGAAGGTAACCGCCGTGGCGCTCGATCGCACCACGCACGATGGCGTCATGCGCGTGGACCGCGTCTGCGGTGTCCGCCGGGGCTTCCGCCCACAGCCGCGCGGACTCCTCGATGTCGGTGAACAGAAGCGTCACCGTGCCCTCTGGAGGCGTCCGCGGCATGCCCGAACCGTAACCCCAGTCGCGCGACGTTTGCCATTTCCGCCACGTCCGCGGCGGGCTGCTGTCGCCGCCGTACAAGGCCATGCCGGCCACCGGCCGTCTCAGCTGTTCGGTTCGGCCATCCGCTGGAGGTTTTGGAGCGTCTTTTCCATGCCGGCCCGAATCACGCTGCCGCGCACCTGCTCGAAGTCGTCTCGCAGACCGATCAGCAACGGGTCGTGGAGCTCGCCGAGGTCGAGTTCCACCTCGTGCGTCACCCTGGTTGCGCCGCCCACGGGGTCGAGATGGAACCACCACTGCACCCGGCGGAACCGGTCGGCGAGGGCGGGGCTGACAATCCACGACAACGTGGTCGGCGCGTCGCACGTCACCACAACCGAATCGGCGGTCACCTCCAGGCTGCTGCCGTCGGCAAGCATGACCGTTTCCTCGGCGTGTAGCCGCGTGCCAGGTCCGACCGGACCTGGCGGGTCCTTCTGGACCGTGTGGAGCTCACCGCTTCCGGCCAGCTCAACATGTCGTGACAGATCGCTGACGATGTCGAAGACGACTTGCGGGGAGGCGTTGATCACCGCCTCGATCTTGCAGGAGAAATCGAGCATCGCGACCGCCCTTCGACACGGGTCTTCGGCATCTGAGGATGGCGGCAGCCCAGCGTGAGGGCTTCGCGCCTTCACAAGGGTCCGCGAGACCACGTGTGCGCCACGCCGCCGCGACGACAGCCAACTAGTCGAG
>DAITQD010000158.1:0-5495 GCA_036833255.1 Jatrophihabitantaceae bacterium
CCCGACGTCGACATCGACGTCGCCTGAACCTGCGCGGCGGCACCGGGTTCGACGAGCAGCAGCACGCGCAGCGCCGCGAGCCAGACCAGGCAGGCGCCCAAGATGTGGAAAACCACCAGCAGCGGCGGCACGTGCAGGAAGTACTGCGTGTAGCCGATGGCGCCCTGCGCCAGTTCGACGCCGACCAGCACCCACACCGCCTGCCGCACCGTCCGGGGCAGTCGCAGGGCGTAGGCCAACGCGAGCAGTCCCACGCTCACACCGATCAGGAGCATGACCGCATCTGCATGTAGCTGCGCCAGGCCGACGGTCGAGATGTGGATGCGGTGTACGCGGCCATGCTGGACGTCACCGGCGTGCGGGCCGCTGCCCGAGACGACTGTGCCGATGACGAGCACGGCGGCCGCCACGGACGCGGTTGTGCGCGCCAGGATGATGCCACCGCTAGGAATCGGGACGGCTTGGTGATCCGTCACTCGCCACCAGAACAGCAGCGTCACCCCGATGATCGCCACCGACAGCAGAAAGTGTGCCGCGACGAGCCATGGATTGAGATCGGTAAGCACGACGATGCCGCCTAGCACGACCTGCGCCGGGATGCTTGCGAGGGCGATCGCCGCCAGCCGGACCTCGCGCTGCTGCCGCCATGCCGCCACGAGAGTGGCGAGCAGCACGGCAGCGACTACGACCGTGAGTGTGCGGTTGCCGAACTCGATTACCTGGTGAATGCCGAGCCGGTGCGTCGGCACGAGCGAGGACCCGCTGCAGGTCGGCCAGGTCGGGCAGCCCAGGCCCGAGTTGGTCAGGCGCACGGCGCCGCCAGTGACGACGATCAGCACATTGGCGACGACCGACGCGATGGCGAGCCGACGGAGGGTTATTACTCCCACCGGAACCACCGTGCCGCGGCCGGCAGGGCGACGCCAGCCCAGACCAGCAGCGTGGCCAGTTCCCGCAGCGGGAGTCCCGAGCCCTGCTGCAGGACGTGATGCAGGCCGTCCGACAGCGCAGCCGACGGCAGGTACTGCAGCACCTCCCGTGCGGCGTCGGGGTAGCGGCTGAGCGGGATCGCGATGCCGCCTGCGAACAGCAGGATCAGCCAGATCAGATTCGCCGCGGCCAGCGTGACCTCGGCGCGCAGGGTGCCCGCGACCAGCAGGCCCAGCCCGCCGAATGCCGCGGTGCCGAGCACGATCAGCAGCAGCGCGAGCAGCGGGTCCCCGTGTGGGTGCCAGGCCAGGACCAGGCCGAAGGCGCAGATGAACACGACCTGGACGACCTCGATGAGCAGCACGGCCAGCGTCTTCCCGCCGAGAAGTACCGAGCGCGGCAGGGCGGTGGCGCCGAGGCGTTTGAGCACCGCGTACTTGCGCTCGAAGCCGGTGCCGATCGCCAGACCGGTGAACGCGCTGGACATCACGGCCAGCGCGATGATGCTCGGCACGACGAAGTCGATGCGCCGCGGGCTGTCCAGCGAGTACAGCAGCGGCAGATTGAAGAAGAACAACAACAGCAGCGGGATGACCAGGGTGAGGCCGACCTGCTCGCCGTTGCGCAGCAGCAGCCGGAACTCCATCGAGGTCTGTGCGGCGAGCATCCGCGACCTCGGCGCCGCGCCGGGCGTCGGCGCGAAGGAGGTGATCACCCGGGTGGTCATGCTCGCAACTCCCGGCCGGTGAGCTCGAGGAAGACGTCCTCGAGGCTGCGCCGCTCGACGGTGAGGTCGTCGGCGAGCACGCCCTGCCCGGCACACCATGCGGTCAGCGTCGCCAGCAGTTGGGGGCTGACCTCGCCGCTGATGAGATAGCGGCCCGGTTCCGGCTCGGCGGCCTGGCAGCCTTCGGGCAGCGCTTCGACCAGCGACGCGAGGCGCAGGCCGGGCGTCGCGCGGAAGCGGATCTGCCCCTCGGCCCCCGACCGGGTCAACTCCGCGGGTGTCCCGGCGGCCACCACCCGACCTGCGTCGACCACCACCACCGTGTCCGCGAGCTGCTCGGCCTCGTCGAGGAAATGGGTGCTCAGCACGATGCTGACCCCGTCGCCGCGCAGCCGACGGATCAACTCCCAGGTTCCGCGGCGGGCCTGCGGGTCCATGCCCGCCGTGGGTTCGTCCAGGAAGACCAGTTCGGGCCGGCCGACGAGCGCGAGGGCCAGCGACAGCCGCTGCTGCTGCCCGCCCGACAACCGCTTGACGGAGGTCTGCGCGACGTCGGCGAGTCCGACGCTCTCGAGCAGCGCGACCGGATCGTGCGGACGGGCGGCGTAAGACGCGAAGAGCCGCAGTAGCTCGATCGCCTTGGCCCCGGTGTAGCCGCCGACGCCGCCCTGCAGCATCACCCCGACGCGCGGACGCAGCGCGGCGGCGTCGGTGATCGGATCGAGGCCGAGCACGCGCACCGACCCGGCGTCGGGTCGGCGGAAGCCCTCGCAGATCTCAATCGTCGTCGTCTTGCCTGCGCCGTTCGGACCGAGCAAGGCCAGCACCGAACCGGGCGCGACGCGCAGCGAGAGGCCGTCGACCGCCCGCCTGGCCCCGTAGGCCTTGACGAGGTCGCATACCTCGACGGCAGCGCTGGGGACGGCGGACACCCCGTCAGTCTAGGAACGCGGGGCGCTCGTCGCCGCGTAGGCGTCGACGTAGTCCTGCCCGGTCAACTCCTGGACGGCCTCGCGAACGGTCTCGGTGATCTCGCGCAGGACGCGGGAACTGCGTTCCTCTGCGGCGCGGTCACCAAAGCAGAGCGGCGCGCCGAAGTGCACGCCGACCGGCGCGCGGTGCCACCGGTGCGTCCCAGGCGGCTGTACCTCCCGGGTGCCGACGAGGCCGACGGGCACGACCGGCGCTCCCGAGCGCATAGCCAGCCGCGCGACGCCCGTGCGGAACTTGTACAGCCGGCCGTCGGGGGAGCGGGTGCCCTCCGGATAGATGCCCAGCGCGCCGCCGCCGCTCAACACCTCCACGCCGATGTCGATCACCGCGGCTGCCGAGCGGGTGTCGCCGCGCGCGACCGGCACGTGGCCCATACCGTGGAAGAACGCGGCCATCGCGCGCCCGCGCATACCGGGCGTCGTGAAGTACTCCGCCTTGGCGAAGTAGTAGACCTGGCGGCGGGCGGCGAGGGGGGTGAAGACCTCGTCGGCGAAGGAGACGTGGTTGGCGGCGAAGACGACCGGACCGGTGTGCGGGACGTGCTCGAAGCCCGTGATCTCCGGGCGATAGAGCGCACGCAGCGCCGGGGCGAGCGTGAGTTCGAGGGTCCGGTAGAGCACACGGTGAAGCTACCGGTACGCGTCCACCGGGGGTGCGCCTGCACGGCAAGGCGAAATACGTCATACTGGTGTGGTGATAATCCAGCACGGTGCCGAACACGGCACGGCGCGCGGCGGTTCCGACCGTACCCGCGACGCCGTGGCGCGGCTCGTGCTCGAACGCGGGCCGCAGCATGCCGCGGCGCTGGCCGCGCAGCTGGGGCTCTCGCCGGCGGCCATCCGCCGTCACCTCGATGCCCTCGTCGACGACGGCCTGCTCGTCGAGTGCGAACCGCGTCCGGCGACCCACCGCGGCCGTGGCCGTCCGGCCCGCACCTACGCGCTCACCGACGACGGGCGCGCGGTCTTCCCGCACGCCTACGACGATCTGGCCACCACCGCGCTGCGCTACCTGCGCGAGCATGGGGGCGACGACGCCGTCGTCGCCTTCGCCGAGCATCGTGCGCAGTCACTCGCCGAGGCACTCTCGTCCGACGTCGACCCGGCGGCCCCGGACGCCGAACGCGCCAAGGCGCTCGCCGTGTCCCTCACCTCGCACGGTTACGCTGCCACCACCGAGAGCGCCGCGGCCGGGGTGCAGCTTTGCCAGCACCACTGCCCAGTGGCGCACGTCGCCGCCGAGTTCCCGCAACTGTGCGAGGCCGAGACGCGCGCCTTCGCCCGCGTTCTCGGTACCCACGTCCAGCGACTGGCCACGATCGCCCACGGCGACGGGGTCTGCACCACGCACATCCCCGCCCCACCGATTGCCCGCAAGCCCGTGCATCTCACCGCCCGATCCGGGAGGACCTGAATATGACCACCGCACCCGAACGCATCCTCACCCAGGACGAGCAGATCGACGCCCTGTCGCGTTACAACTTCGGCTGGTCCGACACCGACACTGCCGGAGCGACGGCCAAGCGTGGCCTGTCCGAGGCAGTCGTTCGTGACATCTCGTCCAAGAAGAGCGAGCCCGAGTGGATGCTCGAGCAGCGGCTCAAGGCACTGTCGATCTTCGGCAAGAAGCCCATGCCGAACTGGGGATCGGACCTGTCGGGCATCGACTTCGACAACATCAAGTACTTCGTGCGGTCGACGGAGAAGCAGGCGACCACATGGGACGATTTGCCCGCCGACATCAAGAACACCTACGACCGGTTGGGCATCCCGGAGGCCGAGAAGCAGCGCCTCGTGTCCGGTGTGGCCGCGCAGTACGAGTCCGAGGTCGTCTATCACAAGATCAACGAGGAGCTCGAGCGTCAGGGCGTCATCTTCCTCGACACCGACACCGCCCTCAAGGAACATCCCGAGATGTTCCGGGAGTACTACGGCTCGGTGATCCCGTCCGGCGACAACAAGTTCTCGGCGCTCAACAGCGCGGTGTGGTCGGGAGGTTCGTTCATCTACGTGCCCAAGGGCGTGCACGTCGAGATCCCGCTGCAGGCCTACTTCCGCATCAACACCGAGAACATGGGCCAGTTCGAGCGCACGCTGATCATCGTCGACGAGGGTGCCTACGTGCACTACGTCGAAGGCTGCACGGCCCCGGTCTACAGCTCGGATTCGCTGCACTCGGCGGTCGTCGAGATCATCGTGAAGAAGGGCGGCCGCTGCCGCTACACGACCATCCAGAACTGGTCGAACAACGTCTACAACCTGGTCACCAAGCGGGCCAAGGCCGAGGCCGGCGCGACGATGGAGTGGGTCGACGGCAACATCGGTTCCAAGGTCACCATGAAGTACCCGGCCGTCTGGCTGATGGGCGAGCACGCCAAGGGCGAGGTGCTCTCGATCGCGTTCGCGGGCGAGGGCCAGCACCAGGACGCCGGCGCGAAGATGCTGCACCTGGCGCCGCACACGTCCTCGACGATCATCTCCAAATCGGTCGCACGCGGCGGCGGGCGCACTTCCTACCGCGGCCTGGTCGAGGTGCACAAGGGTGCCCACCACAGCAGGTCGACAGTGAAGTGCGACGCGCTTCTGGTCGATGACATCAGCCGCTCGGACACCTACCCCTACATCGACGTCCGCGAGGACGACGTGTCGATGGGGCACGAGGCCACCGTCTCCAGGGTGAGTGAGAACCAGCTGTTCTACCTGATGAGCCGGGGCATGTCCGAGGACGAGGCGATGGCGATGATCGTGCGCGGATTCGTCGAGCCGATCGCCCGTGAGCTGCCGATGGAGTACGCGCTGGAACTGAATCGTCTGATCGAACTGCAGATGGAAGGGGCAGTGGGTTA
>DAITQD010000159.1:0-5411 GCA_036833255.1 Jatrophihabitantaceae bacterium
ATCCCGTCGACGATCAACTTCGCGCAGTGGATCAGCGAAAACCAGCACCTGCTCAAGCCGCCGGTCGGCAACAAGATGATGACGGCCGGCAACGACTTCATCGTGATGATCGTGGGCGGCCCCAACTCGCGTACCGACTTCCACGTCGACCCATACGAGGAGTGGTTCTACCAGGTCAAGGGCAACATGCACGTCGACCTGATGGTGGACGGCAAACCGCAGAGCGTGCACATCCACGAGGGCGAGACGTGGCTGCTGCCCGGCGACACCCCGCACTCGCCGCAGCGTCCCGAGGAGGGCTCGGTCGGCCTGGTCATCGAGCGGATCCGCGAGGAGGGCACGCTGGAGAAGTTTCAGTGGTACTGCCCGAACTGCAGCGCGCTCGTGCACGAGGTCGAGTTGCAGGTGCGCGACATCGTCGCCGACCTGCCGCCGGTGTTCACCGCGTTCTACGCGGACGAGCCGGCGCGCACCTGTTCACAGTGCGGCACCGTGCACCCGGGCAAGGGCTGATCCGTCGCGGTGAAATCAGTGGAATCCGCGATCGACGTCCACACCCACTACGTCCCGGCTGGCTGGCCGGATCTCGCCTGCGCGGACGCGCCATGGCTGCGCGTCGATTCGGAGTCCGACGCGATGATCATGTTCGGCACCCAGGAGTTCCGGCGCGTCCAGAGCAACTGTTGGGACGCCGAGCATCGCCTGGCCGACATGGACGCCGACGGGGTGGCCGCGCAGGTCCTGTCGCCGACCCCGGCGTTCTTCGGCTACGGCCGTGCGCCGGCGGAGGCAACACGGCTCGCCCGCATCTTCAACGACCTGGCGCTGGAGATCTGTGCGCCCGCGCCGGACCGGTTGCTGCCGTTCTGCCAGGTGCCGCTGCAGGACACCGACGCCGCGTGCGCCGAGCTGGAGCGCTGTCTTGCGGCCGGCCACATCGGGGTCGAGATCGGCAACCACGTGGGCGATCGTGATCTCGACGACGAGGGCATCGCAACGTTCCTGCAGCATGCCGCGTCGCTCGGCGCACCGGTGTTCGTGCACCCGTGGGACATGCCGACCTCGCCTCGGTTGGACCGCTGGATGGCGCAGTGGCTGTCCGGCATGCCGGCCGAGACGCACCTGTCGATCCTGGCGCTGATCCTCGGCGGCGTCCTGGACAAGGTCGGCAACGACCTGCGCATCTGTTTCGCTCACGGCGGCGGCTCGTTCGCGTTCTGGGTAGGCCGCATGGACAACGCCTGGCGCGAACGCAACGACGTCGTCGGCACCTCACAGCACGAGCCGTCGCACTACCTCGGCCGGTTCTACGTCGACTCGGTCGTCTTCGACGAGCGGGCGCTGCGGCTGCTCGTCGACACGGTCGGCGCCGACCGGGTGCTCGTCGGCAGCGACTACCCGTACCCGCTGGGCGAACGGCCCGCAGGCGCGGTCGTGCGCCGCAGCGCATTCCTCGACGACGACACGCGCGGGCAGATCCTGCGCGGTAACGCCGAGACGTTTCTCGGCCTGAATGCCGCTGGTGGTCTTGACGGAGCTGTGAGATGACGACGCTGGCGTTCGACGAGAAGCATGCGATCGACCTGGACGGCAGCGACGACCTGCCGACACTGCGCGAACAGTTCCACCTGCCGCGTGCGCCGGGCGGCCGCTTCACCGAGGCCGCGTACTTCGCGGGCAACTCGCTGGGCTTGCAGCCGAAGGTGATTGCCGCGCGACTCACCGGTGAGCTCGACGACTGGGCCCGGCTCGGCGTCGAGGGACACGTCGAGGCCGCGCGGCCGTGGGTGTCCTACCACGAACTGCTGCGCGCGCCGGTGGCCCGGCTTGTCGGTGCGCAGCCCGCCGAGGTTGTCGTGATGAACTCGCTGACCGTCAACCTGCATCTGATGATGGTCAGCTTCTACCGGCCCACCGCCGACCGGCACGCGATCCTCATCGAGGACAGCGCGTTTCCTTCGGACAGCTACGCGGTGCGCAGCCAGGCCGCGTTCCACGGGTACGACCCGGACGAGGCGGTCATCCGGCTGCGCCCGCGTGATGGTGAGTCTGCGCTGCGCAGCGAGGACGTCGTGGCGGTCCTGCAGCAGTCCGGCGATCGCGTCGCGCTCGTGCTGCTGGGAGCAGTGAACTATTACAGCGGCGAGTTCCTCGACATCGAGGCGATCACCCGCGCTGGGCACGAGGCCGGCGCTCTCGTCGGCTGGGACCTCGCGCACGCCGCGGGCAACGTGCCGGTGCGCTTGCACGACTGGGGCGTCGACTGGGCCGCTTGGTGTTCGTACAAGTACCTCAACAGCGGGCCGGGTTCGCTCGCCGGCGCTTTCGTGCACTCGCGGCACCTGACTGACCGGTCGCTGCCGAAGTTCGCCGGCTGGTGGAGCTCGGACCCCACGACTCGATTCCGGATGGGTCCCGTCCTCGACGCGGTCGACTCGGCCGACTCTTGGCAGCTGTCCAACCCGCCGATCTTCGCGATGTCGCCCGTGCTCGCGTCGCTGGAGATGTTCGACGCGGTGGGGCTTTCGGCGCTGCGGGCCAAGAGCCTGCGGCTCACCGGTTACCTCGAGTCGCTGCTGGAGTCGGTGTGCGCAGGGCGTGCGCTGGAGATCATCACGCCGCGCGATCCCGAGCGGCGCGGCGCGCAATTGTCGGTGCGCATCGGCGGCGTCACTGCCGGCGCCGTGAGCGAACGGCTGCGGGACGAGCACGGCGTGTTCGCCGATGCCCGCCAGCCCGACGTGATCAGGCTGGCGCCTGCTCCGATGTACAACACCTTCCACGACTGCTGGCGAGCGGCAACAGCACTGGCCGAGGTGACGGTCTCTCATGACGGCTGAGCGGGTTGCGGTCGTCGGTGCCGGGCTAGCGGGCTGCCTGCTGGCGACGCTGCTCGGGCGCCGCGGCATGGCCGTCACCATCTACGAGCGGCGCGCCGACCCGCGGGTGACCGGCGCCGAGCGCGGCCGGTCGATCAACCTCGCGATCTCGGCCCGCGGCCTCGACGCGCTCGAGCATGTCGGGCTGCGCGAGCAGTCGCTGGGCCGCGCGCTGCCGATGCACGGGCGGATGGTGCATCCGGTCGACGGCCCGCAGAGCTTCCGCCCGTACAGCGCCGACGGGGCGCGGGCGATCAACTCGATCAGCCGTGCGGAGCTGAACCACTCGCTGCTCGACGCTGCCGAGCAGACGCCCGGCGTCACGCTGCGCTTCGAGCACCACCTGGTGGAGCTCGACGTCGTGAAGGGCCGTCTGGCGTTCCAGACACCGGACGGGACGCGCGACGAGCACGCGGACATCGTGCTGGCGAGCGACGGCTCGTACAGCGCGGCGCGGCGGGCGGTCACGTTCAACCCAGGCTTCAGCTACAGCCAGGACTACCTCGAGCACGGTTACAAGGAGCTGATGATCCCGGCGCAAGGTGGTGAGTTCGCGCTCGACCCGGATGCTCTGCACATCTGGCCGCGCGGGTCGTCGATGATGATCGCCCTGCCGAACCTGGACCGCTCGTTCACGTGCACGCTGTTCTGGCCTCGCGCTGAGTTCGAAGCACTCGACTCCGGCGCCGCGATCGCCGAGTACTTCCGCGCTCACTACCCCGACGTCGTCGAGCTGATGCCGACGCTCGTGGACGACTTCGGGCACAACCCGGTGGGCTCGCTCGTCACCGTGCGCTGCTGGCCATGGGTGCACGCCGGCGAGGGCTGCACGGTTGCGCTGATCGGCGATGCGGCGCACGCGATCGTGCCGTTCTTCGGGCAGGGCGCGAACTGCGCGTTGGAGGACTGCATCGAGATCGACCGCTGCCTTATCGAGAGCGGCGGCGATTGGACGCGCGCGCTGACCGTTTACCAGGAGCGGCGCAAGGCCAACTGCGACGCGATCGCAGAGATGGCGCTGGAGAACTTCGTCGAGATGCGCGACAAGGTGAACTCTCGGTTCTTTCAGCTCAAGACCGCAGCTCACCATGCACTGGAGCGACGCCTGGCCGGGCGGTACGTGTCGCGCTATGAACTGGTCTCGTTCACGACCATGCCCTACGCCGAGATCGCCGGCCGAATCCGCCGCCAGAACCTCGCGCTGGGCGCGGCGGCATCGCTGAGCGCACTGGCTGCGCTCGGCGTGAAGATCCACAGGGACGGACAATGAAGCGCGCCGTTGCCCGTCCTGGGCGCGCGGCTAGCGGCCCGTGATGGCTCCAGTTGTGCAGTGGCTCGCCTTCTCAGTCGGTCTTGTCGTAGTTCTGGCGACCTGGATGAGCGTCATCGGGACGCTGATCGTTCCCCGCCCGATCAACAGCCGAATCTCGAAGTACTCCGGCCTCGGGGTCATCAAGCTGTTCTCCGTTATCTGCCGCCCGCTGGGTAGCTATCGGGCGCGGGACCGTGTCCTGGCGTGGCAGGCCCCGATGTCACTGTTCCTCCGGCTCGTGATCTGGGTTGCCCTGTTCGACCTGTCCTACGCTCTGATGCTGCTGCCGTTCGTGCACGGCCACGCCGGAACGTCCTTCACCGAGGCGGGCTCGGCCCTGTTCACGCTCGGCTATTCCGCGCCTAGCCACCTGGCAAGCACCGTGATCGTGTACGTCGCCGCGTTCTCAGGGCTGGTCGTGGTCGCGCTGCAGATCGGGTATCTACCGACTCTCTACGCCGCCTTCAACAGACGCGAATCTGAAGTGACGCTGCTCGTCTCGCGAGCGGGCGCGCCGGCCTGGGGACCCGAATTGCTGGCTCGCACGAGATTCGGTCTTACCACACTCGACGGAACTGTCGAGATGGGTGAGCTCTACCAGACGTGGGAACGCTGGGCCGCCGAGGTTGCCGAGTCACACAGCACCTATCTGACCCTGTGTTGGCTGCGCTCCCCGCACCCGGAGGCCAGTTGGCTCATCTCGCTGCTGAGCGTGATGGACGCGGCGGCGCTGCAATTGTCGCTGAGCCCATCCATCGTTCCCGCGCTCCGAGCCCGCCTGGTACTGCGGATGGGGTTCTCCTGTCTGAACCAGATCGCGCAAGCGACGGGGTTGCCTTTCGCTGAAGACGCCGACCCGGACTCGCAGATCACCCTGAGCTTCGAGGACTTCGCCGAAGCCGTGCAACTACTGCAATCGGTCGGGTACCCGGTCGAGGTAACTGCTGAGCAGGCCTGGCCACACTTTCGCGGCTGGCGCGTCAACTACGAGTCCGTTGGGTACGCACTGGCCCGCATGATCGATGCCCCACCTGCTCTCTGGAGTGGACCGCGGCGCTGGGAAACAGAGCCACTGCCGCCACACCGGCCGGCAAACCGTGTCGCTAGCGAAACCCGCGGAGACGACCCTCAGGTCGTCCGCCCGGCAAAGCACTAGCGTCGGTTCGATCAGGTGCCGGGCCGCGAGGTCGTCGCCGGCTGCGGATCTTTCAGACGCCGAG
>DAITQD010000160.1:0-1185 GCA_036833255.1 Jatrophihabitantaceae bacterium
CGACCCGCTGCTCCCCGGTGAGGAACGCGCCGAGGTTGGCCTGGAACGTGCTCGCCTCGGCCGGAGAATCTTTGGCAAGCGCGACCTCAATCGCGTGAGCCGCCGTGATCACGTAGCTGGGGTCATACCACAGGTGCGGGTTCGCGTTGTGGCCGTCCACGCCGACGACGTCGGAGACGGTGAGCACGGTGCGCTCACCGCTCGGGCTCGCCGACACCAGCTTGCGGAGGAAGTCGTCATAACCGAGTCCGTTGACGAGCACCACCTTCGCGTCCGCGAGCGCGGCCGCGTCCTGGACGTCGGCCTCGTACTCGTGCGGGTCGGCGCCGGCGTCGCTGATGATCGACGTGACCGCCACCCGGTCGCCGCCGATCTGTGCTGCGATGTTGCCCCAGAAGTTCTCCCCCGCGACGACACCGATCCTGCCGTTCGTCGCGTGTGCCGGCGTGTGACAAGCGGTGAGCCCGAGCAGGCAACTGGTGCCCAGCGCGAACAGCGCACCCCAGCTCCTGATCCCGGTCCACATGGCTCCCACCATAGTGGACATGAGAACCGTTCCCAATACCGGCACCTCGCAAATGGAAGCGAGATCGCGGCTTGTAGGGTGTCCCGCATCTGGGAGATCGCCCAATAGCAGACGATCGGGTTCGGTTACTCGGCTCTGCCCGAAACCACAAGGAAGCGAATGTCGCAGCCGACACTGGATACGGAGTGCAAGACGCTCCTCTCCTGCCTGGGCGCTCAGCGTAATCACATACTTGGAATATTGGCGGATCTCGACGATGAAGACCTACGGCGGCCGGTACTGCCGTCGGGTGGACCTGCCTGGGACTAGTACAGCATCTCGCCCTGGATATCGAGCGGTTCTGGTTCCGCGGCACTGTCGCCGGCGAGCAGCCCGTCATCGACGAACTGGCCGAAGCCCCCGAAGACGCCTGGCACGTCGGTTCCGATGTGCCAGCCGAGGCCGTGTTCGGCTTGTACCGGCAGGAGATAGAGCTCGCGAACGCCATCATCACGGCCACTCCTCTGGACGCCCGAGAACGAGATGCAGCAAGGTGGTCTTTCCTGCGCCGTTGGGCCCGACCAGGGCAGTCACCGACCGGGCGGCAGTCGTAGCGAGCAGTCCCGCAGCGCCCACCCCGCGCGGTAGCGGCGTCCCAGACCGATGGCCTGTAGTGCGTC
>DAITQD010000160.1:1285-5381 GCA_036833255.1 Jatrophihabitantaceae bacterium
GCGGCGAGGATCTCGGTCTCGACCCCGAGGATGTCGACACCGCAGCGCGCGAGCATAAGCGGCACCGGATTCGGCGCACCGACGCGCAGCCCGACCCGGACCAGCTCAGTACGGCCTCGACGCGACAGTTGCGTCCCGACCGGGTCTCGGGCATCGCGCAGCACACCGGCCACCAGATGAGCCGGATCGACCGCCGGGTGGCGCAGGCCTTCGGCCAACTCGATCGCCAGCCTAGCCGCACGCTTGATCAGCACCAGCGGCCCACACCAGGGCGTACGTGTCGGTGTCCGGTGCGCACGCGGGTGCATGACCGCACTGACCGCGGGACGACCGAACGAGGCCTCCAGACGCTCACGCACCACCGCCGGGTCCAGACCGAGGTCAACGAGCAGGCCTGCCTCATCCGCGCGTGGGGCGGGCAGCCGGCCATCACTGAGGAGATCATCGATCGCGTTGCGCAGCACGACAGCGTCCAGCCGGCGTGTGGCGAACACCGGTCGCATGCACGGGTCGCCATGATCGGCCAATGCGACCAGCAGGTGCTCGTCGCCAACGTATCGGTGGCCGAGACGCTGCGCCTCGGACTCCGCCGCATGCATCACCCGGCGGCTGGCCGGAGACAGCGATTCCCACATCCGATGATCACCGCCGCCGGGACCGAACGGCGTGCTTGTGGTGCACAGCTTGTTTCGACAGGCCAAGCGCCTGCGCGATCTGCGACCACGACCAACCCGCCAGGCGGGCGTTGTCCACCTGGAGAGCCTCGACCACCTCGACCAAACCCCGCAGCGCCACCACACCGGCCAGCCCCGTTTGCGGATCGGACCCAGTCACCGCCCGCATCACCTGCGACGCTTCAGCAGTCGAGACCATGCCGTCAATCTAAACTGACGATTCGGGTGGAGTCAATTCATATTGACACGCAAGGAACGGTTCGAGAACCCGGGGATCGGCCACCGGGACGGTGGCGGCTATCGGCTGTCTGATGCTTGCCGCGGGTAGCAGCCACTCAACCACTTGCGCGGCGCACGCGAATCCGGCGGACGGGCCCACAACTCAGCACGCGGGCCACGAATGATCGGTGAGCACGTATCAGCATCGCGTCGGCCGGACTCTTCAGTTCAGGCAAGGCCATCGGTGTCCCGCTCGGCGGCCGGTGGCACACCCACACGACCAGGAGGCCGACATGACGCTCGCGAGCCAGGAGCCCACGGGGACAACCCGCCGCAGGATCCTGCAGGCAGGCGTCACGGGCCTGGGGGTAGCTGCGCTGACCGGGCTCGGCGCCGCGGAGGCGCCGCGTGCCGCCGGCACGCCGTCGAGTGGCGGCTGCCCGATGGGCGGCGCCGCCGCCGGCCACACCCCGTCGTCGACCTTCGGCAGAATCTTCGACCTCCCCGCGTTCGCCTCCAACAGTCCGCAGCTGCGGCAGGCACTGCTGAGGATCGGCGAGCCGGGCGGAATGCTCGACGCCAAGGACAACCTCTTCGGACCTGGCGGCGGCCCGGTCACCCTGATCACCGATCCGGCACTGAGCCTGGTGAACCGCAACAACCCCCACGACACGGCCGGAATGACCTTCGTCGGCCAGTTCATCGACCACGACCTGACCTTCGACGCCACCTCGAAGTTGGGTGTCGTCACCGACCCGGGCAGCTCACCGAACTCGCGGTCTGCCCGCTTCGACCTCGACTCGGTCTACGGCGGCGGACCGGTCACGCAGTCCGAGCTCTACGACCCGCAGCACCCGATCAAGCTCTTGGTCGAGTCCGGCGGGCAGTTCGAGGACCTGCCGCGGCGAGCCGACCATTCGGCGATCATCGGCGACCCGCGCAACGACAGCAACCTCATCATCTCTGGGCTGCACGCCGCGTTCCTGAGGTTCCACAACAACGCCGTCGACGCCGTGTCCACGGCCGGCGCGGACCCGATCGACACGTTCCAACAGGCCCGCCGCCTGACGACTTGGCATTACCAGTGGCTCGTGGTCAACCGGGTACTACCCAACTTCGTCGGCCAACCCCTTGTCGACGAGCTGCTCCGGCGGGGGCCGCAGTATTACCGCGCCGACAGCCAGGCCTACATCCCCGTCGAGTTCTCCGGCGCCGCGTACCGGTTCGGGCACAGCATGATCCGTCCGTCCTACCGGGCCAATCTCGTCGGCGACGGGGGCAAGCCGTTCTTCGGGCTCATCTTCGACTCCCGCGTCCAGGTGCCGGACGGGCAGAATCCTCAGTCGGATCCGGGTGACCTGCGTGGCGGTTTCCGCTCGTCCCGTCGCTTCATCGCCTGGCAGACGTTCTTCGACTTCGGCGGCCCGTTTACCGCGCAGACCAAACCCAACAAGGTCATCGACACCGTGCTGTCCACACCACTGTTCGCGCTGCCGACGAGTGCCATCGCCCACATTACCGGCTCGCCCGGCCCGGTCGCCCTGCCCCAGCGGACGCTGCTCCGTCACCTCACCTGGTCACTGCCGTCGGGTCAGGCCATTGCCCGCGCAATGCGCCAGCCCGTCCTGCACCGCCGCGACCTCTCCGATTTCGAGCCGTTTGAACTCGGCCTAGACACCTCGACCCCGCTGTGGCTCTACGTCCTGCGCGAGGCCCAGCTAGTCAACGACGGCCAGTACCTCGGACCGGTCGGCGGTCGCATCGTGGCCGAAGTGATGCTCGGCCTACTACGCGCCGACCCGGCAGCTTATCTGAACGTCGCGCCGCGGTGGCATCCCCACCTCGGAGCAACCGGTAGCGACTATCAGATCGCCGACTTCCTACGCTTCGCCCAAGTCGACCCACGCAGCCGGGGCCAGTGACGCAGCACACGCCTACCGGCGCACGGCAGCATGAAGCCGTCCCGAGGGCGCGCTCGTCGTCGTGGACAACGATCATCGCCACGGCCAGTTCGCTGAGTTGCTCGCCGCGGCCACACGGGCTGCGCGCAGGGAAGCGCGGTCGTAACCGACGCCTGGTGGGCGGCCAAACACACACGCGCTTCGGACTGAGGTGATGAATTCCCGGGGTTCGACACCCGACGGGACAGGGGCCGGGTATCACGCATGAAGTTCCCGGCAGAAATACCGGAACCCTAGCTGGTTAGGAACCCTCCAAAGCGAGTCCGCATGCCGAACCTCTGCAGACGCGCCCGCTGCCCGCTGTGGAGCCAGCCCGGCGCCGGCTCGAGGCTGTGTCACAACGGATCCGCTTGTGCACGCGGCGCCGCGCGCCCGATGCTAGGCCAACCAGCAAGATCGTTCCTACCGCTAATGGCTGTTCCGTTGTTCCTCAACCCCGGGCATCCGTGGCGGGCGCGGTACGCGGCCGGTTCGGCCGGGCTCAAGAACAGCGTTGAGAGTGTGTCGGGCCGGATGGCCATGACGGGGTTGGTGAGCGACGCCGGGGAAGCACAGGCCGCTCCGACCGTGCCACGGACAGGGATGGGTCGGGCAGCCACCGCTCGTCAGCCGCGGAAGGTGCTCCGGCCGTGGTCACCGAACGGCTCGTCCCGATCGCGGACGGCCTGCCGAAAGCCTTCCGTAGCAGCCCTTTCGGCGAATCCGTAACCCTCGCGGGTGTGCCGGGAAATGCCATCGAAGACGGTGCTCACCATCGCGCTCGTGGCGACGCCCTGAGCCAGCAACGCCGAGTTGAGCGCGAGCTTGATCATGATAAGTTGGTTGATCGGCAGCCGGGCGATCCGCTCGACGAGGATCTCGGTGCGCTCGTCGAGTTCGGCGGCGGATGGCGCCTCGATCGCCAGCCCCCAGTCAGCGGCCTCGGTGCCGCTGATCGAGTCGCCGGTGAAGAGCAGCCTCTTGGCCCGCTGGTCACCGAGCCGGTGCGCCCACATGCCCGCCGCCGGCACCCCCCACACGCGTGTCGGCGGGTAACCGATCTTGGTGTCGGCCGCGGCGATGATCTGGTCGGCGTAGAGCGCGATGTCGGTGCCGCCGGCAATGCAGAAGCCGTGCAGCTTCGCGACCGTCGGCTTGTCGGCGTGCAGCAGGCTGGCGAAACCGCGGTTGAAGCGGCTCATCATCGCGTAGTCGAGCATCGGGTCCCATCCGCGCGACGGGTCGTGGTTACGCGCCTGCACC
>DAITQD010000161.1:0-5350 GCA_036833255.1 Jatrophihabitantaceae bacterium
CGAGGTGTGGTGCGTGCGCGAGAGTCACGACGGCGACGGTGGGCTGGTCCGTGACATCGCGGCGGTGCCGCTGGATGCATCGGCAGCCTCCGATGCGTCGCGGGTGCGCTCGGTGGTCGGCGGCTCCCGCTTCCTCGCCTACCCGCGGTTGTCGCCGTCGGGCCGGCAGCTCGCCTGGATCGCGTGGGAGCACCCGCAGCTGCCGTGGGACGGCACCGAACTGCGCGTCGCCGACCTGGGCCCGGACGGCAGCTGCGGCCCGTGTCGCACGCTGCTCGGCTCGACGACCGAGTCGGTGCTACAGCCGGAGTGGGCCGACGAGTCCCACCTGTACGTGGTGAGCGATCGAAGCGGCTGGTGGAACCTGTACCGCGTCGCGGCCGCCGGTGACGTTGCACCGCAGGCATTGTGTGAGTACGAGGCGGATTTCGCCGGCCCACTGTGGACGCTGGGCACGCGCTGGTACGCACCGCTTCGCGACGGGCGGCTGCTGACGGTGCGCACGCTCGGTCTGGACCGGCTCGCTCTGCTCGACCCGACGGCGGGCACGCTCACCGACGTCGACCTCGGTGACCTGACCGGGCTGCAGATCGCGTCTGTCCGCGACGGCTCTGTCGCCCTCTTCAGCAGCGGCGCGCAGAGTGCGCATGGACTGCGGGTCCTCGACCTCGAAAGCGGTTCCGTCCAGCTCGTCCGTTCCTCGGTCGATGCGTTGCCTCCGGCCGAGTACCTGCCCGAGGCGCGAGCGATGACGTTCGCCGGCCCGGGCGGGCGCGAGGTGCACGCGTTCGTCTACCCACCGCGCAACCCCGATTTCCGCGCGCCCGACGGCGAACTCCCGCCGTACCTTGCGTTCGTGCACGGCGGCCCGACGGGGCACGTGTCCGCGCGACTCAACCTGACGATCGCCTACTTCACGAGCCGCGGAATCGGCATCGTCGACGTCAACTACGGCGGATCGACCGGCTACGGCCGCGAATACCGCGAACGGCTGCGCGGTCAGTGGGGCGTCGTCGACGTCGAGGACACCGTCGCTGCGGTGGTCGGGTTGGCCGACGCCGGCCTCGCCGACCGCGCGCGGCTCGCGATCGAGGGCGGTTCGGCCGGCGGCTGGACGGTGCTGGCCGCGCTCACCCGCACCGATGTGTTCGCGTGCGGCGCGTCCTACTTCGGTATCGCCGACCTGACGGGTTTTTCCGAGGACACCCACGACTTCGAGTCGCGCTATGTCGACGGACTGGTCGGGCCGCTACCGCAGGCCCGCGAGCTGTACGACGAACGAGCCCCGATCAACCACGTCGACGGCCTGTCCTGCCCGGTTCTGCTGTTGCAGGGGCTCGACGACCCTGTCGTGCCCCCCTCGCAGTCCGAGCGATTCCGTGACGCGATGGTCGCGAAGGGCATTCCGCACGCGTACCTCGCCTACGAAGGTGAGTCGCACGGCTTCCGGCGCACATCGACGCTCGTGCATTCGCGCGAAGCGGAACTCTCGTTCTACGGACAGATCCTGGGCTTCGACCCGCCCGGTGTCCCGCGCCTGCCCCTCTGGCGACAGTAGTTGCGAGCTAAACCTGTCTCTGGCGCGCCGCCGAGCGTACGGTCGCTTTCATGCCAGCGACTCCTGACACCGTTCATTGGCGGGGCGTCAATCACCTCGCCCTGGTCACCCCCGACATGGACGCCACCGTGCGCTTCTGGCACGGCGTCCTCGGCGCGCGCCTGGTGGCCACTATCGGCACCCCGGCGTTCAAGCACTACTTCTTCGACATCGGGCCGGGCAACACGGTCGCGTTCTTCGAGTACACCGGCCAGCACCTCGACATGTACGCGAAACCGGCTGGCGTGCCGTACGACAAGGCCTCGCAGTTCGATCACCTGTCGTTGAACCTGCCCGATGAGGACGCGCTGTTGAGACTCCACGACCGCCTCAAGAGCCACGCCTGCGAAGTAACCGACATCGTCGACCACGGCTTCATCCGGTCGATCTACTTCAGTGACCCGAACGGCATGGCGCTGGAGGCGTCGTGGTGGACCGTCGACGCCACCGGTCGGCCCGTCGACTACACCGACGAGCGGCTCTTCGCCGACGCCGACCCGGTGCCGGCCCTGATCGAACTGCGCGACAACGGCGCGCTCGACCACACCGTGGCGACGCGACTCGTCGACGGGATCATCGAGGACATCTACCGCACCAACGTCTGAGCCGCGGTGTACGAGACGATCCCCCAACTGCTCGCCGGTGCGGCGGCGCGCGACCCGGATGGCATCTGGCTGCGCACCGACGAGATCGAACTGACGTTCGCCGACGCCGCCGCCGCGGTGGGTGCCCGAGCTGCGACGCTGCGCGAGCACGGCATCGGCCGAGGCGAGCTCGTCGTGCTCACCGCGCGCACGACACCGCAGTACCTGCTGGCGTGGCTGGCGGTCACCTCCCTCGGCGCGATCGCCGTGCCGACCAACCCGGCGTCGACGCACGCCGAGCTCGCGGGCCTGCTCGCCCAGACGCAGCCGCGGCTGATCGTCACCGACGCCGAGCTTCGCCCACTCCTCGACGCGGCGGGCACGGACGTGCTCGATGTCGACGACCTCGTCGGCGATGCGGCCGAGGTGCCTACCGGTACGGCAATGCCCGACGACGTCGCGGTGCTCATCCCCACGTCGGGCACGACCGGACGATCCAAGCTGGTCATGCAGACGCACCGCGCGTATGCGATGGCCGGCGAGGGATTTCCGTTCTGGATGGAGCTGTCTTCCGCCGACCGGCTGATGACCTCGCTGCCGCTGTTCCACATCAACGCGCCCGCGTACTCAGTGCTCGGGTCGCTGGCCTGCGGCGCCGGGCTGGTGCTGCTGCCGCGCTTCTCCGCCAGCGGCTTCCTCGGCTCCGCCCGCCGGCATGGGGCCACGGAGTTCAACGCGATCGGTGCGATGCTCGAGATCCTGATGAGAACGCCGGAACGTGCGGACGACGCCGACAACCCGCTGCGCCTCTGCTACACCGGCCCAGCGCCCGAGCGCGAGCGCCAGCTCGAGATCGAGCGGCGGTTCGGCCTGCGGATCGTCTGCGGCTACGCGATGTCGGAGAGTCCCTACGGGCTGATCTGGCCGCCTGGATCGCGCCTGTTCGGCACGCTCGGCACACTCCGCCAACATCCGACGCTGGGCATCGTGAACGAGGCTCGCGTCGTCGACGACGAGGGGCGCGACGTCGGGCCGGGCGAACCGGGTGAGCTGCTACTGCGCAACCCCGCCGTCACGAGCGGCTACTGGGGCATGCCGGAGCAGACCGCGGCGACGATCTCGCGGGACGGCTGGCTGCGTACCGGAGACCTCGTCACCCGCGACACCGCCGGCGTGTACACGTTTATCGCCCGCAAGAAGGACGTGCTGCGCCGACGCGGAGAGAACCTGTCGCCGGCCGAGGTCGAGGAAGTGATCGAGGCGCACCCCAGCATCGTGGAGTGTGCAGTCGTCGGCGTCGCGTCCGAACTCTCCGAGCAGGAGATCAAGGCGTTCGTAGTCACCGTCGGGTCTGCCGATTTCGACGCGCTGCGCAGGTGGACAGCCGAGAGACTGACGCCGTTCAAGGTGCCACGCTACTGGCAACGACTCGACGCGCTGCCCCGGACCCCGACGCAGCGTGTCGCCAAGCACAAGCTGCCTGCCGATCACACGGATGAGGAGTATGACGCGGAATACGTCCCGGTCAGCGAGCGAGGAGCGACCCCATGAGTGAGCCGGTCTACCCCACGTCGATCGGCCATTCGGACGCAGAGTCGATCACGCTGCTCGGCCATGACCTCGCCGGCGAGCTCATGGGACAGGTCGGCTTCGGTGAACTCGCGTTCTGGCTGGTGGCGCAGCGCCGCCCATCCGCGGGCGAGCTACGGCTGTTCGAGGCGGTGCTCGTCGCACTTGCCGACCACGGCCTCACCCCGTCCGCCATCGCGGCCCGCCTGACGCTGACGGGTGCTCCTGAGTCGGTGCAGGGCGCACTCGCCGCTGGCCTGCTCGGCGGCGGCTCGCGCTTCCTCGGCGTGACGGAGGACTGCGGACGGTTCCTCGCGCAGACGCTCGCCGCCCACGACGGCCCACCGCCGACCGACGACGCCGGGTGGGACGCGCTGGCAACACGCGCCGTCACCCAGCTTCGTGCGGCGCGACGGTTCGTCCCGGGCCTCGGTCACCCGGTGCACAAGGCCGGCGACCCGCGCACGCCGGTCATCATCCGCATCGCCGCCGAGAACGGTCTGCAGGGCCCGCATCTGCTCCTGTTCCAGGCCATCGGACGCGTGCACCCCGCGATCCTCGCCCGCACGCTCCCGCTCAACGGAGCGGGCGTGTGCGGCGCTGCGCTCGCCGACCTCGGCTTCGCCGTCGAGACGCTGCGGGGTTTTGCGCTGCTCGCCCGGACGGCCGGCCTGCTCGGCCACCTGGCGGAGGAGCAGCGCCGCCCGATCGGCATGGCCGTCTACGACCATGTCGACTCCTCCGCCGACTACCGGCCCTAGATTCGGAAGAAGAGGTTCAGGAAGCGGTCCGCGATCGCAGGATCGCCACGCACCGTCCCGGTGTTGCACCGACCGAATGTCGTCAGCACCAGGCCGGCCGCGTCGAACTCGATCACGCAAGGCTCATCCTCGACCGAACCGGCCTCGTAGGTCATTCCTTCCGGCGAGATGCTCACCCGGTAGTCGCCGGCGTTGTGCCCGCTGGTCACCCGGATGCCCAACTGGAACGGCGATGTGTCGGCGTCGGCCCGGATGGTCGACTGCCACAGCACGAACATGAACGGGACGAGCAGGTCCGCAGCGTCACCCGACATAGCGTGCGCCCGGCCACTGCCCTCGCGGATGTCCCACGAGTGCACCGCGTAATCCATCAACTGCCCGGCGGAGTAGAAGAACGCCGGCACCGGACCCATATACGGGTGCGCCACGATCAGCCCACTCCAGTCGTCGGGCCCGACCGCGCCGAGTAGCTCCATGATCTTGTCGAAATCCGTGTGCAGCCGCTCGAGCAGCTCCGTCTGCGACATGTCACGGAACGCGATCGCACGATCGCCGGCCACCTGGCTCATGGCCGCGAGCCCGAACGGCGCCGCTGCCTCGGTGTGTGAACGCGCGGCGTCGAACGCGGCGAAGTAGCCCTCGGTCGTGTCGACAATATGGCCGACCACGTCGCGCGCGGACCACCGCGCGCAGGCGGTTTCCCGCTCCCAGACCTCGGGGGGCTCCGCGAGTGCGAACAGCCGATCGGCCTCCTGCCGCACGACCCGCAGGATGGTGTCCTTGCCCTCGTACGTTGTCGCGTCCCACTCACCCATGCCGCTCACCCCACGCATATCGCG
>DAITQD010000162.1:0-5215 GCA_036833255.1 Jatrophihabitantaceae bacterium
CTGAACGCAGATGATGCACGGAACCAGGCTAAAGCCTGTCGAACAAATCGTTTGTCCGGCAGCATCCTTCTCGGATGTCGTCGCTGGACCTGATTCCATGGACACGTGATGGCATGGCGTCGGCTCAGATCGTGATGGCGACCTTGCCTCGTGCTTTTCCGGCTTCGAGGTGGCGCATGGCTTCCGGCACTTGATCCAGCGGGTAGGTCCTGTCGATACTCGGCGTCACCTTGCCCGCGTCGATGAGCTCGGTGAGCCGTTCGAGGTCGCGGGAGCGCTGCTTGGCGATGAACATGGTCAGCCGCTGGCGCACGAACGGCGACAGGGCCAGGGCCCGCAGCTGTCGGTTCATGCCGGTCAAGTTGCCTCCTTCTTCGCCGCCGACGATGACGGCCGTGCCGGTGGGCGTGAGCGCGCGGCGCAGCCGTGAGAGTGCGGGGTTCCCGCCGATGTCGAGGATCAGGTCGTAGCGGTGTTCACCGTCGGCGAAGTCGTCGCGGGTGTAGTCGATGACATGGTCGGCACCGAGGGATCGCACCAGGTCGAGTTTCGTGGTGCTGCCCACGCCGGTGACCTCCGCCCCGAAGGCCTTCGCCAGTTGCACGGCGTAGCTGCCGACGCCGCCCGAAGCACCGATGATCAACACCTGCTGACCTGACTCGACATGGCCGACGTCGCACAGGGCCTGCAGGGCGGTGGCTGCTGACACCGGAACCACCGCGACCTGCTCGAAGGTGGCGTTCACCGGCTTGCGGGCCAGCTTGCCTTCAGGCGCCACGGCGTACTCGGCGAAAGATCCTTTCCCAAAACCGAACACCTCGTCACCCGCGGAGAACCTCGTCACCGCCGAACCGACCGCAACGACCGTGCCGGCGACATCGACCCCGGGCACCGGGTTCTTCGGTCTCCGGATCCCGGAAACGAGGCGGAGCAGGTACGGCCGGCCCGTCATGAGGTGCCACGTGCCCCGATCCAGACCTGCCGCGTGCACGTGTAGGAGCACTTCGTCCTCGGCGATCTCGGGTGGGGTGATCCGCGCGAGGCGCAGGACGTCGGCGGAGCCGTAGGTGTCCTGCACGATTGCCCGCATCGTGTTCTCCGCCGTGCCCGGACTGTTCGCGTCGACGCCCACCTCCGTGGGCTGGCCTTCGGATCTCATGGCTGGTTTTCCTTTCGGGCCGGCGGGGCGCTCCTGCCGTACTTAGTATGGGACTGTATAGTACTAAGTACAAAACCGCTAGCGTTCGGGAGCACGATGGTGAAATCAATCAGCGACGGTCCTGCGGAACGCGTTCCGCTCAGCCGAGATCGGGTGCTGCGTGGCGCCATCGTGGTCGCCGACGCCGGGGGAATCGGGTCGCTGACGATGCGCTCGCTCGCCCAAGAACTCGGCGTCAAGCCGATGTCGGTCTACCACTACGTCGCCAACAAGGACGAGATTCTCGACGGCATCGTCGATCTCGTCTTCAGCGAGATCGAACTACCGGCGACCGGCGGCGACTGGCGGACGGAGATGCGTCGGCGAGCGAACTCGGCCCGCCGGGTGCTGAGGTGCCACCCCTGGGCGATCGCGCTCCTGCAGTCGCGAATCAAGCCAGGCACTGCGACGCTGCGACACCACAACGCGATCATCGGCACCCTGCGTGGGGCGGGCTTCTCGGTGCAGCTGACCGCCCATGCCTTTGCCCTGATCGACAGCTACGTGTACGGATTCGCGCTTTCAGAGCATGCGCTGCCCATCCACGGCCCCGACAGCGTCGCCGACGTTGCCGAATCGATGATGCAGCAGTTCTTCTCCGCCGAGGCCTACCCCCACCTCGTCGAGTTCACGACCGAGCACATCATGCGGCCCGGCTACGACTTCGGCAACGAGTTCGAGTTCGGACTCAGCCTGATCCTCGACGCCCTCGCAAGGTCGATCCCCGACCGGCCACACGGCACAGGATTCAATGCCAGGATGGACACATGCCCACCTGGTTGATCTGGCTGATCGCCTCCGGCGCCTTCGCGGCGGCCGAGGCGTTCTCCCTGACGTTCGTCCTGGTGATGTTTGCCGGGGGTGCGGCGGCAGGGGCAGTCACCGCTGCGCTCGGCGGCCCCGCGCTGCTTCAGGTCATCGTGGCGATCGTCGCGACCGTTGCCTTGCTGGGCGTCGTGCGGCCGATTGCTGCGCGCCACCTCACGACCGGAACGGGTGCCCGCACTGGAACGGACGCGCTGGTAGGCAAGGAGGCTGTCGTCCTCAGCGAGGTTGACGTGCACAACGGGCGGGTGCGGCTCAATGGCGGCGAATGGTCCGCACGGTCGTTCGACCGCGCACAGGTTCTGACGGCCGGTACGGTCGTGCGGGTCATGGAGATCTCCGGCGCGACCGCAGTCGTCTGGCAGGAACCACAGATCTAGGGAGCAACAATATGAATGCCGGGATCATCGCTGCAATTATCGTGATCGTCGTCGTGCTCGTTGCGCTGACACGGATGGTGCGCATCGTGCCGCAGGCCCGCGCCGCCGTGGTCGAGCGCCTGGGACGCTACGTCCGCACCGCGACGCCCGGGTTGACGCTCCTGCTGCCGTTCGTCGACCGGATGCGTCCGCTCATCGACCTGCGCGAGCAGGTGGTCAGCTTCCCGCCGCAGCCGGTGATCACCTCCGACAACCTCACCGTCGCCATCGACTCGGTGATCTACTTCCAGGTCACCGACCCCCGCGCGGCCAGCTACGAGATCCAGAACTACATCCAGGCCGTCGAGCAGTTGACGATCACTACCCTGCGCAACGTCGTCGGCTCGCTGAACCTCGAGCAGGCGCTGACCAGCCGCGACGAGATCAACACCAAGCTCCGTGGCGTACTCGACGAGGCGACCGGGCCGTGGGGTATCCGGGTGGCCCGAGTAGAGATCAAGGCGATCGACCCGCCACCGTCCATCCAGGACGCGATGGAGCAGCAGATGCGTGCCGACCGGAACAAGCGGGCGATCATCCTGACGGCCGAAGGGCAGCGCGAGTCGGCGATCAAGACGGCGGAGGGGCAGAAGGCGGCCCAGATCCTCGGTGCTGAGGGCCAGAAGCAGGCCGCGATCCTGGCCGCCGAGGCCGAGCGGCAGTCGCGCATCCTGCGCGCAGAGGGTGACCGCGCGGCGCGCTACCTGATCGCGCAGGGCCAGGCCAAGGCCGTCGAGACGACCTTCGCCGCGATCCACGCCGCCAAGCCCGACCCGGCCCTGCTCGCCTACCAGTACCTGCAGACGCTGCCGCAGATCGCCCAGGGCGACGCCAACAAGGTGTGGGTGATCCCGAGCGAGTTCAGCAAGGCCCTCGAGGGCTTGGCCAAGCTCGGCGGCGCCGAGGGCGCGGACGCTCCGTCCTGGCTTCAGGCCACGGGCACGCCCGACGCGGGGCGGACGGCGCCGGAGCTGGACGCGTCGACCTGGTTCGACTCCAACCTGCCGCCGGCGCACGAACAGCGCGAGGCGGTCAACATACGTGCGTCCGACAACGATCCCGAGTCGCTCGAGGCGCATGCCGGGCTGCCACCAGACGACCTGCCGCTCTTGCCACCGCAGCCGTAGTTCGACGGTGCGCTCACCTGCCGCGGTCGCACCCGGCGTGTTCGAGTTGCACGGGGATCTGGCCGGCGACGACGCGTTCTTCTCCTAGAACGACGTCGCGTTCCAGGGGGGCAGCGTCGTGGCGAACATCGCGTCGGTGCGCGCCAGTGCACCGGACGTCAGTTCCTCGACGCTGCCGCTGATCGACAGTTGTCGCAGGGTGAACCCACCCAGATAGATCGAGGCGAGGGCACGCTGCGAGATGCGCAGGTCGGCGCCGGCTGTGGTGCGGCTGCACTCGGCGCCGTCCTGGCTCGCGTCGAGCAGATAACGTCCGCCCGCGTACCCGCCGGTGTCGTCATCGATGACGTCGAGCACGAGCCGACCGCTCGCAGCATAACCGCGTCTCGAGAGGGCGGCCGGGACGTCGAGCAGGCGCAGCCAGAGGTCGTCGCTGGCGTGGGTCTGGCGTAGCGCGCGCCCGTCGGTGAGCAGCCAGCGGATCGGCTCGTCGATGGGGCGCCGGTCGAGGGTGACCTCGCCGACCAGGTCGAGGCCGGCCAGGTAGGCCCACAGATTTCGGTAGGCCTCGTCGCTGGCCGCGGTGAGGTCCCCGACCAAGACGGCACCCCGATCGCCGTTCATCTCGAACTCGCGGGTGCTGGACCAGCGCAGCACGCCGTCGGGCCCGTCCTCGCTTTCGTGGACGACGTTGTTGGGCGTCTTGCCGTGGTTGACGGGCCGGTAGCCGTCCAGGCCCAGCCGGCGCGGCCACCATTCGCCACGGCGGTCGACCTGTCCGGCACGCCGCAGGCGGGCCCGGGCGAACACCGCCGGTGCGATCTCGCCGAGTTCGGCCGGGTCCAGCTGCCGAACCGAGCCGGTGCCCGCCGGCGTCAGCAGCGCAGCACGACCGCGGGTGAACAACGTGTAACTGGCTACCTGGCTCGCCGGCGCATACCCGAACCGTCCGTAGATGGGCCACTCAGCCGCGCCCAGCATGCTGAGCGGCTCGCCGCGGTCCTTCGCGGCGCGCAGCGATGCGGACAGCATCTGCGTGAGGAGTCCGCGGCGGCGATGGGTAGCGCCGACCGTGACCGCGGTGAGGCCGTCCGCCACCAGGTCGACGATCGTCGCCCCCGGACCGGGAACGGTGATCGAACGCGCCTCGGTGGCGAGGGTTGCGACCCAACGCCCGGCGGCCCGCGCACCCCAGCACCGATCAGCGAACCAGTCGCGTTGCCGCGCCTCGACGAAGCGGTCGAACGTGTCGCCCTCTGTGTCCTCGAGGAACGTGGTGGCCAACGAGGCGAGCCACGGCCGGACCTCGTCGACGGGGACCGGGTTGACGACCTCGATGTCAGTCACGTCTGCGCAGCCTGCCAGGTCGGTTGGCTTGTGTCAGCAGGATTTCCACGAGCCCTCGGGGGGACGAGGGGTTGGTTGCGCGGTGCGGCGCCGCTTTCGGGTTGCGGCGCACCCCGGCTGATAGGCGAAATGCGCTGCGGCGAGGGAGTTGGTCGCGGGGGCGCGGCGGCGCTGTCGGCTCGCCCAGTTGAAGATCCGCTTGTGAACCGCGACGTCGACCAGTCGGCGGGTCCTCGCCATGCCTGGGCCGCTAGCCACAGCGCCGACGGAGTGGGTGCGGTCAGTCGTCGGGCGGCCGA
>DAITQD010000163.1:0-5191 GCA_036833255.1 Jatrophihabitantaceae bacterium
GCGAACACCGCGGCCATCCGGCCGTCGCGCGCAGCGTTGCCGATGTAATCCTTGCGGGCCGCTTCGAACGGTGTGTGGATCTCGAATTCCTCCGTGTCCGGGTCGTAGGTGGCCGTTGTCCGCAAGGCCGCGACGTCGGAGCCATGGCCAGTCTCGGTCATCGCGAAGCAGCCGAGCAGGTCCAAGGACATGATCTCGGCAAGGTGTGCCACGTGGTGTCGCTCGGTACCCAGGTGCAGCACCGCCCCGCCGAACAGGCCCCACTGCACGCCGGCCTTGACAAGCAATGACAGGTCCCCCAGCGCGAGCATCTCGAATCCGGTGATGGAGCCGCCGACGTCGTCGCGGCCGCCGTATCGAGAGGGGAAGCCCAGCCGCGACAAGCCCTCGTCGGCGAGCGCGGCCATGCACACCAGCACCTTCGCGCGTTGCGTCTCGGTGTCGTCGCCGACGGTGACGGCGAAACGCGGGTCCTGCGCGAGTTCGCGCGCCCGCTGCCGGATCTCCGACCAGCGCCCGTCCAGCTGAGCGCGGATGTCGGCGGCCGCAACTGCGTTCGGACTGGCCGGTCTGCTCATCGTCGACCCCTGTCGGTTAGTCGGGCAGGCGCGGGAAGACTCCGGGCGCTGGCTTGGCGTCGACGCGCTGACCGATGGACTGGTAGACCCCGGCCGCACCGCCCCACAACAGCGAGCTGAGGTAGTCGGCCAGCTGTTGGCGGCTCATCGCGTCGCGGTGGTCGATCCACCAGATGCTCGCCGCGCTGATGAAACCGACGATGGCCTCGCCCCACGGGTGTGCAAACGCGGGGTCCAGTCCGTTGTCGCGCAGTTGTGCGCCGAGGTGCTGGCCGAGCAATTCGGCGACGACGGTGCTGAAGTCCACGACGCCCGACGCCCCGGGCAGGGCATTGCCGACGAGCGGGTGCTGCGCGACGAAACGGTAGAGCTCCGGGTTGCTCTCGAGCAGAGCGAGGTAGGCCTCGATGCTGACGTGGATCAGCTCCCGAGGCGGCGGATCGGTTGCCATCGCCCGCACGAGCGTGGTGAGGACGTTGCCGACGAGCCGCTGGGTGACCGCGCGGTACAGGTCGGTCTTGTCGGTGAAGTAGCGATAGATAACCGGTTTGCCGGTCTTGGCCACCGATGCGATCTGGTCCATGCCGACGGTGGCGCCGTGCCGGCTCACCGCCGTGATCGCGGCGTCGATCAACTCCTCGCGGCGGGCCGCACGGTGCGCCGCCCAGCGGGAGCTGCGTCCGTCCGTGGGGCTCGGCTTGCCCTTGGCGGAGCCGCGGCGGGCTTTCGTCTCGAGCGCGCCCAGCGCGCCGTGCACGGCGCCGGAAACCGATCCGATGCCGTCGGCCAGCACCCGCGCGGCCAGGCTCGGCTCGGGTGCAGGGGCGGGGTCGGCGGGCGGTTGCGGCTGCTCGCCGTCCGTAACGCGGGACACCGGCCGCTTCACGCTACTCAAAGTAGCGGATACCGTTCGACGATGAGCAACCGTCGCGCCGCCGTCATCGGCGGTAACCGGATCCCGTTCGCCCGATCGAACGGCCCCTATTCGCACGCGTCCAACCAGGACATGCTGACCGCCACGATCGACGGCCTGGTCGCCCGCTTCGGACTGCAGGACGAGCGCCTCGGTGAGGTGGCGGCCGGCGCCGTGCTCAAGCACAGCCGCGACTTCAACCTCACCCGCGAGTCGGTTCTCGGCTCGAAGCTGTCGCCGTACACGCCGGCCTACGACGTGCAGCAGGCCTGTGGGACGGGCCTGGAGACGGCCATTCTCGTCGCCAACAAGATCGCGCTGGGCCAGCTCGATTCGGCCGTCGCGGGCGGGGTGGACACGACGTCCGATGCTCCGATCGCGCTGAACGACGACCTGCGCGAGGTACTGCTCGAGGTCAACCGGGCCACGTCACTCGGCATGCGCCTGAAGGCGCTGTCCGGGCTGCGGCCGCAGCACGTCGTGCCGGCCATACCGTCGAACTCCGAGCCGCGCACCGGCATGTCGATGGGCGAGCATCAGGCGGTCACGACGCGCGAGTGGAACATCAGCCGCGAGGCGCAGGACGAACTCGCCGCCGCCAGTCACCGCAACCTCGCCGCCGCCTATGACCGCGGCTTCTTCGACGACCTGGTCACGCCGTTCCTCGGTCTGAGCCGCGACCAGAACCTGCGCCCGGACTCATCGACAGAGAAATTGGCGAAGCTGACGCCCGCGTTCGGGAGAGGCGAAGGCGCCACGATGACGGCCGGCAACTCGACACCGCTGTCCGACGGCGCGTCGACGGTGCTGCTCGCCAGTGACGAGTGGGCCGCCGAGCGCAGACTGCCGGTGCTCGCCCACTTCGTCGACGCCGAGACGGCGGCTGTGGACTATGTGCACGGGGACCGCAAGGCCGACGGTCTGCTGATGGCCCCGGTGTACGCGCTGCCCCGACTGCTCGCCCGCAACAAGCTTGCGCTGGGCGACTTCGACTACTACGAGATCCACGAAGCGTTCGCGTCGACTGTGCTCGCCACACTCGCGGCATGGGCGGACGACGCGTTCTGCCGGGAGTACCTCGGCCTGGACGACGCGCTCGGTTCGATCGACCGCGCGAAGCTCAACGTCAACGGTTCGTCGCTGGCCGCAGGGCATCCGTTCGCGGCAACCGGCGGGCGGATACTGGCGAGCCTGGCCAAGCAGTTGCACAAAAACGGAGGTGGGCGCGGGCTGATCTCCATCTGTGCTGCCGGCGGTCAAGGCGTCGTGGCGATCCTGGAGGCCTGAGACATGTCCGATCGTTACCTCGGTCTGGTGAACTCGCCGATCGGTGCGGCCGTCGCCTCGCGCGTCGGCCTGCCCCGCCCCGCGGTGTTGCGTCGCTACGAATCGGGTGCACCGCTGTTGCCCGGTCCCGTGCTGCTCGGGTCGACGTCGGGTGTGGTGCGTCCGGCGCTCGCCGAGGCGCTCACCGCCGCCGGTGCGGAGATTCGCGCCGCCGACAGTGACGACGACAAGTGGGGCGCCCTGATCCTCGACGCCACCGACGTAAGCACGCCCGAGGAACTCGCGGGTGTCCGGACGTTCTTCGCCGGCCGGCTGCGCGGGCTGATGCCGTGCGGGCGGGTGCTCGTGCTGGGCAGGCCGGCCGACGGCGCCGACATCATTGTCGACGCGAGCCGCCAGGCGCTCGACGGCATCGTCCGCTCCCTGGCCAAGGAACTTCAGCGCGGCTCGACCGCCAACCTGCTGCTCGTCGAGGAAGCCGCCTCGCTCGAGTCGGCGTTGCGGTTCTTCCTTTCCGGCAAGTCCGCCTACGTGGACGGCCAGCCGCTGCGCGTCGGGGCCGGGTCGGCCCCCGCGCCGGCCGACTGGGACCAGCCGCTGGCCGGCAAGACCGCGCTCGTCACGGGCGCGGCCCGAGGCATCGGCGCGGCGATCGCGGGCGTGCTGGCCCGCGACGGCGCCAGTGTCATCGTGGCCGACCTCCCTCAGGCCGGCGAGGCGCTGGTCAAGGTCGCCAACCGGATCGGCGGCACGACGCTGCACCTGGACGTCGCGTCCGCCGACGCACCCGAGCGGTTGCTCGATCACCTCGCGGCGCACACCGACGGACTCGACGTACTGATCCACAACGCCGGCATCACCCGCGACAAGCTGCTGGTCAACATGAAGCCCGACCAGTGGGACTCGGTAATCGCGGTCAACCTGTCCTCGCAGCTGCGCATCAACGCCGCCCTGCTCGGCAGCGTCCAGTTGCGCGACGGGTCGCGCGTCGTCTGCCTGTCGTCGATGACGGGCCTGTCCGGCAACCGCGGCCAGACGAACTACGGAGCGACGAAGGCCGGTGTCATCGGTCTGGTGCGCTCGTCGGCCCAGGCGTTCGCCAAGCACGGCAACTCGACGATCAACGCGATCGCACCCGGCTTCATCGACACCGAGATGACGGCCAAGATGCCGCTGGCGACCCGCGAGGTCGCGCGCCGGATGTGCAGCCTGCAGCAGGCGGGACTCCCGATCGACGTCGCCGAGGCCGTGTCGTGGCTGAGCTCGCCCGGCGCTGGTGGCGTCAACGGCCAGGTGCTGCGGGTCTGCGGGCAGAACCTCGTCGGCGCATGACCACCCCACCGAATCGCTCGCTGCGCTCCCGATTCGCCGGGGGCCCCGGATGAAGTCCTTGACGTCGTCGCCCTCGCTCGGCCGCCTGTATGCCCGCGCGGCGTTCACGGGCCCGCTGCATCGGGGCACCACGCTGCCGGACTCGGTGTACGCGCTGGCCGACCAAGCGATCGACCCAGCGCGCCTCGCCGCGTACCAGCGGATCTGTGGCTTCCGGGTCAGCGATGACCTGCCGCCGACGTACCTGCACGTGCTGGCTTTCCCCCTGTCGGTCGCGCTGATGGTCGAGCAGTCGTTCCCGTTCCCCCTGGTGGGGCTGGTGCACGTGGCGAACTCGGTCACCGTCGCGCGCCCGGTGCGCTCCGACGAGCGCGTCTCGTTCACGGTGCGCGCCGCCGACCTGCGCCCGCACCCCGCCGGCCGTCAGTTGGACCTGGTGGCTGAGGCGAGCGTCGGCGGTGAGCGGGTGTGGTCCGGCCGCAGCACCTACCTTCGGCGCGACAAGCCGTCCGAGGCGGGCGTGGAGACGAAGCCGGAGCAGACCGAGCCCGTCGGCGCAGTCTCCTTCGTCCGGGTGCCGGAGAACATCGGCCGCAAGTACGGTGCCGTATCGGGTGACCGCAACCCGATCCACCTGCACGCACTGAGCGCCAAGGCATTCGGCTTCCCCAGGGCGATCGCACACGGCATGTGGCTCAAGGCCCGCACGCTCGCATCGCTTGGGGGCCGGCTGCCGGACGCGTACACGGTCGAGGTGGCGTTCAAGACGCCGGTGCTGTTGCCCTCCGCGCTAGCCATCGCCACCGAACGACACGGGGACGGGTGGATCCTCGACGTGCGCGCCGCACGCTCGGGCAAGCCGCACCTGATCGGGACGGTGGCCACGGCAGCTATCGCGCCCGCGTGACGAGCGCTACGCAGCCGTAGCGGCTCAGCGGCGGGTGAGGCGCCCGCGCACCGACCCGAGCGCCAACGTGACTCCGAAGAGCACGAGGGCCAGGACGAACAGGTAGAACAGGCCCTTGACGATCAAGCCGATGATGCCGATCGCGATCCAGACCGCGACGAGCACCAGGACCAC
>DAITQD010000164.1:0-5126 GCA_036833255.1 Jatrophihabitantaceae bacterium
CGCGGGGAGGCGCTAGCCCGCTTCCACTGTCATGTGATCGTGCTCGTGGACGACAACGACCGGCACAACGGCGTGTCGGACGACCTTCTGGCTAACTGATCCGAGGATCCGAGAGGACAGAGGTCCGGCGCGGTGGTTTCCCACGACGATCAGGTCCGCGCCCACCGACGCGTCGAGCAGCATTTGCGCCGGATGGCCCTCGTGAAGTCGTCCAGCGACCACTGGGGCATGTGTGGCGGGCAAGGTCGCCAGCTCGTGCTCGAGCCTCGCCCGGGCTGCCTTCTCGACTGTCGCCTGAGGCGGGCCGTATGGGTAGACGCTGTATTGCGGTATCCACTCCCACGCCCAGATCGCCTCGACCCTGGAATCGGTCAGGATTGCCTGTCGCACGGCCCAATCCAGTGCCCGGCGGGAACACTGCGAGCCATCCAGGCCCACCACGATCCGCCGCGAACGCTCCTCGGCCGCGTCGTGCACGACCGCGACCGGGCAGCTCGCCTGACTGACGACCTTCTCGGTCACAGATCCCAGCAGTAGGCCTTCGACCACGTTGGCGCTGCGCGGGCCGACAACGATCAGATCGGCGCGGGTGGACTGTTCCAGCAAGGCCTCGGCCGGTATCAGGTCAGACACATGTAATTCCACCGCCGCGGCCCTCCCGTCGGGCAGTGCGGATCCAATCGTGTCGGCCAGCGCGCGCCTGGTCAGGTCCTGCACGTGAGGCACCGAGAGGAAGTCATCGATGCCGGGCATTTCGATACGCCATCCGGTTACCGCGACCAGCGTGGCTCCCGTGAGCTGCGCCTGGCGGTCGGCCCACCTCACCAACGTCTGCGACGCCGGAGTGCAATCCACGCCGACCACCACTCGGCCCACCGGGCTCTCGAAGCCGCTCACGATTCCTCCAGACAAGGCACGCACCGCCAGTCAAGTTTCAGTGCCAGCCACGCGGCAGGCCAGGGCACTACGTCCCGGCACGTTGGTCAGCTCGGCGGAGGCTGGGATTCGCCGTGCACGACGAGCACCGGGCAGGTGGCGTGCTCAGCGCACGCGGAGCTGACCGAACCAAGCAGCAGACCCACGAAGCCACCATGGCCACGACTGCCCACGACCAGCATCCGGGCGCCCGCACTGGCATCGAGCAGGACCTTCGCGGCACCCCCATATCTGATGGATGCCCGCAGGCCAGGCGGCGGCTTCTCGTCGTAGGCCGCACGCACGGCGGCTTCCAGGAGCGCCTTCGCATCTGCTTCGGGGTCCAGCTCGGTGGGGACGGCGGTGCGGCCCGGTCCGCTCCACCCGTAGCCCGCATACTGCTGCCAGGCGGTAACTGCGTGCGCCCCGGCCGGTGATAAACCAATGCCTTCATGAGGGTGTCCTCACCTTCAGTACAGCGGGCCAGGCACGACCGGGTAGATCCTGTCGTCGACGCGGTAAGTGAGCTCGTTGTGCACGCTGACGACGCCGGCGACCGCGCGGGTCGCCTCGATCAGTGGCGCGATCTGCATGCGGCGTTCCAGTTGCCCGGTGAGCGTCACCACACCGTCCTCCACAACGACCTCGACGGTGGACGGATCGGCGCAGAACCGCGACGTCAGAACCTCTTTCCTGATGAGATCGCGAAGCTCGTCGTCGTCGCGCAGGAACACCGTCACTAGGTCCGCACGGGTCACGATTCCGACGATGACACCCTGGTCGTCCACGACGGGGAGCCTTCGCACGTGGGCCTTTGCGGCGGTCCGGGCTGCCTCGACGAGCGAGGCCGTGGGACGGATTGTGACCGGAGGCGACGTCATCAGCGTGCCCGCCGTGTCGGCCACGGACTTGCGGCGGATATCCCGGCGCTCGCCGTGCTTGCCCGGCACGCGGTCGCCCGACGTTCCGCCGGTGATCAACCTGGTCACCAGGTCGGACTCGGACACCACACCGAGCACTCGTCCCGCGCCGTCGACGACCGGCACCGCACTCACGCGAATCAGGGCGAGCGCGGCCACAATCTCTTTGAAGCCGGCATCCTCGCTCACGGAGACGACCTCACGGGTCATCACGTCGCGGACCTGGATGTCCGACAGTCGCCAAAGCGGCGAGTGGTGGCCGGCCGGGGTTTCGGCTGCGTCGCGGTCGTGGTCCTGGGTATATGCGACTGCCGCCAGGTATCGCTCAAGCGCCGTCCCATAGCGCTCTGGGGTCGGGCCTTGGCGTCGGACACTCACCGTCACCGCTTCGCGGGTTGCCGCGTACTTCTCCTGGTCGCTCATGACTGCTCCTCTCACGGAATGCGTCCACACTCGCGCGGCTGTGGCGGCCCCGGTAGCGCCCTGTGTCCTGCCTCTTACGGACCTTCGTCCCCTGGTTTGCCACGGCTGCACAGGCAAGGCTTGAACCATGAGCGTTACCGGGCTGAGCGAACGCCAGGCCGCGCGTCAACTCGTCGCAGACGGCCGAAATGAACTGCCCGCCGGTCGTAGCGTCGGGTGGCTGGGCGCGATCGGACGACAGCTCGCCGACACGGTGATCGTGGTGCTCCTCGTCGCGGCCGGCTTGACTGCCGCTGTGGGCGACCTGCCCGATATGGCCGTCATCCTGGCTGTCGTCGTCATCAACACAGCGTTAGGGGCCGGTCAGGAGGTCCGCTCCGGCCGGGCGCTGGCTGCCCTGGCCGACCTGACCGCGCCACATGCGACGGTCGTGCGCGACGGCAAACCACGGGACATCGACGCACGCGAGGTGGTGTGCGGTGACGTGCTGCGCCTGGTCGCGGGCGACATCGTCGCCGCTGATGCGCGACTGGACTTCGCGGAGTCGATGCAGGTCGATGAGTCGATGCTCACCGGCGAATCCATTCCTGCGGTCAAACAAGTCGGTGAGCGGGTCTTCGCCGGGACCGTGGTGACCCGGGGCCGTGGCGACGCGGTGGTCGATGCCACGGCACACGACACCGCCATTGGCGGCATAGCCAAGTCGTTGCGAGACGCCGAGCGGGTGCTGACGCCGCTGCAACGGCAGCTGGCGACGCTCGGCCGCCATCTGGCGATCGCCGTCGCCGTGGCCGCAGCGGCAGTCGCGACGATCAGCCTTGCGTCCGGTCGCTCGGTCGAGATCAGCCTGGTGCTGGCCATCAGCCTGGCCGTGGCCGCCATCCCCGAGTCGCTGCCGGCGGTCGTGTCGCTCTCGCTGGCCATGGCCGCGCGGCGGATGGCCGGCCGGGGCGTGCTGACGCGGCGGCTCGCCGCGGTCGAGGCACTCGGGTCGGTGACCATGCTCGCTGCGGACAAGACGGGCACGCTGACTGAAGGCCGGATGTCACTCGCCGAACTGTGGCCCGAGGCGAACACCCCAGGCGCACGCAGCCTCCTCGAGGCAGGCGCCCTGTGCAACGACGCGTGCGCCACCGTCGACGGCTCGCCGGCAGCACGGGACGATCCGACAGAGGTCGCACTGGTTGTGGCGGCAACGGCTGCCGGCATCGACGTTGCCGAGTTACGCACGTCCTACCCGCGAACGGCCGAGGTTCCCTTCGACGTCGCGACAGCCCGCATGTACACCACGCACGTTCGTCCGGACGGGACCGAATTGACGCTGTGTAAGGGCTCACCTGAAGCGGTGCTGCGTGAGATCGCCGATGCCCCCGGTGCGCAGGAAGCGGCCGCCCGGCTCGCCGGGATCGGCCGGCGTGTGCTCGCCGTCGCCAGCAGGGGTCAGGGCTGGCAGTTGCTCGGCCTCGTCGCCCTGGCCGACCCACCCCGGGCGCAGGCCCGCGCGCTCGTCGCGGCCTTCCGGTCTGCCGGTGTCCGGCCGGTGATGATCACCGGCGATCATCCGGCGACCGCGCAGGCCGTCGCTGGCGCCGTGGGGATCGAACCCGACGATGTGTACGCACGAGTGCGGCCGGAGCAGAAGACTGCGATCGTCGCCGCGTTGCGCAGCCGCGGTGAGGTGGTCGCGATGACCGGCGACGGCGTCAACGACGCCCCGGCGCTGCACACATCCGACATCGGGGTCGCGATGGGCCGCACCGGCACCGAAGTCGCTAAGCAGGCCGCCGACCTCGTCTTGACCGGCGACGATTTGTCGTCCATGGTGCTTGCGATCGGTGAGGGCCGCCGGGCGTACGACAACCTGCGCCGGTTCCTGCACTATGCGCTCGCGGGCGGTGTCGCCGAGGTGTTGATCATGATCCTGGGACCTCTCGCGGGATTCGCGCTGCCATTGCAAGCCGGGCAAATTCTGTGGGTCAACCTGCTGACGCATGGTCTGCCCGGTGTTGCGATGGGCAACGAGCCTGCCGAGGCCGACGTGTTGCGCCGCCCGCCACGCCCGCGCAACGAGCAACTCCTCGACGGCCCGATCGCGCACCGGGTCGTCGCACTCGGTGCCGTGATTGCCGCGGCAAGTCTGCTGGCCGGGCTGTACGCACACCACGCACAGCGGCCATGGCAGAGCACGATATTCGTCTCGCTGACCCTGAGTCAGCTCCTCGTGGCGTTGGCCCTTCGACCCCGCCGGGCGAGCGGGCAACGCAATCCACTGCTCCTGGCGGCGGTGCTGTTCAACGTTGTGCTCGCCGTGCTCGCTGTTTCCTGGCTCCCGCTCCGGGAACTCTTGCGCACTGAGCAGCTCGACCCGCGCGACTTCCTCCCGTGCCTGCTCGCCGCGGCTCTCGTCGGAGCAGTCGCCAAGTGGCAGGCACACCGGACGCGGACGAACCGTGCCGCACCTGACCGGAAACTCAGTTCCCAGTCCAGGCCGTCGGCTGGAGTCGACGGTGCCCGCCTGACCGGCACGCCGCGGCCAGGCACCCAATATGAGGAGGTCGAGGGAGTATGCACGCCAAGGTTGGAGAATGGCTGGTAGTCAGCGGCCACACCGACGGCCGGCACGAGCGCCGCGCAGAGATCGTCGCAATCGCTTCGCCGAACGGTGAGCCGCCGTACACGGTTCGGTGGCTCGACACGGGCCGCACGGCCATCGTGTTCCCGGGTCCCGACGCAGTGGTGCTGAGTGCGGCTCGACAGGCCGAGCTGGATCGCGCGGCAGTCGAGCGAGTCCAGCGCGTCCAGGCTGCCATCGCCGCCGGCCAGGCGAGCGATTCCGGGCAGGACTGAGTCGGGCGTCTCAGCGGGCGA
>DAITQD010000165.1:0-5106 GCA_036833255.1 Jatrophihabitantaceae bacterium
TCGGCGGGCAGGACATCACCAGCGTGCAGTACCAGAACGCCAACAACTCGGTGCGGGTCTCCGACGAGTTCATGCGCGCGGTCGAGGACGACACCGAATTCGGGCTGCGGGCCCGCATCACCAACGAGGTGATCGAGACCGTCGAGGCGAAGGGCCTGTTCCGCACGGTCGCGAAGGCCGCGTGGGAGTGCGCCGATCCCGGCATCCAGTACGACGACACGATCAACGACTGGCACACCAACCCCGAGACGGGTCGCATCACCGCGTCTAATCCGTGCGCGGAATACATGAGCCTGGACAACACCTCCTGCAACCTGGCGTCGCTGAACCTGCTGAAGTTCCTCCGCGCCGACAACACCTTCGACTCGGAAACGTTCGTGAAGGCCATCGAGCTGATCATCACCTCGATGGACATCTCGATCTGCTTCGCCGACTTCCCGACCGAGGCGATCGGCGTGAACACCCGCGCGTTCCGCCAGCTCGGCATCGGCTACGCCAACCTGGGCGCGCTGCTCATGGCATCCGGGCTGGCCTACGACTCCGACGGCGGCCGCGCGCTGGCCGGAGCGATCACCTCGCTGATGACCGCGACGTCCTACCGCCGATCGGCCGAACTGGCCGCCATCGTCGGTCCCTACGAGGGCTTCGCTCGCAACTCCGCCGCCCACGCCCGGGTGATGCGCAAGCACGCCTCGGCGAACGACACCGCCCGGCCGATGCACGACATCGACCGCGGGATCTTCGCGGTGGCAACCGAGGAGTGGGCCAAGGGCAACAAGCTCGGCGAGCGCAACGGCTGGCGCAACGCGCAGGCCAGCGTTCTCGCTCCCACTGGATGCCTTACCGGCGACACGCTCGTCACGACCGATCGTGGCCTGCTGCGACTGTCCGAACTCGGCGACGTCTACGGCGACAAGTGGCAGGACGTCGATCTGCACGTGTCGACCGACGACGGTCCGCAGGTCGCGACCAAGTTCTTCGTCAACGGCGAGGAGCCGACCCGCCGGATCGTGACCCACGGTGGGTATCGGATCCAGGGCACCCTGGCGCACCGGATCAAGGTTGTCGACGCGGCGTCGGGCCATTGGGTGTGGAAGCGGCTCGCGGACATCGTGCCCGGTGACCTGGTGCCGATGCAGCTCGGCAGGGCTGTCGGCGAGCCGCGGCAGGTGCCACTGCCGGTGCTCGACCAGGCCTACTATGCCGGCGACCGGCACACGGTCGTCCCGGACACCGTGGATGTCGCGCTGGCTGAGCTCGTCGGGTACTTCATGGGTGACGGCAGCCTGCACGCCAAGGGAATCCGGCTGTGCGTCGCTGACACCGACCTCGACGTCGTAGAGCGACTGCGGGTGCTGAGCAAGGAGCTGTTCGCGCTCAATCCCGTCGTGACGGAGCAGCAGGGATACCAGGAGGTGACGCTGCAGTCGGTGCGGCTGGCTCGGTGGTGGCAGGCCGCCGGCTTCGCGAAGAAGCTGCCCGGAGTCGACCATTCCGGCAAGGGCTGGACACCCCGTGTGCCGACCGCGATCCGCGAGACCAACGACCCGTCGGTGTACGCCGCATTCCTGCGCGGCCTCTTCGAAGCCGACGGCAGCGTGAGCGCAGGTGTCCCCAGCGTCTCCACGGCTTCCGAGCGGTTCGCCGATGACGTGCGCGCTCTGATGCTCGCGCTCGGTCTGCCCACCACGACGCGCGAGACCGTCAGTGGCTGGGGCGGCCCGCAGTTCCAGGTGCGGGTGCGCAACCTCAAGCACGCGCGCACCTTCGACGATCGCATCGGCTTCCTCAGCACCCGAAAGTCGGCGCTGCTCGATGCCACGGCGTCGACTCAGTCGGGCAACCGGGACCGAATCGTGCTGGCCGATGACGTCTGGCTCGAGCTCGCACCCGTCGGCCACGAGCTGCGTTCGTTGGTCCAGCAGGCGGTAGCTCGCGGCCGCGGAGTGAGCCGTGATCTGGCGACCCGGCTGTTCGACGCAACCGCGGACCAGCGCCTCGCCCATGCGCTGGACTACCTTTTCGAGACTGTTGCCGAGAACGTCGGCGGCGGCGTCGAGCCGACCTATGACCTGTCGGTGCCGTCGAACCTCACCTATGTTGCGGCCGGTTTCGTCAGCCACAACACGATCGGCTTGATGATGGACTGCGACACCACCGGCGTCGAGCCAGATCTTGCGCTGGTGAAGTTCAAGAAGCTCGTCGGCGGTGGCTCGATGCAGATCGTCAACCAGACCGTGCCGCGTGCCTTGCGCGCCCTCGGTTATCAGGAGGAGCAGGTCGAGGCGATCGTCGAGCACATCGCCGAGCACGGCCATGTCATCGACGCGCCGGGTCTGAAGACCGAGCACTACGACGTCTTCGACTGCGCCATGGGCGCCCGGGCCATCAAGCCGATCGGCCACGTGCGGATGATGGCTGCCGCCCAGCCGTTCCTGTCCGGTGCGATCTCCAAGACGGTGAACCTGCCCGAGACGGCGAGCGTCGAGGACATCGAGGACGTCTACTACCAGGGCTGGAAGCTCGGCCTGAAGGCGCTGGCCGTCTACCGCGACAACTGCAAGGTCGGCCAGCCGCTGTCCGCCGGCAAGGGCAAGAACGTGGGCGAGACCAAGGGCGAGAGCGCCGACGTGGCGAAGGTCGTCGAGTACCGGCCGACCCGCAAGCGGCTGCCGAAGGCGCGCCCGTCGCTCACCACGTCGTTCGCGGTCGGTGGCGCCGAGGGCTACATGACGGCCGGCTCCTACCCCGACGACGGGCTCGGCGAGGTGTTCCTCAAGCTCGGCAAGCAGGGCTCGACGCTGGCCGGCGTGATGGACGCGTTCTCGATCGCGATCTCGATCGCCCTTCAGCACGGTGTGCCGCTCGAGACCTATGTGCAGAAGTTCACCAACATGCGCTTCGAGCCGGCCGGCCTCACCGATGACCCCGACATCCGGATGGCGCAGTCGGTGCTCGACTACATCTTCCGGCGGCTGGCGTTGGACTACCTGCCGTTCGAGACCCGTTCGGACCTGGGCATCCACACCGCCGCGGAGCGCACCCGGCAGCTCGACACCGGCTCCTACGTCGTCGACGAGGCCGACTCCGACGACGACGACCTCGACATCGTGACGCTGGCGCAGTCGGCGCCGGTGACCAAGGCCGTAACGGCTGAGATCGAGGATGACGTGGTGGCCGGGACGGCGACCAGTGCCCCGCTGACGGTGCACAGCTCCACCGAACTGCTCGAGTCGCTGACCGGCAGCTCGGCCGACGCCCCGCTGTGCATGAACTGCGGCACCAAGATGCGCCCGGCCGGCAGTTGCTTCGTCTGCGAAGGCTGCGGCAGCACGAGCGGCTGCAGCTGATGGGGATACTGAAGTGCGGCCCGCTCCACAAGCGGCGAGACGCAGCTGAGACGGGCGGGCCGTACCTGTCGGCACGCGACATGCTCGCGGCCTAGCCGTAGTGGGAGCACCTACACTCATAATGGGAGGAGCAGTTGTCGATCCCACCATCGCGAGTTAGCATGGGACGGAAGGAGGCGACTGGTGATGACCACCCTTGCGTCGATGGACGTGACAATTGACTCGCGGCGGCGACCTGCATTGCCTGCCCGGCTAATGGAAGAAGCGGGCATGAGACCAGGAGACCATGTACGAGTCCGGGTCGCCGGAGCAGGCCGTCTCGTGATCGAGACCGCTGCCGCGTCGCGTGAAGCCGCACGTGACCGCATCCGTGCGAAGGTCGAACCCATTAGTGCTGACCGTGACGTTGTGGCCGAGGTGCGCGCGGGGCGGGATGAGGACAACCGCGTAGCAGACGAGAACGCGGCTCGTCGTGGCGTCCTTGAGAATGAGGAACACTCAGCGCAGCGCGGCGAAGCGCTGCTCGCCGCACTTGGCTTGTGAGTTCACCCCAGCCCAAGAGCGTTCTCGACGCTTCCGCCGTCCTGGCTTACGTCTTGGATGAGCGGGGTGCCACGGTCGTTGAGCGGCTACTAGAGATTTCGTCGATCACGGCCGCGAATCTCACCGAAGTTCTCTACCGCGCCTGCGAAATGGGGTACACGGGCACTCCCGACGAACTGCAAGACGAACTCCTCGCAACCGGCCTACGAGTCGAACCTGTCATTGTCGAGGACTCGGCGCGGGCGGCGGAACTCATCATTGGATCACGCGTCCGCGCAACCCATGGGTCACTGTCGCTAGCCGATGGACTCTGCATCGCCGTCGCCGAACGCCTCGGGCTGACTGTGGTGGGCGGGGATCAACTCTGGGAGACGCTCGACCTTCGCGTCGAACATCAACCATTCCGCTAAGCACGCGCTCCGATTCTCGGTTGGGCCTCGCCTTGACTGGACGTCCCCCCACGCGTTCTCCATGATTGTGTCGGGCGTGCGGCCGGTTGCGTCCGTCGGGCACCGGTTAGGGCGCGCCGATCGACTGGCTCCGGGATGGTGGATGGACCACAAGCTGCTGATCGACCTGATCAGCGTCCCCCTGTTCACCGGCGTGATCGGCTACATCACCAACTGGACCGGCGTGCTCATGCTGTTCCGGCCGATCCGCTTCCACGGGTTCAAGGTCCCGCTGCTCAAGGTGATCTTCCCGATCCTGCCGCGCCGGGTGCAGGTACTGCCGCTGATTCGTTACGACGGCGGGCTGGGCTGGCAGGGGATCATCCCGTCGCGTGCGGACAAGATGGCCAGCATCGCCGTCGACAAGGGCTTGGCCAAGCTCGGCAGCATCGCCGACTTCTACCGCGAACTCGAGCCGGACCGGATCGCCGAACACCTCGCCAAGATCGCGGTGCTCGAGATCCGCGAGGTCGTCGACAAGATCATGATGGCGGAGTACCCGCAGCTCTGGCGGGATCTGCCGCCGCTCGTCAAGGAGGCGGTGCACGCCCGCGTGCGCCAGCAGCTGCCGCGGATCGTCAAGGTCATCACCGACGACATCGGCGAGAACGTCGACCAGCTGATCGACGCGAAGCTGATGGTGATCCGGTACTTCTCCGACCATCCCGAGCTGCTGAACGAGCTGTTCATGACGATGGGGCGAAAAGAACTGCGCTTCATGCAGAACTTCGGCTTCTACTTCGGCTTCCCGACGGGCTTCGTCC
>DAITQD010000166.1:0-5103 GCA_036833255.1 Jatrophihabitantaceae bacterium
CGCGGTCAAATCACACACGCCACACCAGTCACATAGCTTGGAATCATTCATCTAGGCGAAAGACGGTCTGGATCTCGGTCTTGTCGAGCCGATCCAGGTCATCCATCAGGATGACGACGCGCTTGCCGCTCTCTCCAAGGATCTGGTCGATCTTGCGCTTTTGGGCTCCGAGATCTGTCGAGCCGTCTGCTAGCGCACCACCTACTCCAGTTGCCAGCGTGGCCACAGCGTCACCAGCAATCGGTATCGGCTTGAGCAGGGACCCGTACTGCTGAAGCAGTCCACCTATACGGCCCGATGCGCTCGTGAGCTTCTCGTCCAGCGCCCCGGCTAGGAGGGCGAAGAACCCTCGGAAGACTTGATCCTCGTTGCCGAGTTGCCTCGGAAGACTTGATCCTCGTTGCCGAGTTGCCAAGGATTGAACCTCACTGCCACCACGGTCGGATCTTCAGCCAGGGTCCTCTCGACGAGATTCAGAACGCTGGTCTTGCCGTCCCCCCACGGACCGTAGACACCGACAACCAAGCTGCCTGGGTCGCGCTGAGCAATAATGGTCCGAGCGATTCGTCGCGCGAACGGACCGCGTGCGAATCGGTCGTTGGCGAAGTCTTCGATGGGCGCGTCGATCGTCAGATCGCGATGCTCAGGTTGCGTCACGAGCGCATCATCACATGACGACCCGATGGAACCGGGCGATGCGCCAAGCCTGAGTGGTCGTAGCGCCATCCAGCCCGCCTGTACTCCTGGCGGTCACACGTTGCGCACAGCGCCTGCGTCAGATTAATGGGCTCTGGCCGATTCCGCGGCGGGCGAAACCGGACCAAGTCGGGTTGCGCGAGCTCATAACGTCGCGCAAGTGCTTGACCCGAGACGTACCCGCGCGCACCTATTCGGCGATCTGCTCGGCCGCTTGTGCATCGGATACGTAATCCGATGCAGGCGAGACCGGATCGGGTGGCGCGGTGCGTCCATCTGTGGCGCTTATCTGCACCCTGGGACTCCGGCGAGTGTCAAGATCTACCTGTGCCGTTACAGAGTTCAGGGGTGGGGCTGAAGCGGGGCGGGTCGGACTCGAACCGACGACCCAGGGATATGAGAACTATCGTGCCCACCCTCGTGCTACCCCCTTCACCATCACTGGCGCCGTCGCGGCCATGGAGCGGGAGTTGCTCGTCGAGCGGGCCCAGTCCGGCATCGCCGCTGCACGCGCCCGAGGCCGAGTTGGTGGTCGACGCCGGGCACACCTCGGCCCAGCAGCGGGAAGCGCAGCGACTCTACGACACCGGCCAGATGACAGTTGAGTAGATCGCGCGCGCGGTCAGGTCGAGCACCTCGACGATATATCGGTATCTCAACGGTCGAGCCGCCTCAACCGCATCGTCACCTCCGCGCGACCACGACCAGACCTAGCTATTGACCGCGTCGATGCCGGCCTTGCTGCTGGCAACGGTCGGCGAGCTGGCGGTTGAGCGGTCGAGGTACTCAGGTCTGAGGTCGTCCAAGAGCCGACTTCCGTGCCGGGTTGCGCGCCATGATTCCCAGCCGTCGAAGGAGCCGCCTCCGGCCGCAGCGGTCGCTGCGCCAGAGGGCGACCCGTGTATCGATCCGTCAGGAAGGCGAAGGCGGCCATCAATAGTGACCGTGCATCTCAGTGTCGCGCTTGCCCGCGGACGGAACCATTCCAGTTGCTCGTCGACTTCCAGAAGTCCAGCGCCGATGAGGTCCGGAATCGTGGCCTGGTGCCGACCAAGGGCGATCGCGTTCCTCGTCTAGCCACTCGGCAATCAGTCCGGCGCTGCGCTCACGCGCCACCGGCGCTTGGTGGTCGAGATGGGTGTTGGCCACGCCGAGGCGGATCGCGCCTCGGCGCAACCGGACCAGGGTGACCACGCGAGGGAGGCCCGCGTCCCAGCCTTGGGAACCTGCGCGAGTCGGAGTCGAGGAGAGCCACCGCGTCTCGCTGGACTCGACCGTCCAGCCGCCCGGCGGCACCAGGACGCTCGCGTGTTCGCCGCCACCGTCCTCGTCGCGGCCCGCACCGACGAACGTCGCGTCCGGGAATGCGCGGTGCAGATCGTCGAGCTGGTCGGGACGTACCTCCTGCATGCCGACGATGGCCGCCGAGAACTCGCGGATCGCGGCGACGCATACCTCGCGACGCCGTCGCCATTGATTTCGTCCGTCCCGTCCGCGCGAGGTACGGATGTTGAAGGACGCGACTCGCAGCTGTTCGGCCAACGCTCTCCTTGCCGCCCGAGGAATGATCACCACGCGATTTCGCCGACCGTACTCGGCGTCGACTCGCCCGAAGAGTATGACTACGCGGCGATCTTGTTGCGGATCGGCGGTACTGGCGCCTGTCGCCCGGAACGCAACAAGATCGTGCTGAGATCCCCGGCCTTGCCCTCGTCAGGCGGCCGGTGGTTGACCGTTGACCGGAGACCTCGAAGGATGGGACGCGTTCGGGAGGGGGTAGCGACGGGTGAAGGATTGGCTTCTTCAGCTGCGCGCTCGCGACGCCGACCTCTCCTCGCTGCGGCGGGCGACACGCACGGCGATCGTGATGCCGGCCACGTTCGCGTTGGGAACGCAGGCCATCGGCAACCCGACGACGGCCACGTTCGCCGCATTCGGATCGTTCGCGCTGCTGCTGCTCGCCGACTTCGGCGGCACCATGGGCGAGCGGCTGGCTGCGCAGGCGTCCCTTGTCGGTGCGGGATGCGTGCTGATCTGCCTCGGCACCCTGGCTTCGCGCAACGCCTGGCTGGCGGCGGCGGCGATGGTCGTCGTCGGATTCCTGGTCCTGTTCGCCGGCGTCGTCAGCTCAGTCTTGGCTGCTGCGAGTACGTCCGTCCTGCTCAGCTTCATCTTGCCGGTGTGCCTGCCGGGCGATATTGGCTCGATCCCTGACCGCCTGGCCGGCTGGCTGCTCGCCGGCGCGGCTTCGCTTGTGGCCATCAGCCTGTTGTGGCCTGCGCCCGTTCGAGAACCGCTTCGCAACGCCGCGGCCGAGGCCTGCCGGAAGCTGGCTGCGCAGCTCTCGATGGAGGTCTCACCCGACGGCTCGCCCGAGAAAGAAACTGTGACGTCCGACGAGGCTGTGGCCACGCTGCGCTCGAAGTTCTTCGCCACTCCCTATCGTCCGACCGGTCTCACTACGGCCAACCGCGCGATTGTGCGGCTGGTCGACGAGATCGTGTGGCTCGGGGTGATCGTCGACAGCAACCCGCTTCCGCACGATCACCCAGCGGTCGGCGCGGCGGTGCGGGCGGTGCAGACCGCCGCGGCCACCCTGCTGGACCATACGGCCAAGGCACTCGGTCCTGGGCGCGGCCCGGAGGACAGCCTGCAGCAGCATCTGGACGACCTGGTCCGTGCCCGCGAGGAGATGGAGCGGGTGGCGACCGATGCCCTGCCGGCCGCGCATTCGGGCGACGGCACGCGTGAGCTTGTCAGTTCGCTCGAGCCGAGCTTCCGCGCTCACGAGTTGTCGTTCGCGGTCACCGCGATCGCCGGGAACGTCGAGGTGGCGTTGACGGCCGAACACCGCAGCTGGTGGCAGAAGTTGTTGGGGCGGCAGTCGCCGGGTGGCGGGGGCGCGCTGGCAGCTGCCCAACAGCGGGCCGGGGCGCACGTCGAGCCGCATTCCGTCTGGCTGCACAACAGCGTGCGCGGAGCCATCGGGCTCGGCGGAGCGGTGCTCATCGCCGATCTCAGCGGCGCCCAACACTCGTTTTGGATCGTGCTGGGCACGCTGTCCGTGCTCCGCTCGAACGCGCTGAATACAGGCCAGAACGTCGTACGCGGGCTCCTGGGGACGGCGCTCGGGTTTGTGATCGGCGGCGCGCTCGTGGCTGCGATCGGCACCAACACCACGCTGCTCTGGATTCTCTTGCCGGTCGCGATTGTCGTGGCTGGCGTCGCTCCGGCCCTGTCGTTCGCCGCCGGCCAAGCCGGCTTCACCGTCACCTTGTTGATTCTGTTCAACATCGTCAGTCCGGCCGGGTGGCAGGTCGGGCTCGTCCGTATTGAGGACGTCGCCATCGGGTTCGGCGTCAGCCTTGTGGTCGGCGCCTTGTTTTGGCCCCGCGGCGCGGTGGCTGCCCTCACCCAGGCGCTGTCCGAGGCCTATGCCGAGTGCGCCAATTATCTGCGCGCCGTTGCTGAATGGGACGCTCGGCGCTCCGCCGAGGCGAGTATCTCGGTCACCCAGGCGGTCGATGCAGAGGCCGTGCGGGCCGCCGCGGCAGCCCGCCGGCTGGATGACGCCTTTCGCGGCTTCCTGGCCGAGCGAGGCACCAAGCACCTGCCGCTCGCGCAGGTAACCGCGCTCGTCACCGGAGTCGTCTCCCTGCGCATCACTGCCGATGCGGTCCGGGATCTCTGGGCGCGTGCTTCCGAGCCGGGGCGAGGGGATCGCGCGGGGGCGCGTGCCGAGCTGGCGACGGCGACCGAGCGGGTAACCGGCTGGTACGTCTCGGTAGCTCAGGCATTTTCAGGCGACGGCGACGTCCCGCCCCTACAGCCCGCGAATACCTGCCTGGACGGAGAACTGCTCGACGCCGTCCGGCGCGACCTGGTCGACGCGCCCGACTTGGCGGTGCGGATCATCTGGACCGGAGGTCATCTCGACGCCGTCCGCCGTTTGGAGGACAGCCTGCTGGAGCCTGCGCGAGCTGCAGTCGCCTACCGGGACAGCGCCCCGAGGACCGTGGTGAGGCGCTCGATGTCGTCCTCGTGGTTGTAGACGTGGATCGAAAGTCGCAGGTTGCCGTCCCGTGCCGAGGCGATAATTCCCCGCTCGGACAAGGCGGTTACGACCCGTGCTGGGTCGACCTCGCCTAGCGGGACGCTGTCAAAGGGGATCGCGCCCGCCCGCCAGCCCGCGTTGATCGGGACGAATCGCTCCTGCACCCGCGGCGACAAGTAGCAGTCGCCCATGCCGCGCCCTGCGTTGAGGAGGAACTTGTGGTCAGGTACCGCTAAGACGTCGACGTGGGGCAGGTCACCGGCAACCGGCAGTGCGCCGACCAGTTGCGCCGCGTCCACAGCCACAATCGGCCCGACGCTTCGAGCGAGACGGCTGATCGCTGGAATGTCGCA
>DAITQD010000167.1:0-5099 GCA_036833255.1 Jatrophihabitantaceae bacterium
TCACTGTGACCGGGGTCGCTAGCAGACCGCTTGCATTTGCTAGCACTACTCGGTCACACTGGGTACGTGATAGCTGAAGGGCCGAAAGAGCAGGCGAAGCGGGGCGGCGCCGCGATCGGGGAGTTCATCCGAGAGCAGCGCGAACAAGCCCAGGTTTCGATGCGTCAGCTCGCCCGGCTCGCGGGCGTCTCCAACCCGTATCTCTCGCAGATCGAACGTGGGCTGCGCAAGCCGAGCGCGGACATCCTGCAACAGATTGCCAAGGGACTGCGAATCTCGGCGGAGCAGCTCTACCTCCGCGCCGGGATCCTCGAGTTCCGCGAAGGCGACCCCGAGCTGGTGTCCGCGATCCTCGCCGATGAAGGTCTCGGCGAGCGGCAGAAGCAGGTCCTCGTCGACATCTACGAGTCGTTCCGGCGCGAGAACGCCCAGCTGCTCGCATCTGCAGCGACTGTCGCATCCGCGACGTCTGCCCCGACGGCTGGCGCGTAGATCGCGCGACCTGACACAACGTATCCAGATCCATCCGACACCAGCAGGGAAGTGACAACAATGTCGATCACCAGTGACATCCGAACCTATGCCGACAGCGCCCTCGAGCAGGGCAAGCAGGTTCTCGACCAGGCCCAGACGCAGCTCACCGATGTGACCGGGCAGGCCAACGACCTCGTCGGCAAGCTCACCAGCACCGCCAAGAGCAACGTCTCCGAGCTCGCCGCGAAGGCCACTGACGCTGTCAACGACCTGCGCACGCAGGCCGAGAAGGCCGTCAACCTCGAAGCGATCAAGGCTGCGATCGAGCCCTACCTCGCGCCGGCCAAGGGCTACTCCAGCACGGTCAGTGACCGCGCCGAGGAGCTGTACGTGACGGTCAAGAACGACAAGCGCGTCGCGAAGCTTGTGAGCACTGGCGAGTCTTTAACCGGCGTCGTCGTCGAGACCGTGCAGGAGCGCATCGTCAAGCCGGTGCACTCCCTGACCGGCCGCCGTACCAAGCCGGCTGCCAAGACGCCGGCAGCGCCCAAGCCCGCTGCGAAACCGGCCGCGAAGGTCACCGCTCGCAAGGCCACAACCCGCACGGCACCGGCCAAGAAGGCCGCCGTCCAGGCCTGATCCGGCCAGGCGACCCCCGTCGACGAGCGGCGCGCGGCCTATTGCCTCGGTAGGCTTATCGCTGTGGCGGTCCTCGATCTCGTGTACATCTGGACCGACCGTGTGTTGTTCTGGGGTCTCGCCGCGCTGCGCTTGTGGGCCATCGTCGACTGCGCGACGCGTAAGGCCGCCGCTTTTCCGGCCGTCGACAAACTGACCAAACCGGCCTGGCTGGCAATCCTCGTGATCGCGGGCGTGCTCGGCACCTTCGTCCAGGCGCCGGTCGGGATCATCTCGTTGATCTCGGTCGTCGTTGCGAGCGTCTACCTCGCCGACGTGCGTCCCGCGGTACGCGAGATCTCCGGCGGCAAAGGCCGCTAGCGCTTCTCACCTCTTTGACCCCGCCAGCGTCGCGGGCGGACGGCTCCAGCGACGCTCGTGGGGTCAAAGCCGGATGACGGTGATCAGACGGCGGGAAACGACGACGCCCAGACCGTTGCGAGCCCGGACATCAATTCCTCGCCGTCGGGCGAGTGTTCGGGATCGAGCAACCACTGCACCGACAACCCGTCGCAGACGGCGATGACGAACGTGGCGATTGCCCGGCAGCGTGGGTCGTCGGCCGGCGTGCCGTCGGCCAACGACTCGGCGACAAGTTCGGCGACGCGCCCCCGCGCCCGGCGGTAGTGCTCGGCGAGTTGGGCACGCAGGCCGGGTTCGCGCTGCGCCTGAGCGAGCGCCTCGACGTAGGACGCCAGGATGGGGCGCCGCGCGGGCAGGCTTTCCAGCACTGCGACCCAGGTGGCCATCCCGCGCTGGATCGGGGTCGCGGCCGGGTCGGCCATCACCAGCGAGGCGAGCTGATCGGTCCAGTCCTCGAACGCCGACTCGATAGCCGTGTTCAGCAGCGCCGCCTTCGACCCGAAGTGATAGCCGATGCTGGCCAGGTTCGTGCCGGACTCGGCGACCAGGTCGCGCGCGGTGATGTGGGCGTACCCGCGTTGCTCGAGCAGCCGCCGGGCGGCCGCGAGCAATTGCTCTCGATGTCCCACGGGTTCGCATGGTAGCCGCGATCGCTAGACATCCGTCATATACAGATGTATACATTTCAGGAGACCGCAGCTACCCCTGAGCGGAGACCGACGTGGCTGTCACCGAACGTTTCATTGCCCGGCGCGAACTGCCGGCGACGACGGCGCTGCCGCCCGGGCCGCGGCTGCCGGCGGCGGTGCAGACCCTGCTGTTCATGACCGGCCGGACCTGGATCACCCCGCGCTGGCACCGGCGCTACGGCGACGTGTTCTCGGTGCATCTCAGGCCGGCCGGCCGGGCCGTAGTGCTCGCCAAACCCGAGCACATCCGCGAGGTGTTCGCCGGTCCGGCGAGCACGTTCCACGCCGGCGAGGGCAACGCGATCCTGGGCCCGGTCATGGGCCGGCACTCGGTGCTGCTGCTCGACGAGGACGCCCACCTGGCCGCGCGCAAGCGCGTCATGTCCGCGTTCCACGGCGAGGCGATGCGCGGCTACGGCGAGATTGTCGAGCGCCTGGCGGCCGATCAGGTCGCGCAGTGGCCGGTCGGCAAACCGTTCGCGGTGCACCCGCTCATGAACGACATCAGCCTCGAGGTGATCCTGCGGATCGTCTTCGGCGTCACCGACGAGATCCGGCTCGCCGAGATGCGCCCGTTGCTGCGCCGACTCGTACAGATCGGCCCCGTGGTGTTCCTCGGTTGGCTCTACCCGCGCCTGGACGCGGTCGGCCCGTGGCGACGCTTCCGGATACTGAAGCAAGCGACCGACGCGGTGATCTATGCCGAGATCGCCGAGCGGCGCCTCGTGCCCGACCTCGCCGGGCGGACCGACGTGCTCTCCAAGCTGCTCGTCGCCGACCCGACGCAGAGCGACGAGGAACTTCGAGACCACCTGGTCACGCTGCTGCTCGCCGGGCACGAGACGACCGCGTCGACCCTCGCCTGGACCTTCCACGACCTGGCACGTCGCCCGGCGGTGCTGCGCCGCGTGCAGCAGGCCGCCGACGAGAACGACGAGCGTTACCTCGAGGCCGTCGTCAAGGAGTCCCTGCGGCTGCGCCCGGTAATCGGGCAGGTGGCCCGGCGACTCGCGCAACCGGTGCGGGTCGGGGGCTATGACCTGCCCGCCGACGTGGTCGTCTTTCCATCGATTTTTCTCGTCCAGCGCACGCCGTCGGTCTACCCGTCACCCGGGGAGTTCCGGCCTGAGCGGTTTCTGGACGGCAACCCGCCGCCGGCGACCTGGATCCCGTTCGGCGGCGGTATCCGCCGGTGCCTCGGCGCGGCGCTCGCGATGGTCGAGGCGCAGGCGGTGCTGAAGGCGGTGCTGACCCGCGTCGACATCGACCCAGTCGGCCGTCCGGAGTGGGCCAAGACGCGCAACATCACGACCGTGCCGGGACGCGGGGCGCGGATCGTCAGCCGCCCACGCTGACAGGGGGCCCGTTAGCCGCCACGGGATCGAACGCGCGACGCCGGGCCAGCGCCCGCGGCACGATCATCGCCAGGGCGAGGGTGATCGCCAGCGCGCCCACGCTGAGGTTGACCGAAATCGTTCTGGTGAATCCGGGCGGGTTGAGGAGGCAGGCGAACCCGCTGATGAGCACGATCCAGTCGCGACTGGCGGCGCGCGCAGTCGGCGCCAAGCAGACGACGCCCCACAGCAGATACCAGGGATAGAGGACGGGGCCGAGCAAGCCGACGGCGAGTAACCCGTATCCGATCGTGCGGGCCAGGGTGCGCCGGTGCGCCGTCGCCGTCAGGTAGAGGACGATGCACACCGCCGCGAACATCGTGGTGATGCGTCCCCCCGCTGCGAGGTCGTCGAATGATGCGGCCTTCACGATGGGGTCGAACATGTCGGCGATCAGGCTCGCCGGGGCTAGTGCGGTATGCCCGAGCGTCGGCGTGTTCAGCGCCTGTAACCAGCCCCAGCCGTTGTGGACGAGAGCTGCGAGCCCCAGGGTGCTGACCACCGCGACACCGATGTCGCGTGCCGCGATCCGCCAGGCGAGCCCGCCGCGAAAGCCTTCATTGTGCAAGACGATGATCGCCAGCACGGCGATGAACGCCGGGGCTTTGACCGATCCGGCGGCGCACGCGAGCACGACGGCGAGCACCCAGCGCTGCTGATGTGCCGCGACCAGGGCTGCGAGCAGCAGCGCAACCATGACGCCTTCGAGGTGCGCGCCCGAGATGACGTGCAGCAGCAGCAAGGGATTGAGGATCGTCAATGTCAGGGCCTGGATCCGCCGCGGGCCGGCGAGATCCGCGGCGAGAACGCCGATGGCGATGAAGCAAGCCACGCCGAGCGCCCGGAACACGATCGCCGCGCCGAGCGGACTGCCGCCGCTGATGGCGATGGCGAGGTGCTGCACGGTCGTGGCGAGTGGACCGTATGGGCTGGGCACGCTGCGCCAGACCGGGTCGACGGCGGCGACCACGTGCGCGTTGCCGAGTGCGGACGGTCCGACGGTGTAGGGGTCCAGGCCACTGCGCAGCATGAGGCCCTGCGCCGCGTACGTCCACACGTCGTTGCTGAGCATCGGCGGCCCGAGCACGAAGGGCACCGACCAGGCGCCGGCGATCCACCAGACGTGGCGCTCGGTGCTCCGGCTGCCCGAGTGGTGCAGCCGGATCGCAACGAGCCAGAGCACGATCAGTGCGACGATCCCGGCGAGCATCAGCGCGCCGGGGAGGTACTGGCCGTGACTGCGACCTTGGATCGACAGCAGCCCCATCCAGTCAGTGAGTGGAATGGCCGTGTTGACGGTGCCGACCCGACCGCCGGCGACGACGGTAACCGTGGCCGCCGCACACCCGGCGGCCGCCAGGGCCGTCGCCGGGTGGGTCCGGACCTGCTGGAGCGCGAAGCGCAGCGCTCGCACCACGATCCGGATCAGCTCATTCATCACTGCCAATTATGACCGGCCGGGCGGCATGCACAATCTGGTGCCGGTCAGCGTTCAGGTGAA
>DAITQD010000168.1:0-5020 GCA_036833255.1 Jatrophihabitantaceae bacterium
ATGCTCACTCATTCGATGCCGATGATCAGCGGGTAATCGGGCTGTCCGCCGGGGTAGACGCTGACGTCGGTGAGTGGTGCGCGCTCCCGCACGTGCCCCACGAGCAGCACGCCGACGCCGGCCGGTGCACCGCCGCCCACGAGCACCGTCATCAGCTCCGCGCCGACGGCGAGCAGCCGGTCGACGAGCGCGAAGGCTACGGCTACCAGTCCGCGACCGATCTCGACAACCTCGCCGTCGATCAGGCCGAGAACATCGCCCTGCTGGCAGACACCGACCGACGTCAGGGCCTCGCGCTGGGCGATCGTGACCTCGGCGAAGCGCGTCGCCGCTGCGGCCTCGGCCATCGCGACGACATCGTCGTCAAATCGCCGCGCGGCGTCGTGGACCGCGACCGCGGCCAGACCCTGCACGGGCGAGCGGGTCGGCACCACCGTGGCGTGGATGCCTTCGGCGCGCGCCTGCTCTGCGGCGGCCTCGGCGATACCGGTGACTCGCGAGGCATTGGGTAGCAGGACGACCTGCCCGGCGCCCGTGGCCCGCACCGCCGCGAGGACCTCAGCGGTGGACGGGCTGCGACCGGGGCCGCCGTCGACCACGCGCACGCCCTCGGCCTCGAACAGGTGCGCCAACCCCTGCCCGGGCGCGACCGCGACCACTGCGGTGCCGGCCGACGCCGCCGGCGCGGCGGGGTGCGCGGCGGGGTGGTCGGCGAAGCGCACGACGGTGATTCGGTACGGACGACCCGCCTTGATGCCGGCCTCGATCGCGGCGCCGACGTCGTTGACGTGTGCGTGCACGTTCCACACGCCTTCGCCGGTGCCGACCACCGCGACCGAGTCACCGATGCCCCCGAGCTCGCGACGCAATGAGGCGACGGGATCCTCGTCGGCGTCGAGCAGGTATTGCACCTCGAAGTCGTAGTCGCCGCTGCCCGTCTCGCGTGCGGATCCCAACATCTGAGCCGGCGGGCGCGTCGGGCGTAACGCGGGTGGCGCGCCCCCGTCGTTGCTCACGGTGCGGGCCAGCGCATCGAGCAGCAGAACCAGGCCGCGACCGCCCGCGTCGACCACACCCGCCTGCGCAAGCACGGGCAATTGCTGGGGGGTGCGCTGCAGGGCCTCGTCCGCGGCAGCCGCAGCACACCGCACGACCTCGACCAGGGTGCTACTGCTCGCCGCAGCGTCGGCCGCCGCGCTGGCGACAGTGAGGATGGTGCCCTCGACGGGCTGGGCCACCGCGGCGCGGGCCTGGACGGCGCCCAACTGCAGGCCCGCGCGGAGCAGAACGCCGTCGCACGTGGGCGCGTCCGCGACGGCGTCGGCGAGGCCGCGCAGCAGCTGCGAGAGGATCACGCCAGAGTTTCCCCGCGCGCCCAGCACGGCTCCCCGGGCAAAGATGTGCAGCGCAGCTCCCGCATCGGGGGCGCCGTCAGCGGCGAGTGCGTCGGCGGCGGCTCGCATGGTCAGCGACAGGTTGGTGCCCGTGTCGCGGTCGGGTACCGGGAAGACGTTCAGCTCGTCGATCTCGGCCCGGTGCGCGTCGAGCGACTCGACCGCGGCGCGGCTCCAGCGGCGGACCGCATCCGCGTCCAGGGCCTCGAGCACGTCCACCCCCACCCGTCCGTCCGGTCTGCCGCAGGATACTGGGAGACAGCGACAGATCGGCCAGTTGCGGGCGGCGGCCTTGCGGCGCACCCGCCGTAGGTCAGGGCGCCTGGGCCTGCGGAGGTCCTGGGGAGGTGCGGTTTGGTCGGCCCGCGGGCAGCCGTTAGACTGCTCAGGTTGCCCGGCGCACGGCTGGCAACCCACCATTTTCGGCACACTTGCGTTGTGCTGCCTCGTCCAAGGAGTCCACAGTGGCCAACATCTGCGATGTCTGCGGTAAGAGCCCCGGCTTCGGGATGTCCGTCTCGCACTCCCACCGCCGCACCCACCGCCGGTGGAACCCGAACGTGCAGACGGTCCGCGCCATGGTCGCACCCGGCACCCGGCGCCGCATCACGGTGTGCACGTCCTGCCTGAAGGCCGGCAAGGTCACCCGGGCCTAGGGCGCGTCTGTCACCCGTTCGGCCCGTCCCCGCCTTGTGCGAGACGGGCCGTTTCGTTTCTACGGCCATCGGTTGACCTGCCGGTCGGGTCCAGATCCTTGCCGTAGAACAGCGCGCCGGGCGTGCACGCGTAGTGGCCGAAGCCGTCGACGGGCAAGTAGCCGCTGGACTCGTATAGCCCGATCGCCTCGGGCTGCTGGTCACCGGTGTTGAGCATGACGCGGCGAGAACCCGCGGCGAGTGCGCTGGCTTCGAGTTCGGCCAGCATCAGGCGGGCCAGGCCGCGTCGGCGGGCCGCGTCCAAGACGTACATCCGCTTGATCTCGACGACGCCGTCGTCGATGCGCCGCCAGCCGCCGGTGACGGCGGGTTCGTCGTCGAGGATCCCGACGAGAAACCGTCCGTCCGGCTGGGCAAACTCCGCAGGGTCGACCGCTGCCGCGTCCGGGCCGCCGTAGCGCGCGACGTACTCGGCCTGCACGGCGGCCACCAGACGCACCACGTCGGGGTCGTCGTAGGAGCGCGATTCGATCCGGAAATCCACCCGGCGACCCTATCCGCGAGCCGTCAGCGGAAGTGCTCGTGCCCGCCGATCGGCCAGCGCCGCCCGTCGACCCGCACACCCTCGCCCGCCGCGACGACGCCGATCACCGTCCAGGTGTCCGGCAGCGACGTGTTCTTCGGGAAGGTGGCGGCGAGCGCGTAATCGTCGCCGCCGGTGAACAGCCACACGAGAGGGTCGACGTTGAGCGCAGCGCCGACCTCGCGCAACTTGGCCGGGACCGTCACCTGATCGGCGCGCAGATCGATGCGCACACCGCTCGCCTCGGCGATATGGCCAAGATCGGCGACCAGGCCGTCGCTGACGTCGGTCATCGAGGTCGCGCCGAGGTCGGCCGCGCGGGGGCCCTCGGCGTAGGGCGGCTCGGGACGCCGGTGTGCCGACACCACCTGCACCGGCGAGCGGAAGCCCCGCCCGAGCACCGCGAATCCGGCCGCCGCCCAACCCAGCTTGCCGGCGACCGCCACGAGATCGCCCGGCTGGGCACCGCCCAGCGTGATCGGAGCGCGACCCTGTAGATCACCCAGCGCGGTGACGCCGAGCATGATCACGTCCGCGGCCGTGACATCGCCACCGACGATGGCGGCGCCCACCTCGCCGCACTCCTCGCGCAGCCCCGCCATCAACCCGTCCACCCAATCGAGCGCCAGGTCGCCCGGCGTGGCGAAGCCGACCAGCAGCGCGGTCGGGACGGCGCCCATCGCGGCGATGTCGGCGAAGTTGCGGGCCGCGGCCTTGTGCCCGACGTCGTTGGCCGTGGACCAGTCCCGGCGAAAATGCCGGTTCTCGACGAGCAGGTCCGTCGTCGCGACGACCCGCCCGTCGGGTACCGCCACCACCGCGGCGTCGTCGCCCGGGCCGAGCAGGGTCGACTCGACCCCCGCGAACCCCGCGGTCACCCGCTTGATCAGCCCGAACTCGCCCAGTTCCGAAACAGTGATGACGCACGCCTTTCAACGATGACGGCGGCCGCTGCGCCGATCCGGCCTCTATCGTCGCGCATAGCGACCTGCGCTACGTTCTACCGGTCCCGATGATGCGACGAGGAGAGGACACGCCCGCGATGGCCGTCAATGCCTACATCCTGATCCAGACCGAGGTCGGCAAGGCCGCCGCCGTCGCCCTCGAAATAGCCGCCCTCGATGGCGTGATGAACGCCGAGGACGTCACCGGACCCTACGACGTGATCGTGCGCGCCGAGGCACCGACGATGGACGACCTGGGCAAACTGGTGGTTGCGAAGGTGCAGGCGGTCGACGGGATCACCCGCACGTTGACCTGCCCCGTCGTCCACCTCTAGGCCGCGGGAGCCCACCGATCGATCCGGTACGTCGCCGCGCGGCTGTCATCGCGACGGCGGTGGCCCTGCCGGTCGTAGTGATCATTGCCCTGCTGTTGGGCCACGCCGCCGACCACACCAGGAAGTTGTCCGCGCATCCCGGCACCGGTCAGCCGACAGCGCTGGCAGCGATTACTGTGGCCGCCCCTCCACTCAACGCGGCCGCGGACGCGCCGTGCACCAAGCTGCTCGGTGCGCTGCCGATCACGCTCGCGGACCTGGCCGGCCGACCAGCCCGCTCGACCTGGACATACGTCGCCGCCTGGGGTGACCCCGCAGTGGTGTTGCGGTGCGGCGTTCCGCGTCCTAGCGGCCTGACGGCGGCCAGTTCGGACTTCGTGCTCGCCGCGAACGGCGTCAACTTCTTTCAGTCCAAGCAGGGCAAGACGCACGTTTTCACGGCAATCGACCGCGCCGCCTACATCGAGGTGCGGGTGCCGGACTTCTACGCCCAGCCCCCGCTCGGCCCGCTCGCCGACGCGATCGCCAAGGCACTGCCCGCGGTCTGCGTGGTCGACTCCACGCAAACCGACACCAGCAAGCTCTGCACACACCGCAAGTAGCGGCGTGGCGGCGCGATGTGGAGACATCGTGCCGATTTCTTGCCCGACCACTGATCGACTTCGCGGTCCGGGCGCTCGCGGTATCGGCGCGACTGTCGGCCAGGAGCTCGCCGCGGGCGGTGCCGTGCCAGTGCTCGCCGATGTCGATGAGGCCGCGCTCGCAAGGACGGCGTCTGCGCCATGGCAGGCCGGGTCACTCGTGCGCGTAGGAGGCCAGACTGAGGCCATGGCGGCCTTGCTCGCAATGTCGGAGCACGTCGGACTGGTTCGCGTGGCGGCCTCGGCTGCCGATGACCTCGTCGCGTTCCTCGCCGCCGTCGGGCTGCCGGCTCTCGTTTCGCTCGGGCGAAATGCGGCAGCGACGAGGAGTTGGGTTTGTTGCTGTGTTGCGGTTTCGGGTCGCGTCGCGCTTGGGCTGTTGCGGCCACGCCGGTGATCGGCGGCTCAGCGTTCGGCTTGGCCGGGTAGCAGGGCGACACGCCGCGGCGGCGCCTGCTCAAGGCCAA
>DAITQD010000169.1:0-5016 GCA_036833255.1 Jatrophihabitantaceae bacterium
CCCACACTGAGCGGACTCGTGCGGGCGGTCACCGAGTACCAGCCTGCGAGCCGTTTCTGGATCATCCAGACCGTCGAAACCGCGATCTTCGTCGGCCTCGCCGCACTGCTCGTCGTCGTCGCCATCCTCGCCATCACCCGGCGCCGCCCCACCTGACAGCCGCGTGCTCAGCGCATCGAATCGATGATCAGCGCCAGGTCATCGGCCGTTGTGAGCGGATTGACGATCGCGAAGCGGGTACACACCTGCCCGGCGTGCCGGGTCGGCGTCACGAAGGCGACCTGCTCGTCGAGCAGGCGCGCGGTCCATCGCGTGTAGTCCTCGACGTCCCACCCGACGCGCTCGAACACCAGCACGGTGAGATCCGGCTCCACGAGCAGACGCACGTGCTCGGCCGCGCGGATCAGATCCGCCCCGGCCCGGGCCACGGTGAGCGTCTGCTCGACGGCCACCCGGTAGGCGTCCGTGCCGTGCACGGCGAGTGAGAACCAGAACGGCAGCCCGCGGGCCCGCCGGGTCAGCTGGATCGCGAAGTCCGACGGGTTCCACTCGCCCTCGACGGTGACCGGGTCCAGGTAGCCGGCGTGCTGGGTGTGCGCGGCGCGCGCCTGTACCGGGTCACGGTAGATCAGCGCGCACGAGTCGAACGGGGCGAACAGCCACTTGTGTGGGTCGACGATGAACGAGTCGGCCTGTTCGACCCCGGCATAGAGGTGCCGGACGCTCGGCGCGGCCAGCCCCGCCCCGCCGTACGCGCCGTCGACGTGCAGCCACCAGCCGTGCTCGTCCGTCACGGCGGCGATCCCCGCAATGTCGTCGATCACGCCCAGGTTTGTCGTCCCGGCGGTCGCAACGACGGCGAAGATGCCGTCGCGGACGTCCTCGGGCAGCGCACCGACCATGGCGTGCAGTGCGCCACCGAGCAGCCGGCCGCGCTCGTCGCCGGGCACCTCCAACACGTCGACGTCCATGACGACCCGCAGTCCGTGCTTGACCGACGAGTGGGTCTCCTCGGTGACGCAGACGGCCCACCGCCGCGGCCGCGAGCCGCGCTTGTGCAGCGCCGACTCGCGCGCGGCCACCAGCGCCGACAGGTTGCCGAGCGTCCCGCCCTGCACGAACACCCCGCCCGCTTCGGGGGGCAGCCCGGCGAGATCGGCCACCCAGCGCAGCGCCTGGTTCTCGGCGTAGACGGCGCCGGAGCCCTCCAGCCACGACCCGCCGTACACGCTCGACGCGCCGACGACCATGTCGAAGCTGGCGGCGGCCTTCGTCGGCGCGCTCGGGATGAAGGACAGGTACCGGCGGTGGTCGACGGACAGGCAGGCCGGGCCGAGCACGTCGGCCCACAGCCGCAGCGCCTCGTGACTTCCGATACCGGCGGGGGTAACGGTTTGGCCGGCGCGGGAATCGAGCTCGGCAGCGGTCAGCGGCCGGTCGAGCGGTGCCTCCATCGCGAGCCGGTCCAGGCAGTAGTCGGCGAGCGAGCGGGCGGTGCGGTCATCGGCAGACGTGTAGCGGTGCACGGTGCGAGACTAGAGGCCTGCACGGGGAACGTGAAGAAGTGCTGAGGCGTTGCGCTAAAGGACAGGTTCCGCTGGTTGTGTCGTACGGGAGAATGAAGCCCGCGACGGCAATGAGGTGAGGGAATGTGACGGTCGAGGCAGCGCAACTCGCGGCGTGGGTTCCACCCACGTGGGACGAGGTGGTGCGCGAGCACGCCAGCCGCGTCTATCGCTTGGCCTTCCGGCTGTCCGGTAACCGTGCCGACGCCGAGGACCTGACCCAGGAGACCTTCGTCCGGGTCTTCAAGTCGCTGGCCGAGTACACCCCGGGCACGTTCGAGGGCTGGCTGCACCGCATCACCACCAACCTGTTCCTCGACATGGTCCGCCGGCGCCAGCGGATCCGCTTCGACGCCCTGCCCGAGGACGCCGGCGACCGGCTCGCCTCCCGCGAATCGGGCCCTGAGACGACCTACGACGAGATGCACCTCGACCCGGAGATCCAGCGGGCGCTGGACGAACTGCCCGCCGACTTCCGCGTCGCCGTCGTGCTCTGCGATCTCGAGCAGCTCTCCTACGAGGAGATCGCCGCAACGCTGGGCATCAAGGTCGGCACCGTGCGTTCGCGCATCCACCGCGGCCGGGTGCTGCTGCGGCAGGCGCTGGCCCACCGGGCGCCGGGGCTGCGTCCCGCCGAGCCCGGCACAGTCGCTCCCGTCGCCGCTCGCGTGCAGGTGGCAGGCCCGTGAGCTCCCAGCATCTGTCCGACGAGGCGCTCGCCGCCTTCGCCGACGGCGTGCTCTCCGGCCACGCCCGGGACCGCGCCACCCGGCACGCCGCCGGCTGCCCGGAGTGCACGTACGCGGTCGCCGTCCAGCGTGAGGCCGTCTGGGCACTGCGGGCGGCCCCTGCGCCGCCGTTGCCCAGCGGCCTGCTCGACCGGCTCCGGTCGGTGCCGGCCACGACGCCGATCAACGTCGTGCCGACGACGATCGGTCCGGACGGCTCGGCCATGTTCGCCGCCTTCGGGACGATGATGCCGGCCGCGCTGGTGGCGCCTGTGCGCGGCGAGGCACGCAACCACCGGGTCCGTCCCGTCGTGCTGACCGCCGCCACGGTGGCCGCGGTCGGCCTGCTCGCCATCGGCAGCACTGGCCAGGCCAGCTCGCAGAAATGGCAGCCGATCCGATCCGGGCCCGGCACGGTCGTGCCCGCGGGCTTCGTTCAGCAGGACGGCAGCAACCCCGCCGGTCATCCCGGGAACTGACTCCCCGGTGCGGCAATTGCGCCCGCGCTGAGGCAGACTCGGTGCGACAGGTCATCAGCGGTGAGGAGTCGGGCGTGAGCGAGCAGGCTGGCCGCCACGCTGCCGAGCAAGCCGGCGAGGTGCCTGCCCAGGACGCTTACGCCCGCCCGCCCGGCGTCGATGACCGGTTCGCGCCGCGCGACCCCGAGTTCGCCTACACACCGCCGCCCCCGACCGTCTCCCCGCAGGAGCGCGCGGTATTCGGCCGGCCCCCGGGCGCAGCCGAATTTGCGCCGCTGCCAGGGGAGCGGATGCCGCCGCACCGCACCGAGGTCCCGCCCGTGCCGCGCGTGATGACCGAGACGTTCGGTCCCACCGCGGGTGCCGTCGGCGGCTTCGACCCCGCTCCGGGCTCCCGCATCAACCCGGCCGGCAAGCGGGCTGAGTCCCCATGGTGGAAGGCCGACGCGCGGCGTGATCCGTGGCGTGACCCGAACTCGCCGTTCTGGCTGGGCCGGGGCGCCGTGTTCACCGCCGGGCGTCCGGCGCAGGTGGACCCCGAGCAGGACGCCGAGAGCGACGACGAGCCGACCTACGAGGCTGCGGTCGAAGACGAGCCGAACGTGCTGGCCACGAAGTACCGCGTCGGCCTGCGTGCAGTGCTGTTCATGGTGCTAGTCGGACTCGTCGCCGGCCTGCTGGGCGGCGGAGCTGGCTACTGGCTCACCAAGCACGCCGGTGACGCGTTGCACCGCAGCGACGTCGCACTGGCCAAGACCGGTAAGCCGGCGAACCGTCCGCCCGGGTCGATCGCCGACCTCGCCAAGCGGGTGGGTCCGGCCGTCGTGTCGATTGCCGTCACCACGCCCCGCGAGTATGCGGTGGGCTCTGGCGTCGTCATCGACAAGTTCGGCTACGTGCTCACCAACAATCACGTGATCGCCGATGCCGCGGGCGGCGACGGCACGATCGTCGTCACCTTCGCCGACGAGGCGACGGCGAAGGCCCAGATCGCCGGGCGCGACCCGACGAGCGACCTCGCGGTGCTCAAGGTGCCCAACGACCAGCTCACGGTGGCCTCGCTGGGTGACTCCGACAAGCTCGCCGTGGGCGACCCGGTCATCGCCATCGGATCGCCTCTGGATCTTCAGGGCACGGTCACCGAGGGCATCGTCTCGGCCCTGCAGCGTGCGGTCGTCATCTCTTCCGACTCCGGCGAGGCCATCTATATCGACGCCATCCAGACCGACGCGGCCATCAACCATGGGAACTCGGGCGGCGCGCTCGTCGACGCATCCGGTGCCGTGGTCGGCATCAACTCGGCCGCGGCCTTCGGCACCACCGACCCGTCGGGTCAGCAGTCGGCGGTCAGCGGCATCGGCTTCGCCATCCCCATCAACTACGCCCGTGGCATCGCCCAGCAGTTGATCCGCACCGGCAAGGCGGTGCACGCCTCGCTCGGGGCGCACGGCCGCACCGCCACTGCGAACGACGGGCTGGATCAGGGTGCCTACCTCGAGCAGGTCGTCCCTGGCGGCCCGGCCGCGAAGGCAGGACTGCTCAACGGCGATGTCATCGTGGCGGCCGACGGCAAGCCGATCGTCAGCTACCCCCAGCTCGTGGTCATCGTGCAGGCACACAAACCTCGCGACTCGATCAACGTCACCTACTTCCGAAACTCGGCCAAGAAGACGGCGCGGGTCACGCTCGACTCCGACTGACGCTGCTTGCTCATGCGGCGCATGCCAGATCGCGCCCTAGACTAAGGATCATGTTCAACGTGGGACCGCTCGAGCTGATCGTGCTCGCCGTAGTCGGGCTCATCGTCCTCGGTCCGGATCGCCTGCCTGGCCTGGCCAAGGACGCCGCCCGCATGATCCGCACCCTGCGCGATATGGCCACCGGCGCACGGACGCAGCTGCGCGACGAACTCGGCCCGGAATTCGCCGACGTCGACCTGCGCAACCTCAACCCGCGCACCGCGATCTCGCGAGCGCTCCTCGGGGAGGACGCCGACAAGTTGGAGAATTTCAACCCGCGGGCGGCGCTACAGCGCGGAATCTTCGGTGACGACGAACCTCAGCCGAACGCTGCCGTCGACGCGGAACCAATGCCGGTCAACATGGCGAAGCCGGCGCTCAAGCCACTGGGCCGCGGCGAGCAGGCTCCCTACGACGCCGACGCGACCTAGCTACCCGCGGGCGGGCGTCAGGCCGAGCGAGAACCCGACCAGGCTGTGCTGGCGCTGCGCGAGCGCATCGGCAA
>DAITQD010000170.1:0-5015 GCA_036833255.1 Jatrophihabitantaceae bacterium
CTCGACGCGCTCGAGCGCCTGCTCGCGCGCACGCCGCCGGCCGCGGTGGCCCTGACTCAGGTCGCGGCGCATCGCGGCCTCGTGCAGCCGGTGGCCGAGGCGGCCGCGCTGTGCCGTGCGGCCGGCGTCCCGCTCTGTGTCGACGCCGCGCAGGCGCTCGGCCACGTCGACACCGCCACCGGTGCCGACGTGCTCTACGCGACGAGCCGAAAGTGGCTGACCGGCCCGCGCGGTGTCGGCGTGCTGGCAGTGGCGCAACGGTGGTGGAGCGCCCTTGAGGTCCACGCGCCGGTGTTGTCGCCCGGTGGCCGGCCGATCGTCCACGGACTGGAGTCGCGCGAGGCGCACGTGGCCGGTCGGGTGGGCCTGTGCGCAGCGGTGCGCGAGCACCTCGCGACCGGGCCGGCGCAGGTGTGGCAGCGGCTCGACGACGTCGGTCGGCTGACCCGCGAGACGCTCGCCGGCCTGCGCGGCTGGCAGGTCGTCGACGCCGCCGAGGGCTCGGGCGCGCTCAGCGCGCTGCGTCCCACCGACGGGCAGGACGTGACGGCCGTATGCGCCCGCCTGCTCGCCGAGCACGGCATCCTCACGACGGCTTCGCTCCCGATCCGCGCGCCGCGCGACATGGCGACACCGCTGCTGCGGATCAGTCCGCACGTCGACTGCACGGCTGATGCGCTGCTGCGCCTGCGCGCCGCGCTGAGCCGTGAACGGTGACTGACTTGTTCGGACTACGTCGACCCCGAAGGCGGCTCGCCATTCGCGGCGGCCGCGTTTGGTCGATGGCCGAATGGAGCGACCCACCGAAACGTGCCCAGCCCTGGTCTCTTGCACTAGCAGTCGGCCGCGCAGTCACATCGCACCGCGCCCATTGCCTCCACGAATCGCCCGATGACGGCGAACAGCACGTAGAGCGACGCGGCGCGCACCAAGAGCTTTCTCATCAAGCAAATATAGGGTCCATTCGTTCGCCTGGGGGTCTGTAATCCATCCCGAGGGGTCAGCCGCGGTTGATCTGCGCACCGAGCGCGGCGACCTGGGTGCGGCGCTGCATGCCGAGCTTGGCCAGCAGGACGGAGACGTTGTTCTTCACGGTCTTCTCGGCCAGGAATAGTTGCTCGCCGATCTCGCGATTGGTGAGGCCTTCGGTGATCAGGTCGAGGATGCGGCGCTCCTGCTCGTTGAGCGATGCGAGCCGGGGATCTTCCTTGGTGCCGTTGCGTATCCGGCGCAGCAGTGCCTCGGTGACGTCGGGATCGAGTAACGAGCGGCCGGCAGCGAGCTGACGGATCGCGTCGAGCAGGTGCGCGGCCCGGATCTGCTTGAGCACGTAACCGGATGCGCCCGCGAGCACCGCGGCGAAGATCGCCTCGTCGTCGTCGTAGGAGGTGAGGATCAGGCAGCGGATCTCCGGGTGCTCGGCGCGCACCTCGCGGCAGACCTCGATGCCGCTGCCGTCGGGCAGGCGCGCGTCGAGGACCGCGACGTCGGGCTGAGCGGCGGGAATGCGGCGGATCGCCTCGGCTGCGGTGCTCGCTTCGCCGACCACCTCGAGATCGGGTTCGGCGCCGATCAGTTCAGCGACGCCACGACGAACGATCTCGTGGTCATCGAGCACGAAGACGCGGATGACCTTTGGCTCCGGCTGCGGATCGTTCATTGATCCGTAGGCTCCCGCGCGGGCTGCCCTGCCGGGCTGATGGGCACCCGCCAGATGAGGGTGAGCCCACGCCCGTCGCCCGCGTCCGCGTCCGCGGTGGACATGGTGCCGCCGAGCGAGAGCGCACGATGGCGCAGGTTCGCGAGGCCGCTTTCGTGCCGGCCGGCCGGCAGTCCGCATCCGTCATCGGTGACCTGGAGTACGAGTTCCCCCTCACTGACGCTCACCAGGACGTGGACGGAGGATGCGCCAGCGTGCCGCGCCGTGTTGGACAGTGCCTCGCCGAGTGTGGCGAGAACGTCGGGGTGGATGTGTTCCGGGACGGCGTTGTCGACGGGCCCGACGAGACGCAGTCGCGGAGCGAAGCCGAGGGGGCCGACGGCCTGATCCGCGAGTCTCAGCAACTGTGCGCGCAGGCTCCGGCCGCCCAGGTTCCTGCCACTCAGGGAGAAGATCGTGTTGCGGATATCGTCGATCGTCTCGTCGAGGTCTTCGGTGGTGGCTGTGAGCTTGCGGGCGTCCGCCTCGGACAGTTTCGTGCGGAAGCCGTCCAACCGCAGTCCGATGGCGAAGAGCCGCTGGATGACGACGTCGTGCAGATCGCGCGCGATTCGGTCCCGGTCCTCGACGACGGTCAAGCGCTGTCGGTCGGCTTCGGCGCGCGCGAACTCCAGCGCCAGGGCAGCGTGTCCCGCGAACGTCGTCGCCATCTCGACGTCCACCGTGCTGAACGGGCGGTCCTCGCTGCCGTTGCCGATGAGCAGCGCCCCGAGACACTCTCCGGAGGCCGTCAGCGGGATCGTCATGAGCGGCCCGACCGAGAGGATCTCGTCCGCCAGCAAGGCGAACGCCCGGCTGTCCTTCGCCGCGTCACTGATGACGATGGGCTGCCCGGTTACCGCAACCTCCCGCAGCAACGGCGCGTCGGACTCTGCCACGACCCTGCCGCGTACCTCGCTGGCACCCGGCCCGTCGCAAGCGTCGACCGTGACGGTGTGCTCATCGGTCGGAACCTCGATCCATGCGATCTTGGCTCCGGCCACCTGCCGAGCGCCTCGCACGACGAGCTCGAGGGCCTCGGTCGGGTCGGCGGCCAACAACGCTGAGGTGATCTCGGCCGACGCCGACAGCCATGCCCCGCGGCGGCGGGCGTCGTCGTATAGCCGGGCGTTCGCGATTGCCGAACCTGCCGCGGTGGCGAGCGCGACCAGCAGTGATTCGTCCTGATCGGTGAATTCGCCGCCGCGGCGTCGCTCCACGAGGTGCAGGCTGCCCCGCTGTTCGCCATCCAAGCGGATCGGGATGCTCAGCGAGCCAGTCGTGATCGCGGGATAGCTGCGCTGTTCGGCGAGCCCGTCCTGGGCGAACTCGATCAGCTCGTCGCCCTCGGTGGTCACGCGTATCGCCGCGTAGTGCGCGTCCACGAGTGAGCGGGCCGCGACCACGATGCGCTGCAGCGTCGCTGGCAGGCTCAGGTCGCCGATGATCGCGACCGCCGCGTCAACCAACTCGTGTAGCCGCTCCTTTTCCTCCAGTTCGCTGATCTTGTCCACGAGTTTGGCGTTGAGCACGCGCAGGTGTTCGCGGGTGAAGCCGCCGACGAGCGGCGTCGTGGCCGTGGGTGCCCGGGTGAGGGCGACGTGCACGGCGTCTAGCAGTGCGCTGAGGTCGCCGGTCTTGGTGACCACGCTGCTGACGCCGAGCGCCTCCGCGATCGGACGGGCCTCCTCCTCGAGGTAGTTCGCCGTGTAGAAGATGACCGGGATCGCGGCGGTCGTCGGGTCGCCGCGGATCTCGCGGACGAGGTCATAGCCGTCCATCTTCGGCATGAGCACGTCGGTGATGAGTAGGTCTGGATGCTCGCAGCGAAGCAGGTCCAGTGCCTGCGCGCCGTCGTCGGCTTCGAGCGTGCTGTGGCCGTAGTAGTCGAGCAGCGTCCGGACCAGGTCGCGGTTGACCGGACGGTCATCGACCACGAGCACGGTTGCCACGCCTCACCGCTCCCGGTTCGCGTCGAGCGCAGTTCGATCCCACTGCGCCGCCGGCGCGTGGCCCGTGACCGCCACGACCGGCGTCGCCGCAAGATCCCGGTCGGCACGCAGCTGGTCCGGAGCCGCCTCCGGCAGCCCGCTCGCTAACTCATCCGGACGGCCTGCCGTCACGATGCTCTGCACCGCCTTTGCGTCGGCCGAGCGGCTACCGAATCGAGAGCGACCCACTGACTTGTTCCCGGTTGCCTTCGATGAAGCCCTCCCGCGGCTCCACCGAAGGCATGCCCCCGACCATGCGCCGGGGCCCCCGCACCCAGCGCCATTGTTCGGATGGCCGACGAAGCCATTTGTTGCGCCCTGGCCCCGAGTTCCCCCGATCCCCGGAGCCGGACGCAATCCTCGCATCGCCATCCCAATTGTCGCCGAGCCCGCGCGCATCGGAGAAAGTCGCAAGTCCCGCTAAGTTGGCGTTGGTCCCGCCTGATTCGGGACCTTAGTCCCCTCGATGCGCGATCCGTGTCATCTGGTGTTGCCGACTGGGCGGACCTTGGTCCTCGACACCCGGGGTTCAGTCGGCGAGGGCCTGAAAGCCTTGTCGTGCCCGCGCCCCCGGAGTAGCCTCCGACGGCCCTGACGATGTAGCGGATGGTCGTGCCGGTGCCTCGTGTCAACACGCCATCCGGGGAACGGTGTCGCATGAGCTTCACGCTCGGGAGCGACAGCTCGGCTCCAGAATCACCCGGGCGCGCCCTGTTTGCAGGTCGATATGACGTGCAACGTCTGCTTAAGAGCGGAAACGGGGTCGAGACGTTCTTCGCGGGCTAATTGCCGCAAGCGCGACATCATCTTTTGTGGATCAACACGCCCCCCACAAGGATGATTCTGTGCGATAATTGAGAAGTCGCCTACAACGGACGACGGATCGGGATGTCGGCCCGCCGCCATCGTTGAGGCCGTGGGGGTCTCAGCGCTCACGTCGGCCGGCGAAGGAGGGCAGTGACAATGGCAACAGTGCTCGTCGTCGACGATCGTCCGGTCAACCGTGACCTCGTACGGACGGTGCTCGGATACTACGGTCATGTCACTGTCGAGGCAGGTGACGGCGCCGAAGCCTTGGTGCTCCTTGCGCGCGAACGTCCGGATCTGGTGCTGACCGACGTGGTAATGCCGGGCATGGATGGCTACCAACTCGCGCGCGCAATCAGGTCCGACCCGGCCAGCCAAGGTGTTCCGGTGCTTTTCTACACCGCGAACTACCTGACGCAGGAATCTCATCCGAATGCCGCCGCCCACGGGGTGACCCGAATCGTCCCCAAGACCGGTGATCTGACAGCGCTCATCGAAGCGGTGGACGACGCGCTCAG
>DAITQD010000171.1:0-4959 GCA_036833255.1 Jatrophihabitantaceae bacterium
CGTGAGCGGATGGGCCACATCGAGCTCGCCGCGCCGGTCACCCACATCTGGTACTTCAAGGGCGTCCCGTCCCGGCTGGGCTACCTACTCGACCTGGCGCCCAAGGACCTCGAGAAGATCATCTACTTCGCGGCGTACCTGATCACCACGGTCAACGTCGAGGAGCGCCACCGCGACCTGCCGAGCCTCGAGGCCGAGGTCAGCGCCGAGAAGTCGACGCTGGAGAAGAAGCGCGACGCCGACATCGATACCCGCGCCAAGAAGCTCGAAGGCGACCTGGCCGAGCTCGAGGCACAGGGCGCCAAGAGCGACGTGCGCCGCAAGGTGCGCGAGGGCGGCGAGCGCGAGATGCGCCAGCTGCGGGACCGCGCCCAGCGCGAGATCGACCGCCTCGACGAGGTGATGGACACCTTCCGCAAGCTCGATGTCAAGCAGCTGATCAGCGACGAGTTGCTCTACCGCGAGCTGCGCGACCGCTTCGGTGACTACTTCGAGGGCAGCATGGGCGCCGAGTCGCTCCAGACGCTGATCAGGAACTTCGACCTCGCGGCCGAGGCCGAGTCGCTGCGGGAAACGATCCGCTCCGGCAAGGGACAGAAGAAGCTGCGCGCGCTCAAGCGGCTCAAGGTCGTCGCCTCGTTCCTCGCGACCACCAACTCGCCGCTGGGCATGGTGCTCGACTGCGTCCCGGTCATCCCGCCGGACCTGCGCCCGATGGTGCAGCTCGACGGTGGCCGCTTCGCCACGTCCGACCTCAACGACCTGTACCGCCGCGTGATCAACCGCAACAACCGCCTCAAGCGACTGATCGACCTCGGCGCGCCCGAGATCATCGTCAACAACGAGAAGCGGATGCTGCAGGAGTCCGTCGACGCGCTGTTCGACAACGGCCGCCGTGGCCGTCCGGTCACCGGCCCGGGCAACCGTCCGCTCAAGTCGCTGTCCGACCTGCTCAAGGGCAAGCAGGGCCGGTTCCGCCAGAACCTGCTCGGCAAGCGTGTCGACTACTCCGGCCGTTCGGTCATCATCGTCGGCCCGCAGCTCAAGCTGCACCAGTGCGGCCTGCCGAAAGGCATGGCGCTCGAGCTGTTCAAGCCGTTCGTGATGAAGCGGCTGGTCGACCTGAGCCACGCGCAGAACATCAAGTCCGCGAAGCGGATGGTCGAGCGGGCCCGCCCGGTCGTGTGGGACGTCCTGGAAGAGGTCATCCGCGAGCACCCGGTGCTGCTCAACCGCGCGCCGACGCTGCACCGTCTCGGCATCCAGGCCTTCGAGCCGCAACTGGTCGAGGGCAAGGCCATCCAGATCCACCCGCTGGTCTGCACCGCGTTCAACGCCGACTTCGACGGTGACCAGATGGCGGTGCACGTGCCGCTGTCGGCCGAGGCGCAGGCCGAGGCCCGCATCCTCATGCTGTCGACGAACAACATCCTCAAGCCGGCCGACGGCCGTCCGGTGACGATGCCGACCCAGGACATGATCTTGGGGCTGTTCCACCTGACCCGCGAGCGCGCGAACCTCGTCGACGGCAAGGCGCCGCTGGACATTCCGATGTTCGTCACCCCGGCCGAGGCCCGGATGGCGCTGGACCGCGGCGACCTGCACCTGCAGGACCGCGTCCGGATCCGTGTCGCAGGCGTGGCCACGGTCGACAACGGCCCGGGCAAGGACGCCTGGCAGGCCCCGGCGGGCTGGGAGCCGGGTACGCCCGTGCGCCTGGAGACCTCGCTGGGCCGCTGCCTGTTCAACGACCTGCTGCCGACGGACTACCGCTTCGTCAACTACGACGTGACGAAGAAGGAGCTCGGCCAGATCGTCAACGACCTGGCCGAGCGCTACCCGAAGGTTGCCGTAGCGCAGACCCTCGACCGGCTGAAGGCCGCGGGCTTCCACTGGGCGACCCGCTCGGGCATCACGATCGCGATCGACGACGTAGTGACTCCGCCGCGCAAGGCCGAGATCCTCGACCGGTACGAGAAGGACGCCGAGAAGATCGAGAAGCAGTACCTGCGCGGTGTCATCACCGAGGAGGAGCGCCGCCAGGAACTGGTGGAGGTCTGGACCAAGGCGACCAGCGAGGTCGCCAAGGAGATGGAGAAGAACTTCCCCAAGACCAACCCCGTCTACATCATGGTCAACTCCGGTGCGCGCGGAAACATGATGCAGATGCGCCAGATCGCCGGCATGCGCGGCCTGGTGGCCAACCCGAAGGGCGAGATCATCCCGCGCCCGATCAAGTCCAACTTCCGCGAGGGCCTGTCGGTACTGGAGTACTTCATCTCCACCCACGGTGCGCGCAAGGGGCTGGCCGACACCGCATTGCGTACCGCCGACTCGGGCTACCTGACCCGGCGCCTGGTGGACGTGTCGCAGGACGTGATCATCCGCGAGGAGGATTGCGGCACCGACCGTGGCGTCGCGCTGACGATCGCGGCGAAGCTCAAGAGCACAGTCGACGGCGAGCCCGATGTCTTGGTCAAGGACGCCTACGTCGAGACGTCGGTCTACGCCCGCGTCCTCTCCGAGGACGTCAAGGTGGGCAGCAAGAAGCTGGCCCTGGCGGGCTCCGATCTGGGTGACGTGCTGATCGAGCAGCTCGTCGCGGCAGGCGTCACCGAGGTCCGGCTGCGGTCCGTACTCACCTGTGAGTCGGCACTGGGCACCTGTGCTGCCTGCTACGGCCGCTCGCTCGCTACGGGCAAGCTCGTCGACGTCGGCGAGGCGGTCGGCATCATCGCCGCCCAGTCGATCGGCGAGCCCGGCACGCAGCTCACGATGCGCACATTCCACACCGGCGGTATCGCGGGTGAGGACATCACGCACGGCCTGCCGCGGGTGGCCGAGCTCTTCGAGGCGCGGGTGCCCAAGGGCGTCGCGCCGATCGCCGAGGCGTCCGGCCGGGTGCGCGTCGAGGAGTCCGACGGTACGAAGGGCTCGACCCGACGCGTCGTCATCACTCCCGACGACGGCACCGAGGAGCGGGAGTACCCGATCACCCGGCGGGCGCGTCTGCTGGTCAACGACGGCGACGCCGTCGAGGCCGGGCAGCAGCTCGTGTCCGGTGCGGTCAACCCGCACGACGTGCTGCGGATCATGGGCCCGCGTGAGGTGCAACTGCACCTGGTGCGCGAGGTCCAGGAGGTCTACCGCAGCCAGGGTGTGGCCATCCACGACAAGCACATCGAGGTGATCATCCGGCAGATGCTCAAGCGCATCACGGTGATCGAGTCGGGTGCGACGGAGTTCCTGCCCGGTTCCCTTGCGGAGCGGAGCATCTTCGAGGCCGAGAACCGCCGTGTCGTGGCCGAGGGTCACGAGCCGGCGTCGGGCCGCCCGGTGCTGATGGGGATCACCAAGGCGTCGCTGGCCACCGAGTCGTGGCTGTCGGCGGCCTCCTTCCAGGAGACGACCCGAGTGCTCACCGATGCCGCGATCTCTGCGCGCAGCGACTCGCTCGTCGGCCTGAAGGAAAACGTGATCATCGGCAAGCTCATCCCGGCGGGTACCGGTATCGCCAAGTACCGCAACGTCGAGGTGAACCCGACCGAGGAGGCGCGCGCAGCGGCGTTCTCGATGGCCGGGTACGACGAGAACGACTATTACGGCTTCGGCGCCGCTGGCGGGTCGCTCGGGCCTGCAGTCCCGCTCGACGAGTTCGGCTACGACGACTACCGCTGACGTCGCTCGTGGCGCAGGGCCGGTCTCCCGCAAGGGCGGCCGGCCCTTCGCGTTGTACCGGGTCGGGGTCGTTGGGTGCTCGGCTCGGTTGTGTTGTCCGGGTCGGGTTTTCGGGTTGTTGGGTGGCCGGCCGGTAGGCACGCACTCTGGGCGGTCAGGTTTGATCCCGCCGTGCGCACCTACCGGCCGTCCCTCTTCCCCGGCTTTCGCGTCCGGCTCGGCTTCTCGGGTGGCTCCGCGCGACTCGCCTTTGCCACGCTCGCTCGCGTGACGCGCTGGTTGCGCAGCACCGGTCGTCGAGATTCGCGTTGATCGTCTAGTTCGACCCATCCGGACATGCCGATGAACGGAAGTCGCTCGGGTCTAGGACAGGTCGGTCGCGACATGACGGGGTGCAGATCAACCTGGCGGACGACCAGGCATCGGCGGGCGGCGACACGCACACGATCGTGCGCGGGAGCGTTGCCCTCTGACTTATTCGCGTTGCGTGGCAGTCCCCGAGTGCCTAGCGTTGCTTTCCTCATGGGCAGGGCGGACGTGCCCTGTCTGCGGCTGTGAGTCAGCAGAAAAGGAGATGCGGAGCGGGATGACTTCTCACCTCATCGCGCTCTGCTTCGATGCGAACGAACCGCTGCGTCTCGCACGTTTCTGGGCCGCCGTCCTGGGCTGGGAAATGGCGGACGACCCCGACGACGGCATCGCGCTCCTGCCGAGTGATGACACCGGGTTCCGGATCGAATTTTTCTCGACCGAGGAGCAGAAGGCCGGCCAGAACCAGATGCACTTGGATCTGACGAGCACGTCCCTCGAGGACCAGCAGCAGACGGTGGCGAGGTCGCTCGGACTCGGCGCCCGGCACATCGACATCGGTCAACGCCCGGAGGAGGGTCATGTCGTGCTCGCCGACCCCGAAGGCAACGAGTTCTGCGTCATCGAGCCGGGCAACAACTTCCTCGCCGACTGCGGATTCATCGGAGCGCTTGCGTGCGACGGTTCGCAGGAGGTCGGGTACTTCTGGAGCGAAGCGCTGGGCTGGCCGTTGGTCTGGGACCAGGACCAAGAGACCGCGATCCGCTCGCCGCACGGCGGTCCGAAGATCACGTGGGGCGGTCCGCCACTGATGCCGAAGGCCGGCAAGAACCGGCTGCACTTCGACCTCGCTCCACCTGCCCACGGTGATCAGCAAGCGGAGGTCGACCGTCTCGTCTCCTTGGGGGCGAATCGAATCGACATCGGCCAGGGCGAGGTCAGCTGGGTGGTGATGGCCGATCCCGATGGCCA
>DAITQD010000172.1:0-4895 GCA_036833255.1 Jatrophihabitantaceae bacterium
TCGCACCGACGCGGCTCGTGGAGGCGTTGCGCTTCTCCGCGGACGACAAGCAGGTCGGCGTCGATGAGGTCATGGCCCGCGACCTGCTGTACGCGCAGGCGCCGTCGGCCGAGGTCGACGCCGCGCTGGCCAGGGTCCGTCCGGTCGGCCGCGCGGTGTTCAGTTCCCGTGCCCACACGATCGCGTGGCACACGGTGCCCTCGACGTACGCGGTGTGCACCGAAGACCTGACCGTCGCGCCGGATCTGCAGCGCGCGATGGCGCGGCGGGCAACGACGGTGGTCGAGTGGGCCTCCGACCACAGCCCGCAGGTGAGCCACCCGGACCTGGTGGCTGACCTGCTGATCTCCGCGGCACGAGCGGAGCGCTGATCGACCACGGCGTCCCGCTACGTTTGAGCATGCGCCGCACCTGTGCCCGGCTGAGTCAGGGCTGGGACTCGCCGGGCATGTCGTTCTCGTCGCAGCGTTCGGTGTCGATCACGTGCAGCACCGCGTTGATCAACGCCAGGTGCGTGAAGGCCTGCGGGAAGTTGCCGAGCTGTTGGCCCGAGTGGGTGTCGATCTCCTCGGCGTAGAGCTCGAGGGGCCCGGCGAAGGACAGCAGCTTGGCGCACAGCGCGTGGGCCCGCTTGAACTCGCCGATCTCGCAGAGCGCCGAAACGAGCCAGAACGAACAGATCGTGAACGAGCCTTCCTGACCGCTGAACCCGTCGTCGGTCTCCTCGAGCTTGTAGCGCATGACCATGCCCTGAACGGTCAGTTCCGCGGCGATTGCGTTCACGGTGGCGACGATGCGCGGGTCGTCGGCCGGCAGGAAGCGCACGAGCGGCGCGAGCAGCAACGAGGCATCCAGCGCCGTCGTCTCGTAGTGCTGGGTCAGCACGCCACGTTCGTCGACGCCGTGTTCCAGGATGTCGGCCTTGATTTCGTCGGCCGCGAGCTCCCACTCCGACGCGGCGGCATCCTGGCCGATCATCGCGGCCAGCCTGGCACCGCGGTCGACCGCCACCCAGCACATGATCTTCGACGACGTGAAATGCTTGTTGCCGCCGCGGACCTCCCAGATGCCGGCGTCCGGCTCGCGCCATTGCTTGAGCGCCGCCTGCACCTGCTTGCCCAGAATCGGCCAGATGCGACCGTCGAGGTGGTCAGCCGCCTTGCTGTGCAAGTAGACCGAGTCGAGCAGCGCGCCCCAAACATCGTGCTGACGTTGCTCGCTGGCCGCATTGCCTACTCGGACGGGTCGTGAGTTCGCGTAGCCGGGCAGGTGGTCAAGCTCGTACTCGCGCAGGTCCCGCTCGCCGCCGATGCCGTACATGATCTGCAGGTCGTCGTCTCGTTCGGCCAGGTCGGCGATGAAGGAGAAGAAGTCAACGGCCTCCCAGTCGAAGCCGAGCGAGTACATGCCCCACAGCGCGAACGTGGCGTCACGGATCCAGCTGTAGCGGTAGTCGTAGTTGCGCTCGCCGCCGATGGTCTCGGGCAGCGACGTCGTGGCGGCCGCGCAGATGGCTCCGGTGGGTGCGTACGTCAGGCCCTTGAGGGTGAGCGCGCTGCGCTGCAGGTGGCTGCGCCAAGGGTGATCTGGGAAGGTGCCACGGCCGAGCCAGTGCTGCCAGTGGTGTGCGGTCCAGACGAGGCGCTCGTAGGCGTTGGGGTAGTCCGGCGGCGGCGCCTTGCTGCCCCACGACAGCGCGACGTAACGCACGTCGCCCTCGCGCAGCAGGGTGCGGGCCGAGGCGCGACCACCCTCGAAACCCAGGCGTAGATCGGTGGTGAGTGTCAGGGTCTGCTCGAGCCCGTCGGCCTGCGCCTGTGCCTGGTGATAGATCCGATCGGTGTAGGACCAGCGCAGCGTCGAGCGCCCGTAGTCCGCAACTGGTTCGCACTCGACGACTGTCTGTACCTCGCCCTTGACGCAGCGGATGGTGCGCAGCAGCAGGTGCTCTGCCTCGTAGTCGGTGGGCGTGCGCTGGTAGGTGCCCGACAGCTTGGCGTCATGCCGCCACGGTCCCAGGATGAGCGCGTCGCGGACGATGATCCAGCCCGTGTCGGTGCCCCAGCTCGTCTCGAGGATCATCGTGCCGGGCAGATAGCGGCGCGCCGCCGGCACCGTAATGTCCGACGGCGACACCCGGAAGCTGCCCGCATGCCGGCCGAGAATCGCACCGAAGATGCTCGGTGAATCCATCCGCGGCAGGCACATCCATTCGATGGAACCCCCGGGGGATACCAGCGCGGTCACCTCCCCGTCGGACAGGAAGCCGTAGTCACCGATGGGCACAGTGTGCGGACGGGTGCTGCTGGCTGGTTTGTGCGGGGCTCTCGCAGTTGCGTCCATCACTGCAGGATCCGCGCCATCGGCTCCGTATTCAACTGCATCGGCTCGGCCTGTCGCGCGCGCCAGGCCGGCAAGGCCCGCGTTGCGGCGCGTTGGCCCCACCCGCAGAGCACGAGCAACGCGACCGCCACAATCGCGTCGAGCCAGAAATGGTTGGCAGTGGCGGCGACCACGAACAGCGTCAACACGGGGTGCGCGAGCGCCACCCAGCGCCACCGGCTGGTGCTGACGCGCACCACGGCCCACCCGATGAGCACGGCCCACGCCACATGTACCGATGGCATCGCCGAGAGCTCGTCGGGTGCCAGGCCCAGGCTGTACACCGATTGGCCGTACTGCGCTGCGGTGTCGACGTAGCCGGGCAGCAAGCGCGGCGGCGCCACCGGGATCAGCTGAACGAGCAGGCAAGCGAGGGTGCTCAGCGCCAGGGTCAGCCGGATGGCGGCGTACTTGTCGCGGTGCCTGACGAACAGCCAGACGAGGAAGGCGAACAACGCGCCGAAGTGCATCGTCGCGTAGTAGAGGTTGCAGGCCTGCACGGTCACCGGATGGCTCGAGACGAGCCGCTGCACGCTTGCCTCCGAGGGCAGCCGCCAGGAGCGCTCGGTGCGTTCGATCCAGCCGGCCCGCCGGAACGCGCCCGCCGTGCCGAGAACGGACAGTGTTCCGGCCAACTGCCACAATGCGTACAGCCCGGCAATCACACCCGCTTCGCGCGCGAACGGGCTCGCGGTGCGCAGCCGGGGCGTCGAGCTCTGGTGCAGGCCCAGCGCCGCGACAAGCAACAAGCCGGCGAGTCCAGCCGCCTGCTGCCACGTCAGCGCGAGGTTGTGCACCCGACCACTATCCCCCTGCAGCGTGGGGTGAAATTCGCGCGGCGTTGTCGGTGTTGCCCCCTACGTTGGTCCGGAATCGCGATCTCGACGGACGGAGTGTGATGGCCCGGCGTAGCTGGCTGCTCTTCGCGGCCATGTGCATCATCTGGGGCATCCCCTACCTGCTGATCCGGGTGGCCGTCCGTGACGTCGCACCGGGCACGCTTGTGTTCGCGCGCACCGCGATCGGCGGACTCATCCTGTTGCCTCTCGCGCTGCGCGGTGGCGGGTTCGCTGCGGTCCTGCGCCGCTGGCGGCCGCTGGCCGCGTTCACCGTCATCGAGGTGGCCGTCCCGTGGCTGTTGCTGTCCGACGCTGAGCAGAAGCTGTCCAGTTCGCTGGCCGGGTTACTGGTGGCCGCCGTGCCGCTGATCGGCGTCCTCGTCGCCCGTATGCTCGGCGCCGACGACCGCGTCGACGCGGCGCGTCTCGCCGGGCTGTTGCTGGGCGTCGTCGGTGTCGCGATGCTCGTCGGCCTGGACCTCGGCCAAGTGCAGGTCGGCGCGCTGCTCGAGATCGCGGTGGTCGTTGTCGGCTACGCGGTGGCGCCGGTGATCATGGTGCGCCGCCTCGCCGACCTGCCGAGCATCCCCGTGGTGTCGGCAGCACTGCTCCTGACGGCCATCGCGTATCTGCCCTATGCGGTGCTGCGCCCGCCGCGCAGCCTGCCGGGAGAGGCGATAGGGTCGATCCTCGTCTTGGGCACGGTGTGCACAGCGCTCGCCTTCGTCCTGTTCTTCGCGCTGATCAACGACATCGGCCCCGCCCGCGCGACGGTGATCACCTACGTCAACCCTGCCGTGGCGGTGCTGTTCGGAATCACTCTGCTCGGCGAGCGGTTCACGCTCGGCATGGCGATCGGCTTCCCGCTGATCCTCGCCGGCTCGGTGCTCGCCGCGCGCCGCGCCTCCGTGCGCGAGGCCGCCGTCGCCGAGCCGCTAGCGGTCGCCGTCTGTGACCGAGCTCAGTCGATGCGAACTTCCCCCGAAGCGGTGTCGAACACGGCGGCGATCAGGCCGGTGTCGTCGGACGAGTCCACCCAGTCGACTTCCACGCCGTCGAGGGGTTGCTGAGCCGACGTTCCGAGGTACTCATCGACCGTGCGCTCGTCGCCCGCGATCTCCAGCCGCGTCAGGGCCACGCCCGAGCCACCCGCCGCCGGGTGGTGCTCGTCGTCGCTGAGCCAGTGTATGAAGAACGGCAACTGCGAGTCGATCGCGACGTCGTTGATGCCGATCTGCTGCCAGCGCAGGTCGAACCCGTCGGGCCGGTGGCGGTGTCCGTCGGCGGCTCGGCGCGCCAGGCGCGCTTCGATCGGAGCGATGTCGTCGACGCGGACCGCCCAGCCGAGCCAGCCGCCCCCTGCTTGTGTGCGGGCGCGCACGGCCCGACCGAACGGCGCGCGATCGGCGCCAGGATGATCGAGTGCCTCGACGACCTCGAGGTAGCAGCCGTTGGCCAGGGCCAGCACGAAGTTGCGCGTGCCGAACGACGGATGCAGCCCGCCGTCGGTGAACCCGGCACCCAGTCTTGATCCGAGCCGCTGCACACAGCCAGCCAGCCCCTCTGAACCGGCCGCATAGCTGAGGTGATCGAGACGCATGACGACATGGTGACCCACCTCGATCGGCGCAGTCGTGGTGGGGCGGCGGCAGGCGGCGTCACGGTGAGTGCTAG
>DAITQD010000173.1:0-4832 GCA_036833255.1 Jatrophihabitantaceae bacterium
CGAGGTCGGCTCACTGCTCGTGGCAGCCGGTCTCGGTGCGCCGAACGAGCACGCGCTGATATCGCTGCTCGCGATCAACGGGCTGCGGATCTCCGAAGCGCTCGGCGCTGACATCGACGCCCTCGGCATTGAACGCGGCCACCGCACCCTCACCATCCTGCGCAACGGCGGCAAGATCGTCACCGTCCCGTTGGCACCTCGCACCGCGCGGGCGATCGACCTCGCGATCGGCGAGCGACTCGACGGCCCGATCTTTCTTCGTCCCGATGGCCAACGGATGGACCGCCACTGCGCGAGTCGCATCGTGCGCCGCGTCGCCCGCCCCGCCGGAGTCGACAAGCCCATTGGCCCGCACACGCTGCGCCACGCGCTTATCACCGCCGCGCTTGATGCCGGCGTCCCGCTGCGCGATGTCCAAGAGGCCGCATCGCACGCCGACCGCGCACGACGATGCGCTACGACCGCGCCCGGGTCTCCCTCGACCGCCACGCCACCTACATCGTCGCCGCCTACCTTGCCGGCGCAGCCCGGTAACGGCAGCCACGCGGGGGGGAACTGCCGGGCGGTCGTAGGTCGTAGGGTTGGCGGCTATGCAGACGGCGCCGGTGCGCCGACTGCGGCGCACCGGCGCCGTCGCACACCCTCACCGGCATCGGCACGTTCTGCGACCGCTGCGCCGACGGACACATCGCCGCGCTGACCGGGTGGCCGGCGTTGCCCGATCCCCCAGGACCGTTGGTGATCACCGGCCCGGACCGCCGCAAACACACACTCCGGTTCCGGCTGTGGCGGGCGCCCACTGGCATCAGTGTCGACCTCATCGAGGATCGACCCGGCCGGGGCGAGGGCTACGAATTCCGGGTGCTCGGCGCGCATGACGCCGACATCACCGCGCTGATCGACCACGTCCGCCAGCAGGCGATCACCGAGATCAACCGGCAGTACCTCTACCGCGACCGGCACACCCGACAGTTGGCAATCGGTGACCGGGACCAGGTGGCCGGGCGGATCAGCTTCGACCCCGACGGCGGGCCGTGCCGGGTCGTCATCGACGGCCGCGAGATGGACTGGGACGACCTCGGCCACCTCCTCGCCTCCTACGAAGGCTGGCGGTTCCGGCTCACCCTCTGCGACCCGTGCGATGACCTACGTCCCGACGCGGACATCGTCGCGCTGCCCACCCAGCGGGAGCGCTGACCTGCCATGATGCTGCGGGCGACCGCCAAACTGCTCACCCTGCTCCGCCCAACCAGCCTCGCCGTCGCCGACGGTCGGCCCGAGGACTGGTACGCCAACCTGCTCTGGCTCAACAGCGGCAAATGCGTCCTGTTCACCCACGCCGGAACCCTGTTTGCGATCTTCGTTCCAACGTCCGCGCCGCCCAGCTCCGACCCATCGGCCCGTGGCTCGCCGCCGCGATCAGCAGCCACCTCGCCGCCTAAGGACTCCCGCCCGACGTGCTCGGCCCACTCGACACCGCCCCGGTACTCGTGGCGAAGACTGCGAGCCGACATATCCTGAGCGTCATGAACGACATCGCCTTCCACGTCGAGGTCGCGATCGCGGGCCCGGCGGGCTTGCCGCCGCCGACATCCCAGGGCTCAACCACAGCCTCCGCCGCGGACTCCACCAACACGACCGCCGCTACGTCACACCACTAGAACTCGTCGCCGAACGCGGCGGCCAATAACACGCGCGACCCGTCGATATGGTGCACGCGGCGCGGGTACGGTCGAGGCGCAGATCAATCGTTATCGAGCACGTGCGGATGGCCGACCCTGTGCGCAGATCGACCTTTAGCGGCTCTTCGTGCCTGCGGTGGGTGTGGGCGACTCGCGGCGATGAGGTGATCGGAGATGGGCCGATGCCTTCCGAGGATTCGTAGCGAAGAAGCTGACCGAGCGGAAAGCCTCGACGGTGTCCGAGCCGGCGGCATGTACTTGCACGCGCTCGTGCCCTGATCCCTGCTACTGCTCGCGGTCGCTGCGGCAAACCAGCTCCCATCCGCCGGCGAGCGGAACGGCGAGCCGTGCCTGATGGGCGCCGGACCAGGCGACGCCTCAGCCTGCGGCCGATTGGCCGTCAGGCGCCTGGCTCAGTGGCCGCTCTGTGAGCCTGTCCGTTCCTGTGACAACGCAGACAACGCGTCTGTCAACAATGCGACCAGCGCCTCGTGCTGCACGTCGGCCGATGACCACACCTCCTCATCCGTGCCGTCCAGCGCTCTGGCGGCCAGCCCAGCCTTGCTGTCGATCAACTCAGCGATTCTGCTGTCGATGGTCTGCGCGGCGATGATGCGCCACGCGGTGACGGGTTCGGTCTGACCGATGCGGTGGCTGCGGTCGATGGCCTGTGTCTGCTCCGCGTCGGTCCAGGACAGCTCGGCCAGCACGATGTTGGAGGCGACCTGCAGATTGAGTCCCACGCCGGCCGCCGTCAGGGAGCAGACCGCGATGGCGACATCCGGATCGTTCACGAAGGCGTCAATGTTCTTCTGCCGCGACGCAGGCGTCTGGCCGCCCCGGATCGACGAGAAGCGGATCCCTTGCCTGGCGAAGGCCTCCTCTGCGACGTCCATGACGTCGACGTGCTTGGCGAAGAAGACCACTTTGCCCGCGCTCCGCGCGAGCTGTGCCGCGTAGTCGGCGGCGAGGCCGGCCTTCGCCTGGCCGATGCGTCGCATCACGCTGAATACGTTCTCGCGGGCCGTGGTCGTGCTCGTGTCCTTCTGCTCCCACCTGGCCACCTTGCGCACGAGGTCGCGGTCGATGTCCTCGACGGCACCGGACCGACGCCTCGCCAGTGCGGTCTCGTACCGCGTCACCAGCCGGCGAGCGAGGTCGCGCTCCGCCGCCCGGATCGACCGGCCGACCTTCTCGTCGAGCTCGACGGGCAGGTCGGCGGTGCGGCGGGCGGGGATGTCGGCAGCCACATCGACTTTGCGGCGACGGACGATGCCGAGGTCGATCACGCACTTGCGAGCGGCGGAGTAGAACCCCGGGTCCGCGGGAGTCAGGCCGGTCTCCTCGAGGGAGTCCATCAGCTCGGCGAGCGGCTCGGTCTCGTCGATCCAGCCGAGGAACTGCCAGATGGCCCGGAAGTCCTCGATGTCGTTGATCAGCGGGGTGCCGGTGAGGGCCATCAGCAAAGGGCGCGCGGTGCGCGACCGGATGCGTTCGGAGAGGTCCAGGACGTGCTGCGAACGTTGGGAGGTTTTGTTCTTGATGAAGTGCGCCTCGTCGACGACCATGCCGCGGAAGCCGAAGTCGCCGAACCACCCCACGTGGCGGTCGAGCACCTCGTAGTTGACCACGACGATGTCGGCGAAGCCGTCGACCGTGTCACCGTTGCCGTGGACCACGGTGGCCGAGCGGTTCGGTGTCCACATGCCGGCCTCGCGTGCCCAGTTGGTCTTGACGACGCTCGGTACCACCACCAGCAGCGGGTAGGCGTTCGCCGCCTCCGCGGCGCGCAGCGCCTGAGCCGTCTTGCCCAGGCCCGGCTCGTCGGCGAGTAGGAAGGTCCGGTGGCCGGCCGCGGCAGCGGCGACCAGCTGCACCTGGTGGGGCATCAGCTCCCGGTTCCCCAGCACGCGCGGAGAGGCCGGTGCCGGCAGGGCCATGCACGCCGGGGCTCCGCCCTCGGCACGTTCGAATGAGCTGAGGAGCGGGTTGAGCAGCTCCCAACCGGCCAGGCGGCGCGGACCGACCGTGCTCGGCCGGGCGGAGGAGAAGTCGGGGGCGAGGAACGGGTTGGCCAGCTGTCGAGAAGCGACAGACTGGGGCACGACCCGACGCTCGGTGCTGGCGGAAGCGGCCGCGGGCTCCGTCGGCGCGGTCTCCTCGGGGGCCGCTTCGATACCCACCGCCCTCAACATGTCCCGCTTGAGCAACCTGGCCGCGTCGGAGACGACGGCATCCTCCGCGAGGAGGGCGAGGAGCGCGGGGTCGCGTACGGCGGTCTTCGCGAGGATCGTCGCGATCCCGTCCAGGCGCTTGATCTGCTCGGCCCGGTGGGTCTGGCTGCTGGTCTGCTTCCCCCGGACTCGGGCGTGCTCCTCGCGCACAAGCAGTGCGACGACCTGGAACTTCGTGCGCACCGCTGGCGTCACGCGGCGACGCTCGACAGCTGCTTCCACCTCACGCACGGCGCGGGCGAGCACCGAGATGACGTCCTCGGGGTTGCGGACGCGTCGCTGCTTCCGCGAAGCGGTATGGCGAGCGCCCATCTGACGCCGGCCTGATCGAACCACAGACTCCTCCTCTGAACGCCCTGCTCGGTGGCCGGGCAAGAATTCCGCACACATACCCGCGGTCGGACGATGGATGTTCGCCAGGACAGCCCCCGGGCGGCTGCTCCGAGACACCGCTGGCCCCACCGAACTCCGCGAGACGACACCGCGGGGCCGACGGACCGCCCACTGCGGGCGCCCTGAGCCGCCAGTCGACGGGGCGGGTCGACGACCGCACACGGGAGGTCGTCGCATGCCCAGCGGCGTCCCGGCTCGTGGCGGCGGTGCAGATCCATGTTAGCGCCGGTCGGTCCGCACCGTGCTGCGTCGCGATCAGCGCGCTCCTAGCCGTCGCCATCTGAAGCGCTCGGAACGGTGTCTTCGATGTCCACCACAGCGGCGTGTCGCTCCTTCGTAGACACGTTATCTGAAGCGGTGTCCACGACGTGAGGACCGCGAATCCCTTTTCGCTGCAGCCTTTTGCTTGTGCGACCCCCCGCGTGACCTGCCATCGGCGACATGTGTACCACGCTGAATGGCCCAGCATCCGGGCACTCCGCGTCGACGACTTCAGATAACCGATAAGCGCGGCCCGGTAGCC
>DAITQD010000174.1:0-4822 GCA_036833255.1 Jatrophihabitantaceae bacterium
GGCACCAAGGTCGAGACGGCCACCGTCGACAAGCGCGCGATGACCTACCTCTACAAGGAGGGCACCGACTTCGTCTTCATGGACAGCGACACCTACGACCAGGTGCACGTGCCGGGAGAGACCGTCGCCGAGAACGCGAACTACCTGCTCGACAACGCTGAGGTAGTCGTCGCGGTGCACGAAGGCACCGCGCTGTTCATCGAACTGCCCACCAGCGTCGAACTGGTCATCAGCCACACCGACCCGGGCGTCCAGGGCGACCGCTCCACCGGCGGCACCAAGCCGGCCACGCTCGAGACCGGTGCCGAGATCGCGGTTCCGCTGTTCGTGAGCACCGGCGAGAAGGTCAAGGTCGACACCCGCGACGGCCGCTACCTGGGTCGCGTCAACGCCTGACGTGGCCGCCCGAAGCAAGGCCCGCAAGCGCGCCGTCGACGTCCTCTACGAGTCCGACGCCCGCGGGATCGGCCCCGTCATCACGCTGGCCGAGCGGGTGGCCCTCGCCGACCCGCCTGTGAGCGACTTCACCGTCGAACTCGTCGAGGGCGTGCAGGCCAACCTCGACCGGATCGACGAGATCCTCGCCGACTACGCCGAGGGCTGGACGGTGGCGCGCATGCCCGGCGTCGATCGCGCCGTGCTGCGCCTCGGCGTCTACGAACTGCTGTGGCGTGCCGACGTCCCCGACGCCGTCGTCATCGACGAGGCCGTCGAGCTCGCGAAGTCGCTGTCCACCGACGAGTCGCCGCGCTTCGTGAACGGGGTGCTGGCCCGAGTCCTGCGCGACCGCCCACCGGTCGCGCTCGATTCACCCTGATCGGGGCAGCGGCGCGCCTGCGGCCGGCTGGGCGGCCGAGCGCTGTTAGAGTGAGCGCGATCGACGTCCTTTAAAGGCCCGTCCCGTGAGGCGGACAAGGAGGTCTGCCATGAATGCTCGTGCCCGCATGCCAGCCGAAGCGACACTCGGCGGCCCCGACGTGGCCCGCATAGTCGACCGCATGGCCCATCAGATCATCGAGAACATCGCCAAGACGGGCTTCGACGCCGCGCTGCTCGGCATCCCGACGCGTGGCGTCCCACTCGCCCACCGGCTGGCCGATCGGATCAAGGTCTTCGCCGACGTGGCCGTCCCGGTCGGATCGGTCGACATCACCCTCTACCGCGACGACCTGCGCCTGCGCGGCGTGCGCCCGCTGGGGGAGACGGTCGATCCCGAGGGTGGCATCACCGGCAAGACGGTCATCCTCGTCGACGACGTGCTGTTCTCAGGACGGACGATCCGCGCCGCGCTGGACGCGCTCGCCGATCTCGGCCGCCCGCGTTCGGTGCAACTCGCGGTGCTCGTCGACCGTGGTCACCGCGAACTACCGATTCGGGCAGATTACGTCGGCAAGAACCTCCCGACCTCGGCCCGGCAGAGCGTCCGCGTGTCGCTCGCCGAGACCGACGGCGTCGACGGGGTCAGCGTGACCGAAGGGGGAGACGAATGAGTCAAGGCCTGCTGTCCGCGGGCGATCTGAGCCGCACTGAGGCGATCGCCATCCTCGACACCGCCAAAGGGATGAACGCCATCCAGACCCGCGAGGTGAAGAAGCTGCCGCCGTTGCGGGGCCGGACGATCGTCAACCTCTTCTTCGAGGACTCCACCCGTACCCGCTCGTCCTTCGAGATCGCCGGCAAGTGGCTCTCGGCCGATGTGATCAACGTCAGCGCCAAGGGTTCGAGCGTCAGCAAGGGCGAGAGCCTGCGCGACACGGTGCTGACGGTGGCTGCCATGGGCGTCGATGCGCTCGTGGTGCGGCACAACGCGTCCGGAGCGGTGCAGCGAATCGCCGGCTGGGTCAGCTGCCCCGTCGTCAACGCCGGCGACGGCACGCACGAGCACCCCACCCAGGCCCTGCTCGATGCGTACACGCTGCGGGAGCGGTTGGACGATCTCGGCGACCGGCACGTGGTCATCGTCGGCGACATCACGCACAGCCGGGTCGCCCGCTCCAACGTGCTGCTGCTGACGACGCTCGGCGCGCGGGTGACACTGGTCGCCCCGCCGACGCTCATGCCGTCCGGGGTGGCGACGTGGGACTGCGCGACGAGTTGGGACCTCGACGCGGTGCTGTCCGGCAAGGCCACCGGCGACGTCGACGCGGTGATGATGCTGCGCGTGCAGCGGGAGCGGATGAACGGCGGCTACTTCCCGACCGAGCGCGAGTACGCGATCGGCTACGGGCTGAGCCCGGGCCGGCTGGACATGCTCGCCGATCACGCGCCGGTGCTGCATCCCGGACCGATGAACCGCGGCCTGGAGATCTCCTCGATCGCGGCCGACAGCGCGCGCTCGATGGTGCTCGACCAGGTGCAGGCGGGCGTCGCGGTGCGGATGGCAGTCCTCTACCGGCTGCTCGCCGGCGCCGAGGAACCGGTTCTCGAGGAGGCGTCGGCGTGACTGTTCTGCTGCGGGCCGTGGCGCCGCTGGGAGCGACTCGCGTGGACGTGCTGCTCGAGGGCGGCGTGATCGCCGACGTCGGCAAGCGTGTCGACGCGCCTGCCGATGCCGAGGTGATCGACGCCGGCGGCCTGGTGTTGTTGCCAGGCTTCGTCGACCTGCACACCCACCTGCGCGAGCCCGGCCGCGAGGACGCCGAGACGATTGCCACCGGATCGGCCGCAGCCGCGCTGGGCGGGTTCACCGCCGTGCACGCGATGGCCAACACCGACCCCGTCGCCGACAACGCCGAGATCGTGGAGCAGGTGGCTCGGCTGGGCGCGCTCGCCGGTCTGGTCGACGTGCGCCCGGTGGGCGCGGTATCGAAGGGGCTGGCCGGTGAGCGGCTCGCCGAGATCGGGAACATGGCGCGGTCCGCCGCGGCGGTGCGGGTGTTCAGCGACGACGGGCGCTGCGTGCACGACGCCCTGCTGATGCGCCGCGCGCTGGAGTACCTCAAGCCGTTCGACGCGGTGCTCGCCCAGCACGCGCAGGACCCGCGCCTGGCCGATCACGCAAGCTGCGCGCACGAGGGCGAGGTCTCCGGCCGGCTCGGTCTGCCCGGCTGGCCCGCCGTCGCCGAGGAGAGCATCGTCGCCCGCGACGTCATGCTCACCGAGCACACCGGGTCGCGCCTGCATGTCTGCCACGTCTCCACGGCGGGCAGCGTCGAAGTGATCCGCTGGGCGAAGTCGCGGGGGATCGCGGTAACCGCCGAGGTCACGCCGCACCACCTGCTGCTGACCTGCGACCTGCTCGCCGACTATGACCCGGTCTACAAGGTGAACCCGCCGCTGCGCCGGGCCGAGGACGTCGCGGCCCTGCGGGCCGGCCTCGCCGACGGCACGATTGATGCGGTAGCCACCGACCACGCGCCGCACGCGTCACACGACAAGGACCACGCCTTCGCCGACGCCGCGTTCGGCATGCTCGGGCTGCAGACCGCGCTCGGCGTCGTGGCCGAGACGATGGTCGCCAGCGGACTGCTCGACTGGGCCGGCGTCGCCGACCGGATGAGCGTCCGTCCCGCGGCCATCGGCCGCCTGGGCGGCCACGGCCGCCCGCTCGAGGTGGGTGAGCCGGCGAACCTGACGCTCGTCGATCCGGCTGGGTCCTACCTCGTCGACGCGGACGCCCTGGCGTCCAAATCGCGCAACACACCCTTCGCCGGGCGCACCTTCCCGGCCACGGTAGTGGCGACGTTCCTGCGGGGACGGCCCACCGTGCTCGACGCGGCGCTGGTCGCGGCGGTCCCGGCATGACCGCGATCCTGGTCCTGGAGGACGGCCGCACGTTCAGGGGCGACACCTACGGCGCAGCCGGCGAGAGCTTCGGCGAGGCCGTCTTCACCACCGGGATGACCGGCTACCAGGAGACGCTCACCGATCCCTCGTACCACCGTCAGATCGTCGTGCAGACGGCGCCGCACATCGGCAACACCGGCGTCAACGACGAGGACGCGGAGTCGCGACGCATCTGGGTCGCCGGCTACGTGGTGCGCGACCCGGCGCGCCGGCCGTCGAATTGGCGCTCGTTGCGTTCGCTCGACGACGCGCTCCTCGCACAGGGCATCGTCGGCATCAGCGGCATCGACACCCGCGCGCTCACCCGGCATCTGCGCGAGCGCGGCGCGATGCGCTGCGGCGTGTCGAGCATCGACACGGACCCCTCAGCCCTGCTGCGCAAGGTGATCGATTCACCACAGATGGCCGGCGCCGACCTGTCCGCGCAGGTCACCACCGCCCAGCCCTACCGGGTCGACGCGCTCGGCGAGCAGCGCTTCACCGTCGCCGCGCTCGACTACGGCATCAAGTCGATGACCCCGTACCGAATGGCCGAGCGTGGCATCACCACACACGTCCTGCCGTCCACGTCCTCCGCCGCGGACGTGCTGGCGACCGGCGCCGACGCGGTTTTTCTCGCCAACGGGCCCGGCGATCCGGCCACAGCCGACGCCGCCGTCGAGACGGTGCGCGACCTGCTGCGGCGCGATGTAGCGATCTTCGGAATTTGCTTCGGCAACCAGATTCTGGGCCGCGCGTACGGCTTCGGCACGTACAAGCTCGGCTACGGCCACCGTGGCATCAACCAGCCCGTGCAGGACCGCGCAACGGGCAAGGTCGAGATCACCGCACACAACCACGGTTTCGCGGTCGATGCGCCGCTCGACCGCGTCAGCGACACCGACTTCGGCACTGTGGAGGTCAGCCACATCTGCCTCAACGACAATGTCGTCGAGGGGCTGAAAGCCCGTGACGCCAGGGCATTCAGCGTTCAGTACCACCCGGAGGCGGCAGCCGGCCCACATGATGCCGCGTACCTGTTCGACCGCTTCGTCGA
>DAITQD010000175.1:0-4764 GCA_036833255.1 Jatrophihabitantaceae bacterium
CTAGGCGCCCGCGATGATCACTCTGTGTGCTCGAGCAGATCGCGCAGGCGTGGCCACGCGCTCGCGAAGCCGCGGTGCAGCGGCAGTGCGCCGACCTCGTCGATCGCCCACCAGCGCACGTCGATGCTCTCGGCGTTGGCCGCGCGGGGCTCGAGTTCGACAAGCGCCCTCGCGAGGACCGTCGTGTACGACCAGCCGCCGTGGTCGTCGACCCACTCGTCGATCGGCGCGACGCTCGCCGGGTCGAGTGCGGCCTCCTCGGCGGCCTCGCGCAGCGCGGCGGTGACGACGTCCTCGTGGCTGTCCCGTGCGCCTCCGGGCAGCGCCCACGTGCCGCCGTCGTGGGTCCAGGGAGCGCGGTGCTGCAGCACGACCCGCGTGCCGTCAGTGATCAACAGGCCGGCGGCGCCGAAGCGGCCCCAGTGCCGGTGCCCAAGGGCGCACAGGACCCAGCCGTTGCCGTCGCCGCTCACCCGTGGTTCATACCGCATCTGCTCGGAGCTGTGACGTCGGCCCGCCAGGTCGCCTCTCGGCGGAAGGCCGCTCGCGGCGGCAAATGTGGGACCGGGGGCCAGGATCGGGCCGACGCCGTCCACCACGCTACCTGCTCGATCGGTGTGGCGTGGCCATCTCGCGCAAGCGCGTCGCCGTATCGTGGTCGGGTGAGCAGCCCAGCCCTGGCGCGCTGATGGCCGAGACACCGAGGCGCCCCCACCGCCCATCGCCCCATGCGGATCTGACCGATCTGATCGACGCGGCGGGCGGTGCTATGCCGAGTTCGCGTGCCGAGATCGCGGCTGCGACCGCGGCAGTGCTCGTGTCGGTCGGCCGTCGAGAGCACGCTGACGGGTCGGCGGGTGACGACGCTCGATTCGTGGCCCTCGCCGACCGGGTCGGCCTCGATACGTTGGCGGAACTCTGGCGCGACGCGGATCCGGTCAGCCTGCCCGGCGCGCTGTGGGCGCTCTACCTGCTGCGCCAGTGGTGCCACACGAACCCGGACGAGGTGGCGCGTCTGTGGCGCGCTGGTGAGGCGGTTGCCGGCGCCGACGCTGTCGTGGCCGGCGTCGGCGATTACGCCGACGTCGTCGCTGTGCGGCGGGTGGCGGATGCCGTCCTGGGCGGTGCGTACCGGGGCGACTTCGCCATCGCGTTGGAACGCGCGGCGGCATTGTTCCGAGTTGTCGGCGCCGGGCGCAGAGAGCTCGCCGCGCCCGGGGCGCCCGGAGCGGACGAACGCGAGTTGGCGCACCGCAACGAGCGGGTTGCCGGCGACCTGACGGCGGCAGCGTCACGGTGGCGGGCGGGCACGCTGCACTGAAGAGCGGAGTAGCGCCGTTACCACGTTCCGCCGACCTGAGGCCTATGCGATCCACAGGGTCGCGTGTCCTCCACAGATCGACAGTGGAGCTGTCGCCGGGGTCGTGCCTTGACCAGGCTCGTCGACATGACGATCGATCGCCTCGCCGCCTGCGCCCCCGACGTGCCGCTGCTGCGCATCCACGGCCCGGCGGATCTGCTCCAGGCCGTGCCATACCTGCTGGGTTTCCATCCGAGGTCCAGTCTGGTCATCGTCGGCCTGCATCGGTCCCGCCTGGTGGTCACGGTGCGCCTCGATCTGGCCGACCTCGGCACGGGTGACGCAGTCGGTGAGGCCATCGCCGCGATGCGCCGGGGCGGTGCCAGCGAACTCGTCGCAGCGGTCTACGACGACGGCCGGCCGGGTCGAAGCCGTCGCTCGCTGCCCTGGGCCGCGGCCATGGCGGAGTTCGCGGCCCAGGCCGCGCGGGTCGGCTGCGACGTGATCGACACTCTGCTCGTCGCAGGGGATCGGTGGTGGTCCTACTCGTGTGCCGATGCCGACTGCTGCCCGACGGAGGGCCGCCGACTGCCTGAGGACGTGTCCGCGTTCTCGGCGGCCGCGACCTATGCCGGGATGGTTGCGTTGCCCGATCGCGATGCGCTCACCGCGATACTGGATCCGCTCCCCGAGGCCGATCGGGCTCGGCTCACCCCGCTGATCGTGGAGCACGAGAACGCGGCAGTGCAGGCTGTGCTGGACGCCCGCGCGGCGCGGCACGACCGGTCGCTCAAGCGCGCGCTGTTCGCCGTCGCCCGCCGCAGCGACGCCCCAGCGGGCTCGTCTGACCGGGTCGAGGTCGGCGACAGCGACGTGGCGCGCTTCGGTGTCGCGCTGGGCGCGCACGCGCTGCGTGACTCGCTGTGGATGGCAGTTGACGACGGCCGCCTGGATGGGCGGGTGCTGTGGCTCGATCTGGCCAGGCGGTTGCCCAGCCCGTATGACGCCGCCCCGCTATTTCTGTACGGCTGGTGTTCGTGGCGGGCCGGAAACGGGGCGCTGGCCGGCATCGCTGCCGAACGCGCCGTGCAGAGCGACCCCTCCTACAGCGCGGCGGACCTGCTGCTGGCAGCCCTGGCACGCGGTCTGGACCCGCGTCGTCTGCCGAAGCTGCGACTGCCGCGCTCGGCATGACGAGAGTCGGCTCAGATGGACACGGCGTGCGGCGCCACCGGGTTGGGCAGCTCGGAAGCCCCGGTGAGTGCGCCATCGACTGCGGCCGCGCACGCGCGTCCCTCGGCGATCGCCCAGACGACCAGCGAGGCGCCGCGGCTGGCGTCGCCACACGCGTACACGCCGTCGGCCGAGGTCTGCCAGTGGTCGTCGACATCGGCCGTTCCCCGCAGCGGATGACGCCGCACGCCCAGCGCGTCGAGCAGTTCGGGAACGTCCGTGCCGACGAAACCCGCCGCGAGCAGGACGAGATCGGCCGGCAGTTCGGTGCGCGAGCCAGCCACGGGGCGGAACTCGCGCCGGCCGTCGACCCGCACGATCTCGACCTCCTCGACCACGACAGCACGCACCGCGCCGCTCGGGTCGCCCACGAACTCGACCACCTCGCGCGCCCACGCCTCGTGAACGCCTTCGTCGTGAACGGGCGAGACGCCGCGGCTGCTGGGCGCCGACGGCCAGACCGGGTTGACGAGGTTCGCACGCGCCGCCGGCCGCGGGTTGTGGTCCAGGACGGTCACCGACAACGCCTGCTGTCGGTTCGCGGTGCCGAGGCAATCAGCCGCCGTGTCGCCGCCTCCGATGATGATGACGTGCCTTCCGGCGGCATCGATCTGCGGCGCGTCGATGTCGCCCGCCTGCGCGCGATTGCCCTGCGGCAGGTAAGTCATGGCCTGGTGCACGCCGCGCAGGTCGCGACCCGGATTGGTCAACTCGCGCGGCGCGAGGGCGCCGACCGCCAGCACGATGGCGTCGAACTGGTCACGCAGCGCTGCGGCGTCAGTCGCAGCGATGCTCGAGTTCACCCGGAAGATGGTGCCTTCGACCGACATCTGCGCGAGCCGACGATCGATGATGTCCTTGGGCATCTTGAAGTCCGGGATGCCATAGCGAAGCAGTCCGCCGATGCGGTCGTCGCGCTCGTAGACCGTCACCTCGTGCCCGGCGCGGGTGAGTTGCTGTGCGGCGGCGAGACCCGCGGGGCCGGACCCGATCACGGCGACCGACTTCCCGGTGCGCTCGGTCGGCAGTTGCGGCCCCAGAGCGCCGTCGTCGAACGCCCGCTCGACGATGCTCAGCTCGACCTGCTTGATGGTCACCGGGTCGGTGTTGAGGGCGAGTACGCAGGCTGCCTCACACGGAGCGGGGCAGATCCATCCGGTGAATTCAGGAAAGTTGTTCGTGGCGTGCAGGCGCTCGCTCGCGTTGGGCCAGTCGTCGCGTGCGACGAACTCGTTCCACTCCGGGATCAGGTTGCCCAACGGGCAACCGCTGTGGCAGAACGCGACGCCACAGTCCATGCACCGCGATGCCTGTTCGACGACCACCTCGCTCTGAGCGCGCAGATAGATCGGCTGCCAGTCGCGCACCCGCTCGGCGGATGGCCGTTTAGGGGTGTCGACGCGGGCATGTTTGAGAAATCCATGCGGATCGTGTGCCACCGAACTCAGCCCATCCGTACGAAGACGTGGTCGCTGACATGGGCTTCGATGGGCGTGCGCTCGCCATCGGTCCAGACCTCGACGTCGCGGCCGGCCGCGACGACGTGCACGCGGCGCCCCGGGCGCAGGCTCGCGCGGGTGAGGCGGTGCATCAGCCCAGCGTCGGGCTGCAGTTGTTCGCTGATCCGGTCGATCGTGACCTCGGCGGCGCCGTCCTGCGCGGCCGCGGTGAGGCTGATCAGCTCGGTCGCGTCGTCGGCGGCCGTCGCGAATGGCAGGCCCAAGTCCTCCAGGCCCGGAATCGGGTTGCCGTGCGGGCACACCAGGGGCCTGTCGAGCATGGCCACGATGCGGCGCTCGACGGCGTCGCTCATGACGTGCTCCCAGCGGCACGCCTCGATGTGGACGTCCTCCCAGTCCAAGCCGATGATGTCGGCAAGCAGGCGCTCGGCGAGGCGGTGTTTGCGCATTACGGACACGGCCTGGTGGCGTCCGGCGTCGCTGAGCTGTAGATGCCGGTCGCCCGCGACGTGCAGCAGCCCGTCGCGCTCCATGCGTGCCACCGTCTGACTCACCGTCGGCCCGCTCTGCCCGAGCCGCTCGGCGATGCGGGCGCGCAGGGCGACGACGCCCTCTTCCTCGAGTTCGTACACAGTGCGCAGATACATCTCGGTCGTGTCGATGAGGTCGCTGTGGTGGCTCATGTCGATCCCCATCCTAGAACGACCGACGCCGACACATCGCCCCAAACTCCCCGTCGTCACGCCCTAGTGTCGCCTAGTCGCGCCCTAG
>DAITQD010000176.1:0-4757 GCA_036833255.1 Jatrophihabitantaceae bacterium
GCGGCAATTGACGCGGGATGCACCGAACACACCGTGACCAATTCGTTATATGACCTGCCCACCCATTCTCGGGTCAGTTTCGGCCGAGTAGGTCGGCCAGCGCGGCCCGCGCCTCCGGCGCGGCCGTGCGCACCTCGTCGGCGGCCTCGTCGTCGAGACGACCCTGCGACGCCCGCTCGGCGTCCACCCGCGCCACGTAATGCGCTACCTCCTGGTCACGGGTCGACGAGTCCCAGCCGAGGATCGACGCCATCACCCCGGCGACGACCGGCGCGCACTCGACACCGCGGTGCGGGTACTCGATCGAGATGCGGGTGCGCCGCGTCAGCACGTCCTCGAGGTGCAGCGCGCCCTCGTGCGTGACGGCGTAGTAGATCTCGGCCATCAGATAGTCGGGCGCTGCGGGCACGGTGCCCAGCACCCCCGGGTTCGTGACGCCAGGGTCCAGGACGTCGCGGATCATCGAGCCGTAGCGGTCCAGCACGTGCGTGATGCGGTACGGGTGCAGGCCGTACTCGGCAGCGAGCGCGTCCGCCTGGTTGCGCATCGCGAAGTATCCGTCCGCGCCGAGCAGCGGCACCCGGTCGGTGCACGACGGGGCGACCCGCTTCGGCAGGTCCGCACTGCCGGCATCGACCGCGTCGGCGGCCATGACGCGATAAGTCGTGTACTTGCCACCCGCGATCGAGATGAGCCCGGGCACGACGCGTGCCACCGCGTGCTCACGCGAGAGTGCCGACGTCTCCTCCGACTCGCCGGCCAGCAGCGGCCGCAGCCCGGCGTAGACGCCTTCGATGTCGTCGTGCATGAGCGGCGCGACGAGCACGGTGTTGACGCAGTCCAGCAGGTAGTCGATGTCGGACTTCGTCGCCGCCGGGTGCGCCAGGTCAAGATTCCAGTCGGTGTCGGTGGTGCCGATCAGCCAGTGGTTCTTCCACGGGATGACGAACAGCACCGACGACGGTGTGCGGAGGATCAGTCCCGCGTCACCCGTGATCTTCTCGCGCGACACGACGATGTGGACGCCCTTCGAGGCGCGCACCCGGAAGCGCCCGCGGCCACCTGACAGCGCCTGGATCTGATCGGTCCACACGCCGGTGCAGTTCAGGACCACGCCGGCCCGCACCGTGGTCTCCCGGCCGTCCTCGGCATCGCGCACGGTCACGCCGACGACGCGGTCGGACTCGCGCTTGAATGCCACCGCCTGCGTCGAGGAGCGCACGACCGCGCCGTAGCGTGCCGCGGTGCGCGCCACCGTCAGCGTGTGCCGCGCGTCGTCGACCTGGGCGTCGAAGTAGCGCACCGCGCCCACCAGCGCGTCAGGTTTCAGGCCGGGGAACATCCGCAGGGCCGCGCGGCGGCTGAGGTGCTTCTGGCGGGGCATGGTGCTGCGACCGCCCATCGTGTCGTAGAGCGCCAGGCCCGCGGCGACGTAGGGCCGCTCCCACCCGCGGTGCGAGAGCGGGTAGAGGAACGGCACCGGCTTGACCAGGTGCGGCGCGATCCGGGTCGTCATCAGCTCGCGCTCGCGCAATGCCTCGCGCACCAGGCCGAGCTCGAATTGCTCCAGGTAGCGCAGCCCGCCGTGGAAGAGCTTGGACGAGCGGCTCGACGTGCCGGCAGCGAAGTCACGCGCTTCGACGAGTGCCACGCTGAGCCCGCGCGTCGCCGCATCGAGCGCGACGCCGGCACCGGTGACGCCGCCGCCGATGACGACGACGTCGAACTCGTCGGTGGCGAGGCGGTGCCACGCTGCCTCGCGGTAGGCGGCGTCCAGACGGGACGCGGCGCCGCCCTTCGGGATCGTCGGGCCGGGCGGGTCTGACGTGCTGCCCTGCTCCACGACTGGCACGCTAGCGCAATGGCCTCCGTCGTCGCGGCGATCGACCAGGGCACCACGTCGACGCGGTGCATGCTCTTCGACCACGACGCCCGGGTGGTCGCGCTGGAGCAGGTCGAGCACCGACAACACCTGCCGCGCCCCGGTTGGGTCGAGCACGACGCCGCCGAGATCTGGTCCAACACGCGCGCCGTGCTGGCGGGCGCGGTGGCGCGCGCCGAGTTGGGCTCGGGCGACGTCGCGGCCGTCGGCATCACGAACCAACGCGAGACGGCGGTGGTGTGGGACCGCGCGAGCGGCGAGCCGATCGCGCCGGCGATCGTCTGGCAGGACACCCGCACCCAGGCGATCTGCGACGAACTCGGCGCGCTGGGCGGGGGTGCCGAGCGCTACCGGTCGCGCGTCGGGCTGCCGCTGGCCACGTACTTCGCCGGGCCGAAAGTGCGCTGGCTGCTCGACAACGTCGACGGCGCCCGCTCCCGGGCCGAGGCCGGCGAGCTGGCGTTCGGGACCATCGACAGCTGGTTGCTGTGGAACCTCAGCGGCGGTGCTTCCGGCGGCGTCCACCTCACCGACGCGACGAACGCCTCGCGCACCATGCTGATGGACCTCGACACGCTGCAGTGGGCTCCGGACATCGCCGCCGAGATGGGCATCCCGCTGGCGATGCTGCCGGAGATCCGGTCGTCGTCGGAGGTCTATGCCGACGTGCGCGAGCGCGGCCCGTTGGCCGGGGTGCCGATCGCGGGAATCCTCGGCGACCAGCAGGCGGCGACGTTCGGGCAGGCCTGTCTGCAACCGGGCGAGGCCAAGAACACCTACGGCACCGGCAACTTCCTGCTGCTGAACACCGGCACCGAGAAGGTGCTCAGCGACAACGGCCTGCTGACGACGGTCTGCTATGCGCTGCAGGGCGAGGCACCGGTATACGCGCTGGAGGGTTCGATCGCGGTCACCGGCTCGCTCGTGCAGTGGCTGCGCGACAACCTGGGCCTGATCTCGGACGCGGCGCAGATCGAGGCGCTCGCCCGGACGGTGGAGGACAACGGCGGGGCGTACTTCGTCCCCGCGTTCTCCGGACTCTTCGCGCCCTACTGGCGTCCGGACGCCCGCGGCGCGCTGGTCGGCCTGACCCGGTTCGTGAACCGCGGCCACCTCGCGCGGGCGGCCCTGGAGGCGACGGCGTTCCAGACCCGCGAGGTCGTCGACGCGATGAACGCCGACTGGACCGTCAATCGCTCCGCTCCTCGCTCCTCCGTCGGTGCGATGCTCACTCATCAAGGAGTAGCGCTACGCGAACTCAAGGTCGACGGCGGGATGGTCGGCAACGAGCTGCTCATGCAGTTCCAGGCCGACATCCTCGACGTGCCGGTGGTGCGGCCGGTGGTCACCGAGACGACGGCCCTGGGTGCCGCCTACGCGGCGGGGCTCGCTGTCGGCTTCTGGTCGTCGACCGAGGAGATCCGCGCGAACTGGACGGCTGACAAACGCTGGGAGCCGTCGATGGACGCGGCCCGGCGCGACGCCCTCTACGCCGACTGGAAGAAGGCGGTCACCAAGACCTTCGACTGGGTCAGCGGGTAGCGGGCGACGCGAGAGCTACCGCCGACCGGCTGCAACCCGGCCGGCCCCGCACGCGTCAACATGTCGGGGCCATAGCGAACGCCCGGGGGTAGGGAAGGATGTGCTGATGCGTCGACGTGCCTGCCTGGCTGCTGCAGCGGTGCTGCTGACGGCGAGCGCGTGTTCGTCCACCACGTCGACCGGTCGGGTCACGCCCAGCCCGAGCAGCCAGGGGGCGAGCACCCGGCACAGCTCGCCGCGGCCCGCCACGTCGCCGCGAAGCACGGCCACCACCACGACCTCGACCACCCCGCCGCCCACCACCAGCCTCGCGCGGCGTGTCCTGGCCCGGATGAGCGAGGCCGAGCGCGTCGGGCAGCTGTTCATGGTCGACTGCCCGAGCACCGGTCTCGGCGCGGCGGCGGTGACCGCGGTCGGCACATACCACGTCGGATCGGTCATCCTCGACGGGACGAGCCAGCTGAGTGCGGAGCAGACCGCGACGATCGCCGCCCAGCTGCAGACCAGGGCGCCCGCGCAGGCCGGCCTGTTCGTCGCCACCGATCAGGAGGGCGGGCAGGTACAGCGCCTGCAGGGGCCGGGCTTCTCGGCCATCCCGAGCGCGCTACAGCAGGGCGCTGTCGCACCGGCGACCCTGCGCGCCGAGGCACAGCAGTGGGGGGCCGAACTGCGGGCGGCGGGCGTGAACGTCGACCTCGGCCCGGTGCTCGACACCGTCCCGGCGAACTTCGGGAGCAACCCGCCGATCGGCGACCTGGACCGCGAGTACGGCCACGACCCGGCCAGCGTGAGCAGCCACGGCAACGCGGTCGCGCAGGGCCTGGCGGCGGCCGGGGTCGACGCCACGGTCAAGCACTTCCCCGGGCTCGGGCGGGTCAGCGGCAACACCGACCTCACCACTGGCGTCCTCGACAGGGTGACCACCCGCCACGACCCGTACCTGGCCCCGTTCGCGGCGGCGATTCGCGACGGTGTCGCGTTCGTGATGATGTCGACGGCGATCTACACCCGCATCGACCCCGACCGTCCCGCCGCGTTCTCACCGGCGATCGTCACCGGCATGCTGCGCGGTGACCTGCACTTCCGCGGTGTGATCATCAGCGACGACCTCGGCGTCTCGAAGCAGGTCAGCGGCCTTTCGGTCGGCGAGCGGGCAGTGGCGTTCATCGCCGCCGGCGGGGACGTCGTCCTCACCGTCGACGCGTTGCAGGCGCCCGAGATGACGGCGGCAGTACTCGCCCGCGCGAAGAGCGACCCGAAGTTCAAGGCGCAGGTCGCCGCCGCCGCGCTCGTCGTGCTGCAGGCCAAGCAGGCGCGCGGCCTGCTGCACTGA
>DAITQD010000177.1:0-4730 GCA_036833255.1 Jatrophihabitantaceae bacterium
CGATCGGCGGCGCTGCTTATTGGCGGCTTCGCGCGCAACGGCAGAACTGAGGTGAACCTCAGCCCACGGCTCGTGCATCCAGGTGCCTGGTGGTTGTGGGCGTTGTGCCTCGCGTTCGCCGCGATGCGTACGACGAACCTGGTGCTGCTGCTGACGATCGCCGCCGTCGCCGGGCTCGTGGTCAGTGCCCGACGCGGGCGCGCACCGTGGGCCGAGGCATACCGGCTGCTCTTCGGCTTCGCACTGCTCTCGATCGTGTTGACGCTCGTCTTGCAGATCCTGCTCGGAACCCGCACCCCCGGCCACGTGCTCATCGACCTACCGGCGCTGCCGTTGCCGCATTGGACGGGCGGGCTGAGCGTCGGCGGCGCCATCACCGGCGAGGCGTTGCTGAATTCCTTCGACGCCGGATTGCGTCTCGCCGTGCTGATCACCTGTTTCGGCGCGGCCAACGCGCTGGCCCATCCCGCCCGGCTGCTGCGGATCCTGCCCGCCGCGCTGTACGAGGTCGGCGTCGCGATCGTCGTAGCGCTGACCTTCGTGCCGCAGTTGGCCGAGTCGCTGGTCCGGGTCCGCTCGGCTCAGCGTCTGCGCGGGCGACCCATCACCGGCCTGCGCGGGCTGCGCGGCATCGCGGTCCCAGTACTCGAGGAGTCACTCGAGCGTGCGATCGGCCTGGCCGCGTCGATGGACTCGCGTGGCTACGGCCGACGCAACCGTCAGCGATCCACTATCCGCCGGCTCACCGCCACCGCGGTGCTGGCCGGGTTGGGCGCGGCGATCGCCGGCACATACCAGCTGATCGATCCCGGGACGAACCATCGGCTGGGACTCGCGCTGCTCGTGGGGGGTACCTGCCTGGCGATGGCAGGCGGGCTGCTGGCCGGCCGCCGCACCCGGCGCACCCGCTACCGTCCCGATCCCTGGCAGTGGCCGGAGTGGCTGGTCGTCGGCTGCGGCGCCGTCGTCGTGCTGGCCTACCAACTGCGCGTACACGACCCGGCCGCCGCCGGCCTGCCGCTGGCCTGGCCGGCCCTGGACCTCGTGCCATTCCTCGCGACCCTGGTAGCAGCCGTTCCCGCGTTCGCGACGCCGGCCGTCCCGGACACCGCCGCGCTCCCACTGCGCCTGGCCACGGTGCCGGCGTGATCGACTTCCGCCGGATGGGCGTCACCTACCCCGACGCTTCGGCGCCGGTGCTGCGGGATGTCACGCTGAATATTGCCGAGGGCGAGCTCTGCCTCGTCGTCGGCGGCACCGGATCGGGCAAGTCGACGCTGCTCGGCACGGTGAACGGCCTAGTCCCGCATTTCACCGGCGGCACCTTGAGCGGACGGGTCACGGTGGCCGGCCGCTCGACCCAGGATCACGCGCCGCGGGACCTGGCCGATGTGGTCGGCGTTGTAGGCCAGGATCCGCGCGGGTCCTTCGTTGCCGACGTCGTCGAGAATGAGCTCGCGTACACGATGGAGTCCCTCGCCCTGCCACCCGACGTGATGCGCCGGCGCGTCGAGGACACCCTCGATCTGCTCGGTTTGGCCGAGCTGCGCCACCGCGCGGTCTCGACCCTGTCCGGCGGTGAGGCCCAGCGCGTCGCGATCGGGGCGGTTCTCGGCGCGCATCCCCGGGTGCTCGTCCTCGACGAACCGACGTCCGCGCTCGATCCCGCGGCGGCCGAGGACGTGCTCGCGGCATTGCAGCGTCTCGTCCACGACCTGGGCATGACGGTGCTGATGGCCGAGCACCGGCTGGAGCGCGTCGTTCAGTACGCCGATTCGGTGGTGTGGTTGCCCGGCGGCGGCGGCCCGATCGAGCGGGGCACCCCGGGCGACATCATGGGCCATTCGCCGATCGCGCCGCCCGTCGTCGAGCTGGCCCGCACGATGGGCTGGGCGCCACTGCCGTTGACGGTGCGTGACGCCCGGCGGTCTGCCGCCGGTTTGCGCGAGACGCTGCCCGCGCGACCGGTGCTCTCCAGGGTCGCCGCAGCGCCCGGCGATGTCGTTGCGTCGGCCAGCGGCGTCAGCGTCCGCTACGGCTCGCTCGTCGCCGTCAACGGGGTCGACCTGACGGTGCGGGCCGGCGAAATCGTCGCAGTGATGGGCCGCAACGGCGCGGGCAAGTCCAGCCTGTTCGGCGTGCTGACCGGACTGATCAAAACGGCGAACGGCCGGGTCACAGTCGGCGGCGCGGACCCCCGCGCGCTGCGTGGCCGCGACCTGATCCGCCACGTCGGACTGGTGCCGCAGCAGCCGGCTGATCTGCTGTACGCGGAGACCGTCGCCTTGGAGTGCGCGGCCGCGGACCGCGAGTCCGACCGGCCGAGCGGAACGGCGGCCGCGTTGCTGCACACCATCGCCGGCGACGTCGAGACCGCGACGCATCCCCGGGACCTGTCCGAGGGGCAGCGGCTCGCCCTTGCCCTGACGGTGGTGCTGACAGCGGCTCCTCCGCTGGTCCTGCTCGACGAGCCGACGCGCGGCCTGGACTACGCGGCAAAGGCGCGGCTCGTCGTCGCGCTGCGCGCGCTCGCCACTCGAGGGCACGCGATCATGCTCGCCACCCACGACGTCGAGCTCGCCGCACAGGTCAGCGACCGCACCCTGGTCCTCGCCGACGGCGAGATCGTGGCGCAGGGCGCGAGCCGCGACGTCGTCACCCAGTCGCCGGTGTTCGCACCGCAGATCGCCAAGGTCCTCGCCCCCCTGCCCTACCTCACCGTCGCCGATGTGGAATACACGCTCGCCATGACCCAGGCACAGCGGTGAGCGCAACTGTGACAATGCGCCGAGGCCGGGCGCTGCCCCTGCGCCCCAGGGCGCTCGCCGCGATCGTCGGGGTGACGATCGTCGGCATCGGCGCGTTCAGCTGGCCGCTGCTCATCGGCTTCGACGGCCGCGACTCCGGGCACGCGCACGACGCCCCATGGATCTTCCTGCTGATCCTGCCTCTGCTCCTGCTCGTCGTCGCAGCCGAGATCGCCGACGGCGGGATGGACGCCAAGGCCGTCGCCCTGCTCGGCGTGCTCGGCGGCATCTGCGCCGTCCTGCGGCCGGTCACGGGCGGTGTCACCGGCGTTCAATTGATGTTCTTCCTCCTCGTCCCGGCCGGGCGGGTGATGGGGCCCGGATTCGGCTTCGTCCTGGGCAACGCCGCGATGTTCGCCTCTGCCGCGCTCACCGGCGGCGGCGGTCCATGGCTGCCGTTCCAGATGCTCGCCGCGGGCTGGATCGGCATGTTCGCCGGACTGCTCCCCCGCGCCCGCGGCCGGGTCGAGCTGGTCCTGTTGGCGGCCTACGGCTTCGTCGCAGGCGTGGCCTACGGCTTCATCCTCAACCTATGGTTCTGGCCTTTCGGCACCTCGAACGTCGGCTCGGGCGCGGCGGTCGCATTCGCTCCGGACGCTTCGGTGGCCGAAAATCTCCGTCGCTGGCTGGCGTTCAGCATGACGTCGAGCCTCGGTTTCGACATTCCGCGCGGGGCGGTCACCGCTCTCGCCGTCTTGCTCGTCGGACGGCCCGTGCTGCTCGCGCTGCGCCGGGCGGCGCGCCGCGCTGCGTTCGACGCCGCGGTCGAGTTTGTCCCCCAGACCGACCCACATACTTAGCAGATGAACGCCACGACCGGCTCTCGGCCATGACCGACTTGCTGTCGTTCGCAGTCGACGTCGAATGGCCGGACAACGACGCGGCCACTGCCGTGCGCACGAAGCTGGCGGCCTCGAGCGAAGACCCGGGTCGTCTCGGCGAGCTTGTCGAGTGGATTGCCGGTGTGCAGGGCCGCTGCCCGCCGCGCGACTTCGCTCGGGTGCGCACCATCGTCTTCGGGACGCCGCCGGGAAACGCCGGCACCTCGGCGGCAGTCGAGGCGATCGCGGACCTGGCCGGCTCGGGCGTGCGCGCGGTACAGCGGAGCGAGGACTCGATACCGCAGGCGATCGCGGCCGGCGCCGCGCTGGCCGACGAGGAGATCGACAGCGGCGCAGACCTGTTGATCGTCGCCCTGCAGGGGCCTGACGCCGGCGCGCCCGCTCTTGCGCTCGTCTCAGTTCTGACCAACACCGAACCGGTGAAGGTGCTGCCGCGCGGCGCGCGTCTGGCTCCCGAGGATTGGATGCGCCTGGCGGTCGCCGTGCGCGACGCTCGCCGCCGCGGCATGACGCACCGGGCCCAGCCGGCCGAACTGCTCGAGGCGATCGGCGGCCCCGACGTCGCGGCGGCCGCCTGCTTCCTGCTGCGCGCTGCCGGCCGCCGGACCCCCGTCCTGCTCGACGGCCTCCCCGCGGCGACGGCCGCGCTCGTCGCCTACGAGGCGCAGCCCCGGGCCGTGCGCTGGTGGCAGTCGGCCGACCTGTCCCCGGAACCGGCCCACGAACTGGCGCTGACCAAGCTCGGCAAGCGCTCGGTGCTCGACCTGGGTATCGGACTTGGCGACGGGACGGCCGGGCTGCTCGCGGTGCCGGTGCTGCGTGCGGCCGTCCGCATTCTCGCCGCGCTGGCCGCGTCCGAGTCTGTCGAGGCCGGAGCAGTCGAGCCACGGTCGTAGGCCTGCCGCGTAGTTCGGTTGTCGTGCGGCGGCGCTGGCGGCCGGCGTTTCGCTCGGCCTGAAATGCTCAGCGACGGAGGACGCTCTGGTGTCGTGCGGTCCCGCTGCCGGCTCCCGGTTCGCTGGTCGTCGGCCGGTTGCACAGGAAGATCAACTCGCCAGAATTGCCTTGTAGAATAAGGGGA
>DAITQD010000178.1:0-4659 GCA_036833255.1 Jatrophihabitantaceae bacterium
CAGCGATCCCCGGACGTATCGCAGCCCGCACACCGACCGCGCTGCTCCTCAGAACCCAGTGACGCAACCTCACTCATGCGTGGACTTCCTCAATTCGCAGATGAGGACGCCGGTTCTGCGACCGCAGAATGCGCGGTCGCCGCTTAATACCAGCCGTGGCCTAGCCGTGGTCTGGGATCCGGATCACGCGGGACTGGTGAAGCTCGAGAACCCAGACGGAACCGAACGCGGCGGCTGTTCCGGCTGGCCCGCCGGGCGTCGGCGCGGGCGTTCACATCGCTGACATGTGCAGGCCTGGGGCGAGGCCGGGGTGCCACCAAACGGCGATGGCGAAAGCCAACAGGGCCACCCCGGCGAGGCGTCCGACGGCTTCGCCGTGGCGCCATAGCTTCTCGATCGAGATGAGGGCCGCGAGGATCAGCATGGCGGGCAGGTTCATGACCCCGAACGCGACGAGCACGACCATCAGTGCCCAGCAACATCCGAGGCAGTAGGCGCCGTGGTGTACACCGACGCGCAGGTCGCGTAGGCGGCCGCGGTAGTTGCCGTAGTGCAGCAGTTGCGCCACCGGGGTGCGGCACCGGCGCAGGCAGCGCGCCTTCAGCGGGGTGAGTTGATATAGCCCGCCGGCGGTGAACGCGGCCACCGCCATGACTGTGGCCGCGGCCGGATGGTGGGTTGCCAGCCACCCCGCCAGCCACGCACAGCCGTAGGCGGGAAGTCCCACAGCCGCCCAGATCAGCAGGTACCCGCCGGTGAACTCGACCAGACGGGGCGCGCGATGCGTGCGCAGGCTGCGCGCGTACATCGACGCGAGCGGTGTGACGGCAGGAAGCATCATCGCAGCCATCATCAGCGTCCACGTCGGGACGAACTCGGCGAGGCCCGAACCCATCATGCCCGGCATCGCACCCATGCCGCGGGCCCACGCGACGGTGGCCAGCCAAGCTGCGGCCGCGGCTACCAAGAGCACCGCCACCTGCGGTGACCGCCAGCGCACCCTGTGAAGGGTGGCGCCGGAACTGCTCACGCCGCCCAGGAAAACGGCGCCGAGTGCCCGTTCTTGCCCTCGTTGGCGAAGCTCAACCCGAACCCGTTGAAGCTCGACCGAGTGGCCTTGGCCATCGTGAGGGTCGAGTTGGCGGGATGGAACACCCCGGTCAGCTTGGATACTTCGCCCGTCGCACTGCCCGGCGGAACGAAATCCTCGATCTCGATATCGACCGCGTCCCCGATGCGCACCCGGTGCAGGCGACCGTCGTCGGCGTATTCGATCGGGGCCGATTGCACGCCCAGCATCTCGCCGATCAACGGCGCGAGCATGCCCGGCGGACCGCCGAGTTGACCGCCGAACACAGCACCCAGTTTCTCAGCCTGCTCAGCCGAGGCGGCACCGTCCAGGAATAGCCCGACCCGCCAGTTCCCGTCACTCATTAACGGCGGCGTGTCCGCGACCATCGCCGCGGTCAGGCCGCTCACGTCCACGCCGTCCACATCGCCGCGCTCGATATGGAACACCAGCACGACCTGGCAGCGCTCGGAGTCGGCCGGCATCGACAACCCCGACGTCGTACACGGACACACCATGTCGCACGAACAGTTCTCGAAATAGGTCCCATCCAACTGCCAGCTCATAGCCCACATCCTCAAGAGGCTCGGCCTTGCGTTCTCGCAGCGTCCTCCCACACGACACGCCGGTCAAGGAACCGGGGATCGCGACGTCAGGGACTGTGATTTAAGGGTGTTTCCGTCGGGACACGCTGGTCGAGCGCCTCAAATAGCCCGCGCTTGGCTGAGCGCTCGTTCCCGCAAGTCCTCGCGCAACGCGTCCGCCGGTCCTACGTCGACAGGCACGCCAAGTAGGTCGCGCAGCGCTTGTTCCAGCCCGATCACTGCCAGCACGGACGTGCCTGGGGGAAGTCGACGAGCAGATCGATGTCGCTGGACGGCTCGTCGTCACCCGAGCGACCGATCCGACCCGCACGTTGCGTGCCCCGCTGGCTGGAGTCCAACAACCAGATGTTGCACCGGCACTGCCGTCCTGCTGACGGGCTGCTCGTGGACAGGCACCGGCCTAGCTGAGCGGAGCGTCGAGGTGGGGGCGTTCGACCGCCGCGCCGGGCCCGTCGAAGTGCCACCACTCACCCGGGTACACGGCGATGCCACCGGAGTTCATTGCCGTGCGGAGCCGCGATCGGTTCGATTGTGCCTGCGGGCTGACGCCGTCGGTGGCGAAGGCGTGCGCGCGGGGCGAGAAGTCGTCGAAGTCGGTGCCCATGTCCAGCAGGCAGTGGCGTTGGACGCGCTGGGCGGCTGGACATTCCAGGCCGGTGGCCGCGTGGGCGAGAGTGACGTCGACCGAGCGGGCGGCTTCGTGGCTGGTAGCGAAGGGCCCGGGCCGGGCAACCCAATTGGGGTCGGGGACGATCTGGAACATGTGCACTTGAACCGCGTGGGGCCGATAGCAGTCCCAGAAGACCAGGACGTCGCCCTCGCGTCTGAGCCGGTCCGCGGCTGCGGTGAGACCTGGCGCCATCGATTCGTGCACCAGGCAGCGGGCGTCGGCCGGGTACAAGGGCACGCCGACGAAGTTGTCGCTGGTCGCGTAGCGCAGATCGACGATCGCGTCGGGAATGATCGTCCGGATGTCGATCAACCCGGCCGCGCGCGCCTTGGCCGAGACGGGCGGTATTCGGCGGACGGCGCTCGGCGCCCCGCTCGACACGGCCGGGTGTGCGGGCGACGTGCTGGCCATGACGCGTGCGGTGGACGACGCAGGCGGCGTCGAAGGGCGCGATGACGCCCGATCGTCAGGAGCAGGACCACGTGCGCAGCCGGCGCTGGCCGCGACAAGGAGCAGCGCAAGCATCCGCCGTCGGAACACGACCATCGGCTCATCCACAACGGACCTTCGTTGGGCGTTTCAGCTACGTGCTCGCGGCGGCTTCGATGTTCGCGTTCAAGTGGAAGACGTTGTTCGGGTCGTAGGCCGATTTGAGCTGCTGAAGGCGGGCGTATTTCTCTCCGTAGGCGTTGCGGACGCGGTCGGCGTCGATTTCGGTCATGAAGTTGACGTAGCTGCCGACGCCGACTGCGTGCTCCACGAGTGCTGACCAGTAGTTGCGCACCCACTCGCGCTCGGCGGGGAAGTCTTCGGGCGAAGGCGTCGTGCCCGAGATGTTGACGACGTAGCCGATACCGCGCCCACCGCCGAATGCCGAACCGTCCGGATCGGCCGTGCGGTATCCGCCACCCATCACGAAGATCGGGACGAAGGACAGCGGCGACATCTTCTTGGCCTGGTGCTCCAGGATGACGTCGATGGCGCCGTCGGTGAGATCGTCGAGGTACACGGCCTTTTCGTAGGAGTGCATTCCCCACGGGGCCGATTCGTCGAACATCTGCTGTAGGCCGACATACGGGATGGGTGTCACCAATTCCACCAACGGCTCAAGCGCCTGCTGGATCGGTGCGATCAGTTGTGCGTGGTTCGCCTCGTCGCCGAGCCCGACGACCAGTAGCCCGAACACCGGCGTGAAATGCAGGTCCGGGGGGACGAACGGCGCGGGAGGGGCGCTGAGCCCGGCGAGGAACACCCCGCAGTCGTGGGGTAGGTCGCGCACGAAGTCGCGGGCGAACCGGAACAGGTCACCGCCCTGGTCTGGGCGGAACAGGAACAGCCCGAGCTGCACGATCGGGCCAACCACGTGCAGGGCGAACTCGAAGTCGGTGACCACACCGAAATTGCCGCCACCACCTCGGATCGCCCAGAACAGATCGGAATTCTCTGAGGCGCTCGCATGCAGCACCCGCCCATCCGCGACGACCACGCGCGCGCCGACGACGTTGTCGCACGACAGCCCAGCCGCGCGCACCAGCCATCCGATTCCACCGCCCAGAGTCAGGCCAGCGACGCCTGTCTTGCTGATGAACCCGCCCGTCACCGCCAGGCCGTGGGCTTGGGTTGCGGCATCGAGCTCGCCCCACGTCGTGCCGCCGCCACATTTCGCCCGGCGCGCCGCTGGGTCGACAGTCACCGTCTTCATCGGTGTCAGGTCGATCATCAGACCGCCGTCGGTGAGTGCGAATCCGGCGTAGTTGTGGCCGCCACCGCGCACCGAGATCTCGAGTGCCTCGCGCTGCGCGAAAGCCAGCGCCGCGGCAACGTCCCCGTCACTCGCGCAACGGACGACGATCGACGGCCGCCGGGTGATGGCGGCGTTCCAGATCCGCACCGCCTCCTCGTAGCCCACGTCGCCAGGTGTGCATACCGCTCCGGTGTCACTCATCGCGGCTCGTAGTGAGTCGAGGCCTTGCCCCATGTCTGGCATGAGCGTCCTCCGTCGCCTGGGGGATGATCTGCAAGACCGAAGGCTCCTCCGGGCTCGGCTACGACGCAATGCTGGCCTCAACCTCGCCGTGGAATGGTCCGGATGGGCGGGCCAGATAGCTCTTACCGGACAAGCGGCGCCGGGCTGAAACATCCCGGTGCCGCTTCTCCTTCCTATCTGGCAGATAGGCCTTAGTTGTCGCCGCTTTCGTTGTCGCCACCGGTGTCGAGGCTGCACGCGCCGGTCTGGTCGTCGTACTGAACGTCCGGAGTGACGGTGTCGTCGATCCCCGCCGTCAGGCAGGCTGCGTGCTGGGCAGCGGCGTCTG
>DAITQD010000179.1:0-4652 GCA_036833255.1 Jatrophihabitantaceae bacterium
GGCCGCGGCGTCGGCCGACAGCAACCTCGACGACGAGCACGACCCGGAAGGATCGACCGTCGCGTTCGAGCGCGCCCAGCTCGCCGCATTGCTGCTGCAAGCGCGGGAACATCTTCGCGACATCGACGGTGCGTTGCGCCGCCTTGCCGCAGCGCAGTACGGCCTGTGCGAATGCTGCGGAGTTCCGATCGGCGACGAGCGACTTGCCGCTCTGCCGATGGCCCGTCGGTGCATGGCCTGCGCATCGCGCCCGGAGCAGTAAAGGTTCGCGCGCAGCGCAGTACGGTCGAACTCATGCGAGCCGTGGTATATGACCGGACCGGTGACCCCGATGTACTGAGGCTGATCGACAAGCCGCTGCGTGAGCCGGGAATCGGTGAGGTGCGCGTACGCATCCACCGCTCCGGGGTCAATCCCACCGACTGGAAGTCCCGCCGCGGCAGCGGATCGGGACAGCCGGTCATTCCTGCGCAGACGCCGGACCAGGACGGCGCCGGCGTGGTGGACGCGGTCGGGCAGGGCGTCGAGGTAGCGCTGCTCGGTCTGCGGGTCTGGGTGTGGGAGGCCGCCTACCAGCGCCCGGAGGGCACCGCCCAGGAGTACGCGATCGTCCCCGCTCGGCGAGTGGTGACGCTGCCCGACCAGGCACCCTTCGACCTGGGCGCCAGCCTCGGCGTGCCGTTCCTCACCGCTCGCCGCTGCCTCACCGTCACCGAGGACGGACCGCGCCGGCTCGGACCGGGGACCCTCGACGGGCGCGTCGTGCTGGTCGCCGGCGGTGCCGGCGCTGTGGGCAACGCAGCGATCCAACTCGCTCGATGGTCCGACGCCACCGTGATCACGACGGTGAGCAGCCCCGAGAAGGCGCAACTCGCCGCCGCTGCCGGTGCCGGCCATGTCATCGACTACAAGCAGCAGGACGTCGTCGCCGAGGTTCGCAAGATCGCGCCGCGCGGCGTGCACACGATCGTCGAGGTCTCACCCGCCGCCAACGCGGCCATCGATGCGGCCGTGTTGGCACTGCACGGATCGGTCGCGGTGTACGCCAACAACGGCGGCGACGAACTCACGCTCCCAGTACGTGCCCTTATGGTTCCCAACGCCCGCTGGCAGTTCGTGTTGATGTACACCGCACCCGCCGAAGCGATGGCCGACGCGGTCCAGGACGTCTCGGCCGCCATTCTCGACGGCGCCATCCGCGTCGGTCAGGAGGCCGGTCTCCGGCTGCACCACTTCCCGCTCGAGCAGGCGGCCGCGGCCCACGCAGCCGTCGAGAACTCAGCCATCGGCAAGGTGCTCATCGACGTGGCGAACTGAGCGGCCCGCCATAACGCGCCCGAACACGCACCCCGTCACCGAGGTCGACCAACCCCTCAACGACCCGGTCAAACACCTGACCAAGACTGCCACCCGCAGCAGCCACCGACATCCCGGCAGGCCGCCGCACGAGTGTGGGGCGGCTGATCCGTCGTTCGGGGCGGGTCGAGCATCCGCCCAGCAGGATGGCCGAACGGCACAGATGAGGTGATCCGTGGCGGCCCCAGCGTCGCCGCCATCGCACTGACTGACCTGCCCGATGGCAGCACGTCCTACGCCTCTGGTTGCCCAGGTGTAAGGATCATCGGCCATGAGGCCGAGCTGGGTGGTCGCCGTCATTGGACCAGGACACGACGCGCCGGATGACGTGTGCGCGTTGGCCCGACAGGTCGGGCTGCTGCTCGCACGCCGCGGCGTCGTCGTGGTTACCGGCGGTTTGGGCGGCGTGATGGCTGCGGCCGCGAGCGGCGTCCGCGACGGCGACGGCCTGGTCATCGGGCTGCTGCCCGGCGAGGACCGCACCGCGGCCAACGAGCACCTCAGCATCACGATGCCGACCGGGCTCGGGCAGGCCCGCAACGCCTTGGTCGTCGGCGCCGCCGATGGAGTCATCGCCGTCGGCGGCAGTTGGGGAACGCTGGGCGAGGTCGCACTCGCCTATCGCGCCGGCAAACCCGTGGTGTGCCTGCGAGGTTGGCATGTCACAGACGCAGAGGACCAAGCGATGCCACTCACGGTCGGCACCTCACCCGAGCACGCCGTCGGTCTTCTCGCCGACGCACTCCACTGGCCGCCCGGCACACACGCCACGTAGCCCCCAACTGACCACCGTCAGCAGCCGTCACCCGACGCCTCCACGCCGCGCTCGGCCACCAACCACCCGCTACAGAACCTTCAGCCGCCGACAGCGCCTGAGCCGTCGATCGGTGCGACAGGAGACCGGCCGGCGCTCGCGCATATGGATCGCTCTCGCGCACCCTGACGAACGCACTCAAGTAGCCGATGTGCGTAACCCCGTCGCCGTGGACGGAGGTTGGATCGGCGCGTTGGACGCGTGCCTCACGCAACTACGCGGTGCCGGCGACACCGATCACAGTGCCTTCCGGGTCGCGGAAGTGGGCGACGACGAGACCGCTGGGCGATGTCGCTGGACCCATCAGTCGAGTGCCGCCGAGCGCTTCAGCGCTTCTGAGGGCGGCGGCTACGTCGGGCACGCCGACGTAGAAGACGGCGTGGGCTAGGAACCTGCGCCCCCGCCCACGCCGCCGCGGATACCCGAACCGTCATCGGCTTGGACCAGATCGAGGAAGCCGTACCGGTCAGGGTCGGACACCTCAGCGGCGACCGGAGAGGGCGTCGCGAGTTCCCACCCGAACAGAGCGCGTTGTAGTACTGGCGGAGACGTTCCGGGTTGGTACCGATGACTTCGAAGTGCACGACGGGATTAGGCATACGTCTTCCTTCTCTACGGACGAGTGAGCGGCCGATCACGGCTCATCACTCCGACAAACTGCAAGGACCGCAATCGACACCTTCCACCAAAGCGAATGCCGACCGCACGATCGGGGAAGGTCAGGCAGGTGCGCGTGGGTAGCCAGGGTGCCCTCCATGTCGAGGAGCGCGCTCATACCCGATCGGCACGCCAGCGATCCCGCCACCGACCACGATCGCGTCGACGGAATCCACGGCACCCCCGACCTGCGCGATCTGCGTCAGCGTTGACAGCGTCCGCGAGCGATGTGAGCTGCCCCGGCCGCACAACTCATCAGCCTGTTTGAATTGTCTGGGTGAGGGCCGTGTCGAGGATGCTTAGGCCGGTGTCCAGTTCGGCATCGCTGACCGTCAGTGGCGGAGCGATGCGAAAGACGCCGCCCATGCCCGGCAGCTGCACGATGTTCATGTGCAGACCGTGGCGCAGGCATGCTGCGGTGACGGCCTGTCCGAGTCCGTCTGCTGGCTCTTTGGTGTCCCGGTCGGTGACGAGTTCGATGCCCTGCATGAGCCCTCGGCCGCGGACGTCACCGATGACCTCATGGCGCACCTGCAGATCGAGCAACCGTTCGTGCAGCCGCTTGCCCAGCAGTTCGGCGCGGGTGACCAGGTCATCGCGGGCGATGACCCGTAACACCGTGCCCGCGACGACGGCGGCGAGGGGATCCGAGACGTGGGTGGTGTAGAAAAGGAAGCCACGTTCGTGGCAACGTTGCTCGATCTCCGCGCTCGTCACCACGGCGGCCACCGGCAGACCAGCGCCCAGCGTTTTGGACAGCGTGAGCAGGTCCGGAACGATCCCGTCGCGCTCGAATGCATACATGGTTCCGGTGCGGCCTAGCCCAGTCTGTGCCTCGTCAGCGATCAACAACATCTCCCGCTCGACACACCTGTCCTTCAGCGCCGCGAGGTATCCCAGTGGCGGATCGATGACGCCGCCCGATGACAGGATCGGCTCGACGAGGCACGCAGCCAAGCTCCCGGCCGATTGCTGGTCGATCAAGGCAAAGCCATAGTCCAGCTCGCCACGCCAGTCGTAGCTACCATCGGAGTGACGAAACGGGGAACGGTAGGCGTTCGGTGACGGCAGGCACAGATTGCCAGGAACCGGCGGTCCGTACCCGCGCCGCCCAGCGGAGTACGTTGCCGAGGCTGCCCCGGACGTCATGCCGTGCCATGAGCGATCGAAGGACACCACCTCGTAGCAGCCGGTGAACAGCTTGGCCATCTTCACCGCCGCCTCGTTGGACTCCGCACCGGTGGTCAGCAAAAGCACCTTGCACAACGGCTCGGGCAACGTCGCAGCCAACGCCGCCGCTGTGTCCAGGACCGGGCGGCTCAGCATCCCACTGAACAGGTGGTCCAGCGAACTCACCGCACCCGTCACCGCCGCCACGATGTCGGGATGGCAGTGCCCGAGCACGGCACTCATCTGCCCGGAGGTGAAGTCCAGGATCGGCGCGCCGTCCTCGTCATAGACGTAAGAACCCGCCGCCCGCTCGATGACGCGAGGCGTGAACGCCCCGCCGTAACGAATCAGATGGCGATCAACCCGGGACCAGAACGTGTCATCCGACATCAACAACCTCCTTCGGGCGAAGGCTAGTGACATCCCACCAGGAAGAAAACGGTCAGCGAGGAGCACCCGCGTCGCCAAGGGCGACGCCTTTCGGCCGATCCCCCGTCGCTGTCGAAGTCCAGAGCGTCGGTCCGGGTTGAGGCGCGTGGCGATCAGCCCGGTGGTCCAGAACGGACAGCGGGTTCTGCCCGGCTGTGAGCCATCACGTACCGCCGCGGCGCATCAGCACGTAGATCGCCATCTCGGACACCGCGCCGGTGAGGTC
>DAITQD010000180.1:0-4591 GCA_036833255.1 Jatrophihabitantaceae bacterium
CACGCCGTCCTCGTCCCGTGGGAGAGCGTCGGCGACACGAGTGGCCGGATCACCCTGCGGGACGGCGCCGCCGGGCTGAAGGACCTACCGGAGTAACCAGGCCCGCGCGGCTCAGAACTCGTTGCCGCGGCGCATCCGTCGCGGGCGGCCGTCGGGATCGTAGATCGTGCGAAAGAGCGGCGCGGCCCACGACATCGTGCGACGCGACAGCGGATCCTGCCGGTATGGACGCATCCGCCCGGGTGGGCGATCGCCATGCCGGCCGCTGTCGTGCCAGCGTTGCAGACCTTCGGCGCTGCGGGCGAAGGCATCGAATGCCGACACCGGGTCGAGCAGGTCGCCATCCTCGCCGTCCGCGCGGTCCAAATGCTCCCGCGCCAGCTCGAGACGCAGGTCGCGCGCGAAACGGCGGGCACCGTCGCCGAAGCGGTCGATGCTGCCCGGTTCGCGGCCGTCGAGCTCCTCGTCCAACACGGCGCAGGACAGCTCCGAGTCATGCGTCCACGACCGCCGGTTGACGTTGTCCGAGCCCACCGATGCCCAGACGTCGTCGACGACGCAGACCTTGGCGTGGACGTACACCGGCGTGCCGGCGTGGTTCTCGATCCCGTAGATCGTGACGCGGTCCCCGCCGGCCGCGCGCACCACCTCCAGCGCTTGCTGGCGGCCGACCAGGTTGGGCGGCCGCGAGAAGCGGCCGTCCTGGTCGGGGTAATGCGGGATCACGGCGATCAGCCTGAGCTCGGGGTTCTCGGCCAGCGCGTCGGCAAAACACTGCACGATCTCACTCGCCCAGAAGTACTGGTCCTCGACGTAGATCAGGCTGTGCGCGTTGCTGACCACCTTCTGGTAGGCGCGCGCGACGCTGCGCTCGCCGCGCGGCGCGAACGGGAAACCGCGAAGTCGGGCCGGGTACGTGCGCAACACCTGGACGGCCTGCGTGCCGCGCGGGGCCGGGTCCGGCAGCTGATCGGGTAACTGGTTCGGGTGCTCGTCCTCGTGCCGCAGTGCGTCGACGAGGCGGTAATAGGGGTTGCGAGTCAGCGGGGACGGGTCCGTCCAGCGTTCGCGGAAGGACGCCTCGACGTCACCGACGGCCGGCCCCCGGATCGCCAGCTGCGCGTCGTGCCACGGCGGCCGGTCCCCGTATGCGGCGGCCATCGGCTGGCGCTGCTTGTCCCCGCCGTGGCTCGCGTCGTCGCGACGGCCGTGGCACAAGTCGATGCCTCCGGCGAAGGCGACGTCGAGTTCCGGGCGGTCTCGATGGCGCAGCACGACGTACTTCTGGTGGTGTGATCCGCCGGGCCGTACCCGCATGTCGCGCAGGCACTCCCCACCGGCCGCCTCGATCTCCTCGCCGAGGTGGCGGTTCTCCTGCTCGCTCAAGGCGAACCGATCCAGGTGCGAGCGCCACACCAGCCCCTTGACGACGACACCCCGCGCCGCGGCCTCGCACAGCACCCGCGAGACCTCGGTGCCGGGGCCGGCGAGCAACTCATCGGGATCGCCGCGCCAGTCGGTGAACATCAGCATGTCGCCCGAGCGCATCTGCTCGATGCAGCGCAGCAGTTCAGCGAAGTAGGTCGCGCCGTGCACCAGCGGGCGGACGTCGTTCCCGACCGTCCAGGCTATCCCGCCGCGCCGACGATCGATCCCGGTGTGTGAATTGCCGCGCTCACCGGATTCCAACAGCCACCGTTGCCATTGCACATCTCTCTGTCTATCCCATCGTGGCTAGATTGCGCAGGTCAGCGTCGCAGGGATGTCCGCTCAGCAGGTACGGCGCAGCAAGCCGACGGAGGGGGCCGCCGCATAACGTGACGGTGAGCGATCCCTGCGTGTGACGAGTCCCGCAGCCTCTGGACGGGGCCTGAAAACGCTGTCAACGACTAAGGTCCTCTGAATCCCACGTGACACGCGACGCCCCATCGCCGCCGCGCAGTCAACGTTGGCTGGCGAGGAGATTCCTATGACGGCAAGCACGATTCTGGGTCATGATTCGGCCCCCACCAGGCACGCCCGCCTGCTCGCCTGGGTCCGCGAGACCGCAGAGCTGACCCAGCCTGACGATGTCGTCTGGGTCGACGGCTCCCCGGAGGAGTGGGCCCGCATCACCGATCTGCTCGTCGAGAACGGCACCTTCACCCGGCTCAACCCGGCCATGAAGCCGAACTCGTTCAGCTGCGCTTCGGATCCGGCCGACGTCGCGCGCGTCGAGGACCGTACGTTCATTTGTAGCCGCGAGGCCCGCGACGCCGGCCCCACCAACAACTGGATGGATCCGGACGACATGAAGGCCATCATGGCCGAGCGCTTCCGCGGCTCGATGAAGGGCCGCACCATGTACGTCCTGCCGTACTGCATGGGCCCGCTCACCGCCGAGGAGCCGATGCTCGGCGTCGAGATCACCGACTCGCCTTACGTCGTCGCCTCGATGCACATCATGACCCGCCTCGGCTCCAAGGCCCTCGCGCTGTTCGGTGCTGAGCGTCCGTTCGTGCCGGGCCTGCACTCCGTGGGCGCGCCGCTCGAGCCGGGCCAGGCCGACGTGCCGTGGCCGTGCAACGACACCAAGTACATCGTCCAGTTCCCCGAGGAACGGCTGATCTGGTCCTACGGCTCGGGCTACGGCGGCAACGCGCTGCTGGGCAAGAAGTGCTACTCGCTGCGCATCGCCTCGGCGAAGGCGCGCGACGAGGGCTGGCTGGCCGAGCACATGCTCATCGTCAAGCTCACCTCGCCCGAGAAGAAGGTCTATTACATCGCGGCTGCGTTCCCGTCGGCCTGCGGCAAGACCAACCTCGCAATGCTCGAGCCGACCGTCCCGGGTTGGAAGCTCGAGACCGTGGGCGATGACATCGCCTGGATCCGCATCGGCGACGACGGCCGGTTCTACGCCGTGAACCCGGAGAACGGCTTCTTCGGCGTGGCTCCGGGCACCGACTGGCACACCAACCCGAACGCGATGCGCACCATCGCGAAGGGCAACTCGATCTTCACCAATGTCGCGCTGACCGATGACGGTGACATCTGGTGGGAGGGCATGGGCGACCCACCCGCGCACCTCATCGACTGGAAGGGCCGCGACTGGACGCCCACTGGTCGCGACGGCGCCGGTCGCAAGCTCCCGTCGGCAGACGAGCTGGCCAGCCACCCGAACTCGCGGTACTGCACCCCGATCGAGCAGTGCGACACCCGCGCCCCCGAGTGGGACGACCCGAAGGGCGTACCGCTGGACGCGATCTTCTTCGGCGGTCGGCGCCGCGACACGGTGCCGCTGGTGACCGAGGCGCGCGACTGGCAGCACGGCGTGTTCATGGGCGCGACCCTGTCGTCGGAGACGACGGCCGCGGCGACGGGCGCGGTCGGCGTCGTGCGCCGCGACCCGATGGCGATGCTGCCGTTCATGGGCTACAACGCCGGGGACTACTTCTCACACTGGATCGACGTCGGCAAGTCCGCCGATGCGGTGAAGCTGCCGAAGATCTTCTACGTCAACTGGTTCCGCCGCGACGCCGACGGCGGGTTCCTGTGGCCGGGCTACGGCGAGAACATCCGCGTGATCAAGTGGGCGCTGGAGCGCATCGCCGGCACAGCGCCCGCGATCGACACGCCGATCGGTCGCGTCCCGACGGCGGACGCGCTGGACGTCAGTGGCCTGGACCTGACTGCGGACGAGCTGCAGGCTGCACTCGCCGTGCACGTCGACGAGTGGAAGAACGAGATCGGCAGTATCGAGGAGTGGTTCGACAAGATCGGCAGCTCGCTGCCGTCATCGATGCGTGACGAGCTCGAATCGCTCAAGCTGCGCCTGAACGCCTGACGCACCCCTTTTCCCCACTGGTAGCCGGTTTGAGGGGTTCGAACCGGTCACCAGCGGGGAAAGGCTGCGCCACACCGGTCACCAGCGGGGAAAGGCTGCGCCACACCGGTCACCAGCGGGGAAAGGCTGCGCCATACCGCGGCAGACGGGTCAGGTGCGCCGGTCGTAGAGCGCCAAGGCGGCGACGCTGTGCGAGTCGGCGAACTCGCCCGAGCGCACCATGGCGCGCAGCTCGTCCTCGGCGAACCATCGGTGCACCATGCCTTGCTCGGTGTCCTCGCGGCGCGGCGACCCGGGCGTCAGGTCCGTCGCGAGGAAGACGTCGTAGGCCTGAGTGCTGTAGCCGTAGGCCGCGAACAGTCGGCCGAGGTGGTTCCACCGCGCGGCGCGCAGCCCGGTCTCCTCGGCCAACTCGGCCGCCGCGAGCTCGGTGATCGTGCCGCCGTGGCCCTGCGGCCAACCACCCTGCGGGAACTCCCACTGTCGGCTGCCCACCGCGTAGCGGTACTGCTGCACAAGCCAGAACCCGTTGTTCTCCCACGGCAGCACGGTGACGAAGTCCGGCTTCTCGACGACCGCGTAGCTACCGGTCGAACCGTCGGCGTACTCGATCTCGTCCTCGCGCACCCGCAGCCACGGGTTTGCGTAGATCTCCCGGCTGGCCCGCTGCCTGATCTCACTCACCATGCCCCCGATTGTGCAACTCTCACCGCCGTCAGGCGGGTCAAAGTTGCACAATCGCCGGTCAGCGGGGCTGCGCGTACAGCA
>DAITQD010000181.1:0-4539 GCA_036833255.1 Jatrophihabitantaceae bacterium
TTCGCATGAACGTGCGGCTGCGGCCCTATGGGGAGCGGGCGGTACTGGCCGAGGTCGCCGACTCGGCCACGGTTCTCGCACTGAGCGCCGCGGTGAGCCAGGCCGCCGGAGTCGTGGAAGCGGTGCCGGCGGCGCGTACCCTGCTCGTCCGCTTCGATCCGCTCGTGACCACAGCCGAGGCGGTCGGTCACGCGCTGCAGTCGTGCGCCACCGAACGGCACGCCGAGACGCCGCGCGACCCGGTCGAACTGGTGGTCGGCTACGACGGCCCGGACCTCACGTCGGTCGCCGACGAGGTCGGCATCAGCGTCGAGCAGCTGGTCGGACGGCACACGGCCGGCCGCTACACGGTCGCGTTCTGCGGCTTCGCGCCCGGCTTCGCCTACCTCACCGGGCTCGACCCGTTGCTACACGTCGGCCGACTCGCCGAGCCGCGCACGGTCGTGCCACCGGGTTCGGTCGGCGTGGCCGGCGAGTTCACCGGCGTCTATCCGCGCTCGTCGCCGGGCGGCTGGCGGCTGCTCGGGCGCACCGACGCACCGCTCTGGGACACCGCGCGCGTGCCGCCCGCACTGCTCACCCCGGGCACCCCCGTGCGGTTTCGGCCGGCATGATCGAGATCGTCGAGCCCGGTCCATTCGCCTCGATACAGGACGGCGGGCGCTTGGGCTATGCGGGGCTCGGCGTCGCTCGCTCGGGCGCCTTCGATCGCGCGGCCCTGCGGCTGGCGAACCGGCTCGTCGGGAACTCTCCGGACGCTGCCGCGATCGAGGTGACGCTCGGTGGCCTCGCCGTCCGGGTACACGACGCGGTGACGGTCGCCCTCTGCGGTGCCGTCTGCCCGGGCTTCGACTGGGGCACCGCGACCAGCCTGCAGCAAGGTGCGAGGGTGCACCTCGGCATGCCCACCGTGGGTCTGCGGAGCTATTTTGCCGTGCGCGGCGGGGTGGCCGCGGCCGTCGAACTCGGCTCGCGCAGCACGGACACCCTCAGCGGGCTGGGGCCGCCCCCGCTGCGCCGTGGCGACATCGTGGCGGTCGGCACCGACACCGCGGGCGGCGTCAGTGGGGCCGTCGCGACGCCGGCCCCGCTGGGTCGGCGGCTGCGGATCATCCTGGGACCGCGCGACGACTGGTTCACCGCGGCGGCACTGCGCCACCTCACCGCCGAGACCTGGACCGTGCGTGCCGAATCGAATCGCATCGGCATCCGCCTCGACGGGGCACGTCTGGACCGGACGCGGACGGAGGAGTTGACGAGCGAACCAACTCTGCCCGGCGCTCTGCAGGTGCCGCCGGACGGCCGGCCGATGCTGTTCGGCCCGGACGCGCCGGTGACGGGCGGCTATCCGGTGATCGCCGTGGTGCGCGACGACGAATTGGACGCCGCGGCGCAACTCCGGCCTGGCGATACCGTCACCTTCACCCTATGAACGGGTGCAGCACCGCCCACATGAGGGCGGCGACTGCGGCCGCGGCCGGAATCGTCAGCACCCACGCGAAGATGATGTTGCCGGCGACGCCCCAGCGCACCGCAGAGAAGCGGCGGGTGGCGCCGACGCCCATGACCGAGGAGGTGATGACGTGGGTCGTCGAGACGGGCAGTCCGTAGTGCGCCGTGCCGAGCATGACGGCGCTCGCGACGGACTGCGCCGCGAAGCCGCTCGCCGGAGTCAGCGAGAAGATCCGCCGGCCGAGCGTGCGCATGATCCGCCAGCCGCCGGAGTAGGTACCGGCCGAGATCGCCGCGGCCGCTGCCAGGATCACCCAGAGTGGAATCGCGTCGTTGGTGCCGAGATGACCGGACACCACCAGGGTCAGCGCGATGACGCCCATCGTCTTCTGTGCGTCCTGGGTGCCGTGCCCGAAGGCCATCGTGGCGGCCGAGGCGATCTGGGCCCAACGGAACCCCCGGTTGGCGCGAACGGCGTTGGCTCTGCGAAACGCCCACAACAGGGCGAGCATGAACAGGTAGCTCAGCCCGAAACCGATCAACGGCGAGATGATCATCGGCACGACGACCTTGTCGAGCACTCCCTGCCACTTGACCGTTTCGGACGCGGCCAGGGCGGCACCCACGAGGCCGCCGATCAGGGCATGCGACGAGGACGACGGCAGGCCGAAGTACCAGGTGCCGAGGTTCCAGACGATCGCGCCGAGCAAAGCGGCCAGGATCACTACCAGACCAGACGTCCCGTGGGTCGGCTGTTCGATGATGCCCTTGCCGACCGTTGCGGCGACCTTCGTGGAGATGAGCGCGCCGACGACGTTCATCACCGCGGCCATCGCGAGCGCTACCCGAGGGGTGAGGGCCCTCGTCGAGATCGAGGTCGCGATCGCATTGGCCGAGTCGTGGAAGCCGTTGGTGAAGTCGAAGCCCAGCGCGACGACGACGATGACCACCACGAGGGCAGTGGAGTCCACCGGCTCAGGACTCCTTGACCGCGATTGTCTCGACGGCGTGCGCGACGTGCTCGAGCGCGTCGGCGGCGTCCTCCAGGCCGTCGGCCACCTCGCGCAGCTTCACCATCGTGAGCGCGTCGTAGTCGCCGCTGAACAGCTTGGAGAGCAGTTTGCGGTATACCCGGTCGGCCTCGTTCTCGAGGCGGTTCACCTCGATCCAGTACGGCTCGAGGTCGTGCAGTGTCTTCAGGCGCGACATCGCGTCGGCGGTCTCGCTGGCCGAGCGACGCAGCAGGGTGATCTGCTCGGCCATCAGCGCGGGCAGCTTGCCGACGTCGGCCAGCACGACGAAGTCCCCGGTGGCTTCGATCGCATCGACCACGTCATCGAGGGCGGACGCGAGACGGTAGATGTCCTCGCGGTCGAACGGCGTCACGAAGCTCGTGTTGAGCTGGCGCATGATGCGGTGCGTCACCGAGTCATTGGCGTGCTCGCGCACGCGCAACTCCTTCGCGATCGCTTCCCGGTTCGCGTTCGGGTCGAGCAGCCCGGCCAGCACTTCGGCGGAGTCGGCGACGTTGCGACCCGATTCGGTGAACATCGCGTAGAAGGCGTTGTCACGGGGGGTCAGGCGGAAGGGCACGGCGCTCCTCGCGGTGGGCGGCGACGGTCAGCGCTGAGGGTATCGGCACGGCACGTCTGCACTGTGCACCGCCCGGCCGTCAGCTGAAGACGACCGTCTTGTTGCCGAAGACGAGGGTGCGGTGCTCCACGTGCGCGCGCACAGCGCGGGCGAGGACGACGGTCTCCAGATCGCGGCCCTTGCGGACGAGATCGTCGATCGAGTCGCGATGGGTGACCGCGGCGACGTCCTGGGCAATGATCGGCCCCTCGTCCAGCTCGGCCGTCGCGTAGTGCGCAGTGGCGCCGATGAGCTTGACACCGCGCTGCTGCGCCTGGTGGTAGGGCTTGGCGCCGACGAAGGCCGGCAGGAACGAGTGGTGGATGTTGATGATCCGGGCTGGAAAGGCAGCGAGCACTGCCGGGCCGAGAACCTGCATGTAGCGTGCCAACACGACCAGTTCGACGTCGTAGCCGTGCAGCAACTCGACGAGTGCCGCCTCCTGCGCCGGCCGGTTCCGCGGCGTCACCGGCAGGTGGTGGAACGGCACACCGCTGAAGGCGGCGAGCGCGGCATGACCGGCGTGATTGCTGATCACCGCGGCGACCTCGGCGGGCAGTTCACCCGAGCGCCAGCGTCCGAGCAGATCGCCCAGGCAGTGCGCCTGACGCGACGCGAGCAACGCGATGCGCGGACGTTCATCGGAGAACCGGACGCTGACGTCCATGCCGAATCGCGCCGCGACCGGTTCGAACGCCGCCGCCACGTCGGCCCGGTCCAGGCTCGCCGCGGAAAGATCGAATTCGACGCGCTGAAAGAAGACCCCCGCCTCGCGGTCGACGTGCTGCTCGGCGTGCAACACGTTGCCGCCGCTTGCGAGCACGAACTCAGCGACGGCGTGCACCAGCCCCGGCCGATCCCGGCAGGAGATCAGCAGGACAACGGTGCTGATGCCTGCCCCATTCAGCGCTTGGCGATCCTGCGGATGACAAGGATCGCGACCAGCACGCCGGTGCCGCCGATCACGGCTTTGCCCTGCGGCGTCTGCGCCTTCTCCTTCAGCCATTGCTTGGCGTCGTCGGTAATGCGCTTAGGACTCGTGCGAAGGACAAGCTGGTCGACGGCCACCGCCAGCGAGGTACGGGCGTTCTCGATGTCGCGCTGGATCTCGTCAGCGCTCCGCTCGCCAGCCACCCTCTGCACTTCCCTTCGCGCGGCCCCACCTGTGCCTGCCGGGCAGAGCCTAGTGCCTGAGCTGCGGGCGCCGCCTGATCGGTACCGTTGCCAGCATGACCCGACTCTCGGCCGGCGACGCCGCTCCTTCGTTCACCCTGCCGGACGCCGACGGCAAGGACGTGTCGCTCAGCGACTTCCGCGGCCGCAAGGTAGTCGTCTACTTCTACCCGGCCGCGATGACACCGGGCTGCACGAAGCAGGCCTGCGATTTCCGCGACAACCTCGCCGAGCTGAGCGATGCGGGTTTCGTGGTGCTCGGCATCTCCCCGGACAAGCCGG
>DAITQD010000182.1:0-4509 GCA_036833255.1 Jatrophihabitantaceae bacterium
CCGCCGCCGCCGTTGCCGTTGCCGCCTGCTGCCGCGGCTGCCGCCGCCGCGGCCGCCGCCGCGGCGGCACGGGCTGCTGCCGCCGCGGCAGCAGCGGCGCGGGCGCGCGCCTCAGCGGCCGCCTTCGCTGCCGCGATGCGAGCTTGCTCCCGCTGGTAGGCGACGTACGTCGTGCGCTGGTTGTTCAGAGTGGCCAGCTCCAGCTGGGCGGTCTGGAGCCTGGTCTGGTTTGCCGCCAGCGCGGCCTGAAGCTGCTGCTGCTGGCGACGCGCAGCGCCGACGGCGGCGACCGCCTGCTGGGTGGCACTCTCGGCCGCGTTGGTGGCTGAGGTCTGGACGGCCACGGCCCGCCGGGCGGCCGCGTCGGCGTTCGACTTCGCTACCGTGGCGCGCTGCAGGTTGGCGATCGCGCTGAGCTGGTGGCTGGACTGATAGTCGTGCAGTGCGCCCTCTTCGAGCAGGATATTCGGGTCGTGCGCCGTGAGCAGCGTGCCGGTCGTGCCGGTGAGCTCGCCGCTCATATAGCTGGCCTGGATGTAGCCGACGAAATCTTGTTGCGCCTGCAGGACATGGGTCTTTGCCTTAGCGACTTTCGCGTTGGCTGCCTCGGCGGAGGCTTTGGCGTCGGCAAGCTTCGACAGCGCGTACGCCAGGTTCTGCTCGGCGAGTTCCTGCTCTGCCTTCAGGCGGTCGAGCTGGCTCGTCAGCTGCGCCGTCTGAGCGCTGAGTTGCCCGACCTCAGCGGCGAGGTTGTTCTTGTGCTGCTGCGCCGAGCCGATCTGGCCGTCCGACGGGTTCGGTGGCGGCTTGGCTTGGGCGAGGCCCGGGGCGAAGAGCAGGCTCGCGACGGTGGCGACGAGGGCAACTGCGGCGACCACTCGGGGGCAGCGGCGTCCGATCCGAGTCTCCTGCACAAGAATAGAGTCCCACTTAGGCACCATAAGCGCCAGCAGCCCCAGCAGAAACATTCGCACCAAACGCACCAAGCGCACCAAACCCGGCGTCAGGACACCGCGACGGGCTCCCGTTCGTCCAGCTGGCGGGTGTCCGCGCGGTTGCGCTCCCATCGCGACACGAGGGCGTGGACGATCAGGGCGTAGGCCACCCCGGCCACGATATCGAGCACATAATGCTCCCCGGTGTAGACCAGGACCAGCCCCATCGCGAGCGGATAGAGCGCCAGCAAGTAGCGCCAGCGCCCGGTGAGGCGCCCCGCGATGCACAGCGCCACCAGCATCGCCAAAGCGACGTGCAACGAGGGCATGGCTGCGACGGGGTTGGACCCGTCGTGCTGCGCGTTCGTGAGCAGGTGCTGCACGTGGCCGGCGTGCAGCCAGATCCAGCCCCGCGCGGAGAGCCGGGAGACCGGGTCGACGAGGCCGTCGCGCGCCGCGAGCCATGGCGGCGCCGCCGGGAACAGCACGTAGGTGACCAGCCCGGCGAAGGACAGGGCGATGACGCGGGTGATGTAGGCGAGCCACATCGCGCGGTTTCGCAGCCACAGCACGGCCGCGAGGATCGGCGTCGCCAGGAAGTGGGAGGTGTAGACGAGCGTCGCCAGGGCGTCGTACCAGTGCACCGCGTTCGGCGTGTAGAAATGGTCCTGCAGCCAGACCGTCGGGATCGTCCCGCCGAACAGCCAGGTCTCCGCCGACGCGATGTCGCTCTCGTGCAGCGGCATGTTAACTGCGGTCGCAGCGGTGCGCGACAGGTCGTACACCATCAGCACGAGCGTGAACGGGAGCCAATCGAGCACCACCCGCAGCAACCGGCGCCACCCGTAGCCGAGGCTGGTGATCGCCAAGCCGACGATGGTGATCGTCATCAGGCTGCTACGCCCGGTAGGCACGCCGTCAGTCACGACCATCCAGGTCAAGGTGGCGAAATAGGCGATCGCTGCGCAGCGCCGGATGAGGCGCCATCCGTTCAGGCGCAGTTCATCGCCCATCACCGCGTCAGCCACGGCGATGACTCTAAGGCCAGGATGGGGTGATTGCTGGTAATGCGTTCATTGAGATGCCAGGAACGGACGGTGGTATCTTGACGTCAAGAGATGTTTGTTCGAGCCAATCGACATGTGATCACACCCGAAGGAGCCCCAGCCGTGGCAGCAGAGAGCAACGACAGCTTCGGATCCCGCGCCCAGCTCGAGGTGGGCGGGACGAGCTATGAGTACTTCCGGCTCGATGCGGTCGACGGCTCGGCACGACTGCCTTTCAGCCTGAAGGTGCTGCTCGAGAACCTGCTGCGTACCGAGGACGGCAAGAACGTCACCTCCGAACAGATCCAGGCTCTCGCCGACTGGCAGCCCGACGCCGAGCCCGACACCGAGATCCAGTTCACCCCCGCCCGCGTCGTCATGCAGGATTTCACCGGAGTGCCCGCGGTTGTCGACCTGGCCACGATGCGGGAAGCGGTCGTGGAACTCGGCGGCGACGCCACCAAGATCAACCCGTTGGCGCCGGCCGAGCTCGTCATCGACCACTCGGTTATCGCCGACCTGTTCGGTGCACCGGACTCGTTCGCCCGCAACGTCGAGCTCGAGTACGAGCGCAACCGCGAGCGCTACCAGTTCCTGCGGTGGGGCCAGACCGCGTTCGACGAATTCCAGGTCGTGCCGCCCGGTACCGGCATCGTGCACCAGGTCAACATCGAGTACCTCGCCCGCGTGGTGTTCTCCCGCGACGGCATGCTCTACCCGGACACCCTCGTCGGTACCGACTCGCACACCACGATGGTCAACGGCCTGGGGGTGCTCGGCTGGGGTGTTGGCGGCATCGAGGCCGAGGCGGCGATGCTCGGCCAGCCGGTCAGCATGCTCATCCCCCGCGTCGTCGGCGTCAAACTCATCGGCGAGCTGCCCGAGGGCTCGACTGCCACCGACCTCGTCCTCACCACTACCGAGATGCTGCGCAAGCACGGCGTGGTCGGGAAGTTCGTCGAGTTCTACGGCCCCGGCGTGTCAGCCGTGCCACTGGCCAACCGCGCCACGATCGGAAACATGAGCCCCGAGTACGGCTCGACGTGCGCGATCTTCCCGATCGACGAGGAGACGCTGAAATACCTGCGCTTCACCGGCCGCAAGGAGGAGCAGGTCGCGCTCGTCGAGACATATGCGAAGGCCAACGGCCTGTGGCACGACCCGTCGATCGAGCCGGCCTTCTCCGAGACCCTCGAGCTGGACCTGTCGAGCATCGAGCCCTCACTCGCCGGCCCCAAGCGCCCTCAGGACCGCGTCCCGCTGAAGGCTGCCAAGCCGATGTTCCGTGCGGCCCTCGGCGCCTATGTCGATGGTGATTCGGTGCAGGACGCGCACGACGAGGCCGGGTCCGAGTCGTTCCCGGCCTCGGATGTGCCCAGCTTCAACGAGGCGGCCACCGTTCCCCCGGCGGCCACGGTGCCGTCGGCGGCCAACGGCGCGACCGGCCGCAGCTCGAATCCGGTGCCGGTGACGTTCGCCGACGGCTCGACCTGCGTGCTCGACCACGGTGCCGTCGTCATCGCGGCGATCACCTCGTGCACCAACACATCCAACCCGTCGGTCATGATCGCCGCAGCGCTGCTGGCCAAGAAGGCCGTCGAGCGCGGTCTCACCCGCAAGCCGTGGGTCAAGACGTCCCTGGCGCCGGGGTCGAAGATCGTCACCGACTACTACGACCGGGCCGGGCTGACGCCCTACCTCGACAAGCTCGGCTTCAACCTGGTCGGCTACGGGTGCACAACCTGCATCGGCAACTCCGGGCCGATCATCGAAGAAGTGTCCGCGGCCGTGAACGAGGGCGACCTCGCCGCGACCGCGGTGCTCTCCGGCAACCGCAACTTCGAAGGCCGCATCAACCCTGACGTGAAGATGAACTACCTCGCCTCGCCTCCGCTGGTGGTCGCCTACGCACTCGCAGGGTCAATGGACATCGACCTGATCAACGACCCGCTGGGCTCGGACCCCGACGGCAACCCGGTCTTCCTGCACGACATCTGGCCGTCCGTCCAGGAGATCCAGACGACGATAGAACAGGCCATCGCCAGCGAGATGTTCACCCGCGACTACGCCGACGTCTTCGCCGGCGACGATAAGTGGCAGAGTCTGCCGACCCCTGAGGGCAAGACGTTCGAGTGGGACAGCGAGTCCACCTACGTCCGCAAGCCGCCGTACTTCGACACGATGGAGCGCGACCCGTCCCCGGTCACCGACATCGCGAACGCCCGGGTGCTGGCCAAGCTCGGGGACTCGGTGACCACCGACCACATCAGCCCAGCCGGTGCGATCAAGACCGACTCGCCCGCCGGCATCTACCTGTCCGAGCACGGCGTCGATCGCAAGGACTTCAACTCCTACGGATCGCGACGCGGCAACCACGAGGTGATGATCCGAGGCACGTTCGCCAATATCCGGCTGCGCAACCAGCTCGCGCCGGAGACAGAGGGCGGCTTCACCCGCGACTTCACCGCGCCCGACGGACCGGTCAACACCATCTACGACGCGTCGGTGAACTACGCCAAGGCCGGCAC
>DAITQD010000183.1:0-1469 GCA_036833255.1 Jatrophihabitantaceae bacterium
GCAGTTCGCTTTTCTATCTCCGGCCCAGCTGCCGAGGAGCCGGTAGCGTCCGGGGATGACTCAGACCGCCGCCGAGATCGCGGCCGCCGTTCGCACCGGCAAGCTCACCGCCCGCACTGCGACCGAACACGCCCTCGAACGCATCGAGCAGCGCGACGGCCGGATCGGCGCGTTCCAAGAGGTGCGCGTCTTCAAGTCCCTGCACGAGGCCGACGCCATCGACGCCCGCCAGGACAAGGAGACGCTGCCACTGGCCGGCGTCCCAATCCCGATCAAGGACAACGTCCCGGTCGCCGGCGAACCGATGCGTATCGGCTCGTCCGGCAGCGACCCGGCGCCGCAGCAGGCCGACCACGAGATCGTGCGGCGCCTGCGCGAAGCGGGCGCGGTGGTCGTCGGCCTCACCCGCGTGCCCGAGCTCTGCGTCTTCGGCGCTACCGACTCCGACTTCGGCATCACGCGCAACCCCTGGGACCTCGGCCGCACACCCGGCGGCTCGTCCGGAGGCTCAGCGGCAGCGGTGGCATCCGGAATGGTCCCGGCCGCGCACGGCAACGACGGCATGGGATCGATCCGGATTCCGGCCGCGTGCTGCGGGCTGGTCGGCATCAAGCCCGGCCTGGGCGTCGTCCCGGCCGAGCTCGGCAATGGCTCGTGGTTCGACATGTCGGAGAACGGCCCGCTGGCGACGACGGTCGAGGATGCCGCCCTGCTGTTGTCGGTGCTGGCGGGACGTCCGGAGCTCGCGACGATCGACGGTGCGGGTTGCGTGCGGATCGCGGTCTCGACGAAGGCACCGTTGCCTGCCACGCCCGTCGACAAGCACTGGGCTGCTGCCGTGCGCGAGACCGCCTTGTTGCTGCGCGGGGTCGGTCACTCCGTGCGCGACGCCGACCCGCCGTACGGTCAGGTCGCCGGGCTGTCCGAGATCGTCCGCTGGGTCGCCGGCACCGAACTGGATGCACGGCTGCTCGCCGATCGCGACCGGATGGCGGCCCCTACCCGGCGCCATGCCGCAGCAGGGCGTATTGCGCTGCGCGCCGGACTGCCCCGGCAGAAAGGTCGTGAACGCTGGCGGCGCAGGGCCGAGGCGTTCTTCGCCGACCACGACGTCCTCCTGACGCCAACCCTCGCGCAGCCGCCGATCACGTCAGCGGCGTGGGCGCAGAAGGGCTGGCTGGCCAACATCTGGTCCAACATCCACTACGCGCCGTTCGCAGCGCACTGGAACCTGGCGGGGTGGCCCGCGATGGCGGTGCCCGCGGGGCTGGACCCGAACGGAATGCCGTTGTCGGTGCAACTCGTGGCACGGCCCGGTGGTGAATCGCTGCTGCTTGCGATCGCCGCTCAGCTCGAGCAGCTGCGGCCGTGGCCGCGCACGGCACCTACCGTCGCGAGCTAGCTTCCCGTGATCAACACGCCGGGCGCATGGCTGTGGGCATGTTCCCGGGATGTTGATCAACGAAAGC
>DAITQD010000183.1:1569-4334 GCA_036833255.1 Jatrophihabitantaceae bacterium
ATGACCACCGAGCGACACTTGTGGAGCGAGCAGTGACCACCGAGCGACACTTGTGGAGCGAGCAGTGACCGATGTGCTGAGCGGGATCGCCACTGACGAGGAGCGCGTTCGTGCCGACGACAGGGCGCACGTGTTCCACTCGTGGTCGGCACAGGCGTTGATCGACCCGATGCCGATCGCCAGTGCGAGCGGCTCCTACTTCACCGACTACGACGGCAAGCGCTACCTCGACTTCTCCTCGCAACTGGTCAACGTCAACATCGGCTACCAGCACCCCAAGCTGGTGGCCGCGATCCAGGAGCAGGCGGCGCGGCTGTGCACCATCGCGCCGACCTTCGCCAACGACGCGCGCAGCGAGGCCGCGCGGCTCATCGCCGAGTTGGCGCCCGGTGACCTCAACCAGGTGTTCTTCACCAACGGCGGTGCCGAGGCGACGGAGAACGCGCTGCGCATGGCCCGCCTGCACACCGGACGGCACAAGGTCTTCGCCGCCTACCGCAGCTACCATGGCGCCACGGCCGGCGCGATCGCGATGACCGGTGACCCGCGGCGGTGGGGCAGCGAGCCGGGTATTCCCGGCGTCGTGCGCTACTGGGGTCCCTACCTGTACCGCTCGGCGTTCCATGCGAGCACGCCGCAGGAGGAGACCGAGCGCGCGCTGGGGCACCTGCGCGACCTGATCATGGTCGAGGGCGCGCAGACGATCGCCGCGATCATCCTCGAAACGGTGGTCGGCACCAACGGCATCCTGGTGCCCACACCGGGTTACCTCGCCGGCGTGCGCGCGCTCTGCGACGAGTTCGGCATCATGATGATCGCCGACGAGGTGATGGCCGGTTTCGGCCGCGCCGGCGAGTGGTTCGCGATCGACCATTGGGGAGTGGCGCCGGACCTGATCGCCTTTGCCAAGGGCGTCAACTCCGGCTATGTCCCCCTCGGCGGCGTGCTCATCTCCGACGCGATCGCGGCGAGCTTCCAGCAACGCGCCTACCCGGGCGGGTTGACCTACTCCGGCCACCCGCTGGCCTGTGCCAGCGCCGTCGCGGCTATCAACATCTTCAAGGACGAGGGCATCGTCGAACACGCCCGGGCGCTGGGCACCGACGTCATCGGGCCCGAGCTGGCCAAGCTCGCCGACAAGCACCCCTCGGTCGGTGAGGTGCGGGGTCTCGGCGTCTTCTGGGCGCTCGAGCTGGTCCGCGACCGCACGACCCGCGAGCCGCTCGTCCCGTACAACGCCGCCGGCGCCGGCGCGAAGCCGATGACCGAGTTCGCCGCGGCGTGCAAGCAACGCGGGCTGTGGCCGTTCACCCACTTCAATCGCACCCACGTCGTGCCGCCGTGCACAACCACTGCGGACGAGGTGCGCGAGGGCATCGCCATCCTCGACGAGGCACTCGAGGTCGCGGACGGGTACTACACCGGCAGCTGACACCGGGCGCCGGCGGCCCGGATCAGCCCAGCGGCTGGTTGTCGGTGTGCCCGGCCCGCGCGGCGATGACGCCCGCCTGGAAGCGGCTGGTGGCGCCGACCTGTGCCATGTAGTCGGCGATGTGACGTCGGCAGGTGCGTACCGAGATCGACAACCGCCGCGAGATCGCTTCGTCTTTCTCACCTTCGGCCATCAGCCGCAGGATCGCGGCGCGGGTGTGGTCGAGCTCGGTTTCGTCGCGCTGCTGATGGATCACGTCCTCGAGGGGCGACGCCTCGGCCCACAGCTGTTCGAATGTGGCGACGACCCAGGCGATGACGTTTGGTTCCCGCACGACCGCGAGTCCGTGGCGCCCCACTTCGGCGGTGGGGATAGGCAACAGCGCGACGTCACGGTCGACGACGAGGCTGCGGCCCGGCACCGACGAGGCGAAGCGGATCTTCGCACCGTTGTCGGCGAGCTCGTTGAGGTAGGAGCGGCTGGCCCGGTCGCGCAGCGCCGTGTGTTGGTAGAGCGCACGGGTCTTGATGCCGCGGCGTAGGGAGTAGAGGTTCGCGATGCGGGTGCGCCCGTCGATGCGCGTTGTCGGCAGCCGACCCGGGGCGACCGACAGCAGCTCGTTCTGGCAGCGATCGGCGTAGTGCATCAGCACGTTCGCGATCGCGGTCTGGTCGGACAGCACGTCGACCGCGACCTCTTGCACGGTGCTGCTCAGCGTCTCGTTCCAGTCCGGCACCAGCCCGCGGATCGCGTTGCGCCGTGCCTCGACCGACGCGCGCCGCGCCCCCAGTTCCAGGTCCTCAGCCCCGAGAACGGTGGCCTCGGCCAGCATCGGGCTGATGGCGATGAAGCTGTCGCCGACGTCGGCGCGTAGCAGGCCCATGTCGGCGAGCGTCGCCGCCGGTTTATCCAGATCGTCGGCCCCGCGACCGAGATTCTCAGCGATCTGCGCCAGGGTGCTGCCGGGCATCGTCAGCAGGGCGCGATAAAGCTCGACCTCGAGATCGCTCAGCTGCCCGGTTTCACTCATATCCGTTTTCGCAGTTCGTGCCAGGCAGCTAGCTGCCACTTCGGAAATTTGGAATGCGGCCGTTTGCACTGAATCCTATTCACAGTGCACGATTTCTGGGGAACAACGTCGGAATTCGCATATTAAATCCACCTAAACTAGGAACAAAGGGGACAAAGTGTCAGGTTCGTTCCGGCGACGCGTCGCAGGCATTCTCGCGTTGGCGGTGGGTTTCGGCGTCATCATCAGCTCCGCACCCGCCTCAGCCAATCCGGTCCACCGAAGCCTGCTCACCACCGTTGCTCCGGCCAGTGCCCACACCGG
>DAITQD010000184.1:0-3150 GCA_036833255.1 Jatrophihabitantaceae bacterium
CAGGCCCGCGTCGAGAGCGGCCCGGTACAGCGGCACCGCACGATCTGGGTGACCGGTGGAGTCACAGGCTGCGCCCCGCTCGAACAGCCCGATCGCGCTGCCCGGTGGTAGCTCGGAGACCAGTGCGGTCGATCCGGGCGACCAGTTCGCCCTCGTCGTAGCTGTCGATCGCGGTGAAGACTTCCGCGACGCGCGCTTCCCAATCTGGGGTCACATCAGTCATCCGCGAAGTATGACCGACTGCCGCTCGAGCGATACCGCGTCCATTCGGACTTGCGGTGCACGGCAGCATGACCCGTATGGGTCTGGAATTGCAGCGGGACGACGGGCTGATGATCTCCGACGATCCCGGCCGCATCGACCTCGCCCGGGTCCGGGCCTGGCTCGCGTCGTCGTACTGGGCCAGCGATCGCTCGGCCGAGGCGATCGAACGCTCCCTCCAGAACTCCCGGGTGTACGGCGTGTACACACCGAGCGGCGAGCAGGTGGCGCTCACGCGGGCGACGACCGACCTCGCCTCCTTCGCCTGGCTGAGCGACGTTGTAGTCGACGACGCGTGGCGTGGTCGCGGCATCGGACGCTGGCTGGTGGGCACCGTGGTCGAGCACCTGCGTGGTCTCGGCGTGCCCCGGTTGGTGCTCACGACCCGCGATGCGCACGGCGTGTATGCCGCGCTCGGTTTCGGCCCGTTGCGGGTACCGCAGACGTGGATGGAGATCGACGTAAGGGCGACCCGACCTCATGCGTCCGACGTCACAGTGGATACCTGACCAGTCGGGCCGGATTGGCTGGGGCAACCGTTCGACCTCGTCCGTAACCTGGAGACGTGCCCGACGACGACGACGCCCGCAGCGGGTTGATCTACGGCGCGTCGGCCTACCTGCTGTGGGGCCTGTTCCCGCTGTACTGGCCACTGCTCGAACCTGCGGGGACCGTCGAGATCCTGGCCCAGCGGATGGCGTGGTCGCTCGTGGTCATGGCGGTCATCCTGCGCATCACCCGGGGTTTCGGGCGGGTCCGGGCGGTACTGGCCAACCGTCGTCAGCGCAGCCTGTTGGTGGCCGCCGCCGTCGTCGTCACGGTCAACTGGGGCACCTATATCTACGGCGTCAATTCCGGGCACGTCGTCGAGACCAGCCTGGGGTACTTCATCAACCCGCTGTTCACGATCCTGCTGGGCGTGTTCGTGCTGGGCGAGCGGCTCCGCCCGATGCAGTGGACCGCGGTCGGCATCGGCACGGTCGCCGTCCTCGTCATCGCTGTCGACTACGGTCACCCGCCGTGGATCGCGCTCATCCTCGCGACGTCCTTCGGCCTGTACGGGTTCTTCAAGAAGAGCGCCGCGGTGGGCGCCGTCGAGTCGATGACCATCGAGACCGGCGCAATGTTCGTGCCGGCCCTGATTGCCCTCGGCGTTGTCGCCGCGCAGGGCAACCTGGTGTTCGCCAGCCACGGTGCCGGGAACGCGCTGCTGCTCGCCAGCACCGGGATCGTCACCGCGGTGCCCCTGCTGCTGTTCGCCGCGAGCACGCGGCGCCTGCCGCTGAGCGTCGTCGGGTTGCTGCAGTACCTCGCGCCGGTATTGCAGTTCTCGGTCGGGGTCGGCATCCGGCACGAGCCGCTGCCGCCGGCCGAGCTGATCGGCTTCGCGCTGGTGTGGGTGGCGCTGATCGTGCTTACGGTCGACGGGCTACGGTCGCAGCGCCGGACGTCCGCGCCGGCTGTAGCCGCGGAGTCAGTCGCGACCTGACAATGGCGGCTGTTCACATCACACGGTCGTATTTTTCTTGCGCTTCTTCGTCTTGACGTTCTTGGTCTTCGTATTGGCCAGCTGGGAAATCCGCCCAGGGGTCACATCCAGGGCGCCGGCGACGTCGCGGACGGAATACCCGCCGTCGACCAACTCGGTGACTACTTCGGCAACCTGCTCGTGCAGACGCGCCTCGCGGGCGTTCAAGTCGTGCCGTTCCCGCGCCAGCCCGAATGCCACCCGCAGCGCGTCCGCCCGGTCGACCTTCGCAGCCAGAGCGAAGCTGATCTCCACCTCGGCGTCGTCGGACAGCTCTGCCGACACGATGATGGCGTCGGTGAGTTCCGCGCGCAGCCGGGTCAGCGTCCGGGCGTAGGCGTGAGCACCCGGCAGGCCCTCGACTTCAGCCAGCCAGTCGGCGCCTTCCCGGGTCACGGTCGCTAGGTAGCTCATAGCAGCCATCCTTTCCCTAGCGCGGGAATCAGGTCCCGCTGAATCGCTCGCAGAGTCCCGAGCGGGATGTCGTGTGACGGGTGTTGCTGCACAGTGGTGAACGCTGTGCGATTCGCGCCGTCGGTGTCGGTGTACTTGACCGCGTACCGGCGGTGCGAGCCGCGCTGGCGCGTCTGCACGCCGCCGAGCGCCTCGATTCGGGCATTCACCTCCCGCGCCTTCACGATTGTAAGTATAGGCGCTAAACACCGCAAGTGTCCAGCCGCTAAACACACAATCGGGACGAATGAGCCCTCGTCCAGAGCGCAGGCCCGCCCGCAGCAGAACACCCGCCGCGGATCCTGCGCCAATGACGAGCTATCGGTGGTAGACGGTGCGGCGGTGATCGATCCGTAGCACGGTGATCACGTTGGGGTTGTCGGCGATGCGGTACACCACGCGGTAGCTGCCGCGCCGGGCCGCGTGATACCCGGCTAGGTTCCCGGACAGCGCCTTGCCGAGCCTGCGCGGGTTCTCGGCCAATGGCCCGAGGAGGAACTCCCAGATTGCCGAGGCCACACCCAGCGGCAGCTGCTCGGCCAGGGCACGACTCGCGGCGCGAGACAGCCGAATCTCGTGCCCTGTGCTGCTGTGTGTTGATGGCAAGCTCGGTCACGCGGAGCGATGTTCGCGCGCGCGCCGTTGCGCGAGGAGGCGGCTCATCGCCTCGGCGGTGACGTACTCCCCACGGTCGATCTCGGCCTCGGCCTGGCGGATCTCCTCCAGCGCACCAGGGGTTGAGAGAATGTCGACGGTCTCGTCCAACGACGCCAGCTCGTCGGCGGAGATCAGCACCGCGGCGGGCTGGCCGTAGCGGGTGATCGTCACGCGGTTGTGGGTGCGCTGCACGTCGGCCACATACTCCGAGAGGTGGTCGCGCGCGTCGCCCAGCGGTGCCGTCGTCATCG
>DAITQD010000184.1:3250-4331 GCA_036833255.1 Jatrophihabitantaceae bacterium
GCCTTCGTCGCCTACGACCACCGGTTGGCTGACGCGGCCTCGAGCGCCGGTCTCGAATGTCTCGGGCCTGGCCAGTAGTGATCCTGATCGGGCTGCGCACCTTGCAACGCGCGCACCCGGCGTCTGACACGATCAAAGCATGAGCGCGCCCACCGCATTTCTGACCGGGCTGCGCACGTCCACCGCCGCACTGCTGCACGGTATCGTCGCCGAACGGTGGACCGACGCGGACGTGCGCGCGCCGTCACTGCTGCCCGGCTGGACGCGGGGCCACGTGCTCAGCCACATCGCGCGCAACGCCGACGGCATCACCCGCACGCTGTCCGCCGCGCTGCGCGGTGAGATCGCCGCCCGCTACCCGGACGGCACGGACGGCCGCAACGCCGACATCGAGGCCGGGGCGACGCGGGGCTTCGCCGAGCTGGCGGCCGACGTGCGCGAGTCGGCCGACCGCCTGGACCGGCTCTTCGGCGCGGTCGCCGACGCGGACGGCTGGGAGTTGCCCACCGAGGACCGTCCCGCCCGCGACTATGTCGCGGCGCGGTGGCGTGAGGTGGAGATCCACCGCGTCGATCTGGCCGGTGCTTACCCGCCCGACGAGTGGCCGGCCGAGTTCGTCGCCTACCTACTGCCCGTCCTCGCCGGCGGCCTGGGCAAGCGTGGCACCGCTGCGATGCGGATCGAGGTCGCGCCAGAAGGATCGGTGACGACCGATCTCGGCGGTCGGGTCTGGACGGTCGGCGATGGCGATCCGGTCAGCGTCATCGGGCCGGACTGGGCGCTGCTCGCGTGGCTGGTCGGGCGTCCGGCGGCCGCCGCGGCCGCACTCAGCGCGACGCCCGAACTACCCCAATGGGCGTGAAAGTCGGCTGAACCTCTCGGTTTCGTTGACGCCAGGCGTGGGTAGACATGCAGTGACGTTTCGCAGTCCAAGGCTGGACAGCCGCTCCACCGGGAGCGACGATTGATTCTGGACAGCATCGCGGAGGTGGCAGACATGGCGAACACGATGATCGCGGGTCAACTCATCGCGTGTGCCGGGCTGATCTTCATGGCGGTGGTGCTCAGTTGGCGCGCCGGC
>DAITQD010000185.1:0-4329 GCA_036833255.1 Jatrophihabitantaceae bacterium
GACGCCAGGCGTTCCTGCGGCGCTGGATGTCCCACAACTGGTATCCGATCAGCCCGGCCGCGACGAGAATCAGCCAGGCCGCCCCGGATGCGTTGTAGTGCGTGGTGGTGATCATGAGAAGCAGGACGATCGTGGCGCCCCAGGCCCCTCTGCGCCCTACCCGACCCCACTCGCCGTGCCAACCCCAGTCGGTCGGGTGCTCCTGCGGGTGGTGCGCGGCGTAGTCCTCAGGCGATCCGAGGTCGGGCGGCTCGAGGAAGGCCACGTCGGCGCGCTCCTGTCGTGGTTGCGGTGCCAGGGTGACCTTCATTCTGGCATTAGGGTCGAACCATGCGCATCACCGGCCTGGGACACGCCAGCGTGCTCATCGAGACTGCGCACGGCAGCATCCTGACCGACCCCTGGGTGAACCCCGCGTACTTCGGTTCGTGGTTCCCGTTCCCCGACAATTCGCAGCTGGAGTGGGATCAGATCGGGCAGGCCGACTACCTGTTCGTGAGTCACCTGCACCGCGACCATTTCGACCCCGAGCACCTGCGCAAGCAGGTCAGCAAGAAGACGACAGTGCTGCTGCCCGACTTCCCGACGACCGAGCTCGAGGATGCGCTGCGCGAGGTCGGGTTCACCAGCTTCGTCAAGCCCGACAACGGCGAGCCGGTCGAGCTCGACGGGCTCCAGGTGATGATCCAGTCGCTGACCTCGCCGACCGACGGGCCGATCGGCGACTCGTCGCTGTGGGTGTATGACGGCCGATACCGAGTGCTGAACCAGAACGACGCGCGGCCCTCCGAGCTTGATCTGGTCAAGGAGCTCGGCCCGATCGACGCCTACCTGGTGCAGTTCTCCGGCGCGATCTGGTTCCCGATGGTCTACGAGTTGCCCTCGCGGGCGAAGCAGGCCCTCGGGCTGTCCAAGCGGGCGCGGCAGTTCGACCGCACGCTGCGCTACATCGAGGAGTGCGCCGCGCGGTTCGTGTTCCCGACTGCCGGGCCACCGTGCTTCCTCGACGAGGAGCTGTGGGGCTTCAACGACATCTTCGGCGATGAGTCCAACATCTTTCCCGACCAACTGGTGTATCTGGACTGGCTGGCGTCGAAGGGCCACGAGGAGGGCCGGCTGCTGCTGCCGGGCTCGCTCGCGGACCTCACGCGTGATGGCTGCCCGGTCGCGCACCCGATGCCGGAGGACGAGGTTGCGAAGCTGTTCGCGCACAAGGAGTCCTACCTGCGCGAGTACCAGGCCCGTCGGATGCCCGAGGTCGAGGCGGCCAAGGTCACCTGGACACACCCGGAGATCGAGATCCTCCCGGCGTTGCAGGAGTGGTTCACGCCCCTGCTCGAGGAGGCCGACCACATGGCGGCGGGCATCGACGGCGGCTTGCGCTTCACCGCCGAGGACGCCGAGCGTGGTGACGTCGACATCCTGCTGGACTTCGTGGCGCGCGAGGTGCGCGCATACGCGGGCGAGAAGGTGCGCTACCGCTTCCGCACCCGCCGCGTCTACCTCGAGCAACTCATCCACGAGCACGAGATCGACTGGGTGAACTCGCTGTTCCTCTCGTGCCGCTTTTCCGCCCAGCGCATCGGGCCGTACAACGAGTTCATCTACGTGTTCTTCAAATGCCTGTCCGAGGAGCGGCTCAACTACGCCGAGGGCTGGTTCGCCGAGCAGAACGCCGCCGAAGCCAACGAGACAGTCGTCCTGGACGGGTGGGAGATGCAGCGCCGCTGCCCGCACCTCAAGGCCGACCTGAGCCGCTTCGCCAACATCGAGGACGGCGTGCTCACCTGCCAGATGCACGGTTGGAAATGGCGCCTGGCCGACGGCAAGTGTCTGACCAGCGTCGGTCACGACCTACGCTGTGCACGCGCGACGTGACCGTAGTCGTGACCGGCGCGGCCGGATTCATCGGCGCCCGGCTCGCGAACGCGATGCTGGACGGCGGTCAGCAAGTCGTCGGCGTCGACCGCCTCGGCACCGACGGCCGCCTCGTCCGGGCCTGGGATCAGCTGTGCGCGCGCGACGGCTTCGTCCCGCATGTCGTCGACCTGGCCGACGAGCGGGTCGACCTCAACCCACTCATGCGGGATGCCGACGCCGTCATCCACCTCGCCGGGCGCCCGGGTACCCACGCGAGCTGGACTGAGTACTCCGGCTATCTGCGGGACAACGTCGCAGCGACCGCACGGGTGGCTCAGGCGTGTCTGGAGACTGGGGTGCCTCGACTGGTGCACGCGTCGTCCTCGTCGGTGTACGGACGCATCGCCACCGGTGACGAGACGAGCACACTGCGGCCGATCTCGCCCTACGGCGCCAGCAAGCTTGCCGCCGAATCGACGCTGCATGCCTTCGCCGACGCGAAGGGGCTGCCGGTCGTCACGCTGCGGCTCTTCTCGGTCTACGGTCCGGGCCAGCGGCCGGACATGGGTGTGTACTCCGCGATCGCGGCTGCACTCGACGGAGCCGTGTTCGAGATACACGGCGACGGAAGACAAACCCGCTCGATGACCTATGTGGACGATGCCGTGGCGGCGATCGGGCTGGCCGTCTCCCGTGGCCGGATCGGCGGGACCTACAACATCGGTGGGGCCTCATCGGTCTCGCTGCTCGAGATTCTGCGCGAGCTCTGGCACCTGGTCGGCAGTGCCGCCCGGGTCGTCGCGGTGCCCGACCCGCCGGGAAATCAGCGGCATACCTCGGCCGACGTATCGGCGGCCGCACTCGAGCTGGGCTACGCCCCGAAGGTGGGAATTTCAGAGGGCCTTACGCGTCAGGTCGCCTGGCAGCGCGGGTAGCCGGCAAGGCGTCGCTGAGGGTGCGCAGGGGACGGGTCAGCCGCCACGACGTTGATGCCCTGAGTTCCGCGACCGCTCGAGCAAGGGCATCACGTTCGGCCACCGCGGCATCACGTTCGGCCACCGCGGCATCACGTTCTGCCACCGCGGCGTCGCGTTGGCCCGTCGTTTCGAGCGCGTCACTCCGCGCGCTGTCGGCCTGTAACCCGGCCGCCGCGAGCTGGCCGCGCAGGTCCGCGGTCTCGCCTTCCAGCTGCGCTATGCGGCCTTCGGGGCCCGGCCACAACGGTGCGCCGCCGGCGGGATCCCGCTTGGCCGCCACCCGCGGCCACTCGTGGTAGGGGGACACGTAGTTGTCGACGTCGTGCACCAGCGCGTCGAGACCAGCCGATTGGAGGGCCACGGGCAGCGAGAGTTGGTCACGCCGCGAGTACCGCAGCACGTGCTCCCACCAGATCGACATCGCCGAGTGCACCGCCGGGTCGTTGTGGCGCCGCAACAGGAGCCCGCCCCACAGGGCGGGTCCGGCCATCGTGTCGGGATGGCCGCGCGCGTAGTGCTCCCGCTGTTCGTCGCATATCCAGGCGGCGTCGCGTCCTTCGGCGACGACGGCGTCGAACTCCGCGCGCAGCGTGGCCCGGAAGCTGTGCCGCAACAGCGCCATCGGCGCATGCGCGGGCAGCCACTCGTCGAACAGCACGTCCGGCGCGACCGTCAACAGCACGGCGTTATCGATGTAGAGCGACTCGTCGTAGTCGGCGAGATACTCGTGCGCGAGGATCTTCGGCCGCCGGCTGCTGCGATTGGAGTCAAGCGGAAAGCTGATCTCGATCGGGCGAACCTGCCAGGTCTTGCTGGTCAGACCAGGGTCGTCGGTGAAGCAGATGAGATCGACATCGTTGTACAACGCCGCGACCGGCTGGTCGAGCAGGGTCTCATAGCTACCGGTCAGAGCGGTGTAGACGACGCGCCGCGATGCCACCTCACCAGCGTAGATGCCTGCCGATCGGCTAACTGGTCGCGGTCGAAGACCGTGTTGTGGTAGTGGGGCCGGAGGGATTCGAACCCTCACTGAAACGACCCTAAATCGTTTGCCTCTGCCGTTGGGCCACGGCCCCGCGGCACACAATACGTGGGGGTCAACGTGACTTCCCCGCCGAGCCGACCACGGTGTTGGCCTAAATCTCGTCATCTTGGCGGGGAAGCTTGTCTTGCCGCGTGGACGCAGCGCCAGCCACCGTCAAACAGCGAGGTCGCGACGGAGCTTGGCGACGTGGCCGGTAGCCTTGACGTTGTACTGAGCGGTCTGGATCGTGGCGTCCTCGTCGACGACGAAGGTCGAGCGGATCACACCGGTGACGGCCTTGCCGTACATCGTCTTCTCACCGAACGCGCCGTAGGCCTCGAGTACCGAGTGGGACGGGTCCGACAGCAGCGGGAAGGTCAGCGCGTCGCGATCGCGGAATTTGGCGAGCTTCTCCGGCTTGTCCGGGGAGATGCCGAGCACCACGAAACCCGCATCGCTCAGCTCGGC